>JBMFTE010000001.1:0-89748 GCA_049967195.1 Nitrososphaeria archaeon
GTCCTTAACTTCCACTCTTCTCACGCATATAGTATATGGATATACCTTTATATACCTTTACTTCATATAGTGTATGCGGTGGCCAAGCAAATGCTTAGCCACTTAGCGCTTACTCGTTAGCACCGTTTCCCAAAGCCGTGACCAAATTTTGGCGAGTTTTTCAGCAATTCAATTGGGATTACCGATTTCCAAGCTAGCTGTGACGTTTACGGATTTGGTTGGCTGTAAAATAAGTTTACCCTAGGTGTAAGTTTGCGGCAAGCTATACAAAACAATGCTTTGATGACTTTCTGAAGTGGCAGGCTATTTTGAGATTGAGTACAAGATTAGCATTGCCCAACAAATAACCTACCCTCAGGCCGGCTATACCGAAGGACTTGGACATTGTTCTTAAAATGAGCAAATTACTATATTTGGTTATTAATTGTGAAAATCTTTTAAGATGCTGGTTTTGTTAAAATAATTCAAGGTTTGATGTGTCTCAAGACTTTAGGACGATGCGGATGATATTTAAATACCTGAAGACAAAAAGTTTCGAATAAGTACAAATGATTGGATGTTGCACTTTAGGTCTGGGCTCATTGTCTCTACATAATAAAACTGAAATTGAAATACTCGGGTTATACTATATATAATGATAGCAAGTTTGGTAAATTAGTTTTTGTGTTTTTGCTAAAAGCGGTTCACTAATTTGGATATCATATTTGAGCAAAGCTACTAATTGGCCATTTAGTTTAAAAAGTGGATTTTTAATCCAATATCTAATGGAAAATGGTCCTTTTAGAGTTTATGAGTATTCGTCGTTTGATAAAGAAACCATAAATAGAATCATGAGAAGATCTATGCCAGAAATTATCTCAGTAAAACAATCAGTTGAAAAAATCATTAAAGATGTAAAAGAAAGGGGAGATGAAGCTATAGCTGAGTTCATAAGCCAACAGATAGGAAAAACTGTTAAAGAAAACGAAATAGTAATTGATAAGGAAACTGTAAAGAGTTCATGGAACAAAGTTGACCCTCAGGTTTTAAATGCAATAAAAAAAATGGAAATTAATATAAAAAAATTCCATAAACGGCAACTTCCCAATGGTTTTATGATGACTACGGAAAGGGGAGTTTATGCCGGGATGATGTATTTCCCAGTAGATTCAACAGGCCTATACGTGCCTTCCGGTAAGGGATCATTTCCCTCTGTTTCTTTGATGCTTACAGTGCCTGCAAGCGTTGCTGGCGTAAAAAGGATAGCCATAGCCAGCCCGCCACATGAAAACAGGCTAGAAATGGATCCGGCGTCCATTGTTGCAGGAGCAATTGGAGGCGCCAATGAATTTTATATCGCTGGTGGAGCCCACGCCATTGCAGCCTTCGCATATGGCACAAAAAGAATTCATAAAGTGGATACAGTTGCCGGCCCTGGAGGGCCATATACATTTATGGCAAAGATGCTTGTTAATGATGCGGTTAAAATAGACTTGCCCGCTGGACCAAGTGAAGGCGCTGTACTTTCTGATGGAAATGCTGATGTATTAAAAGTAGCATGGAATGTATTAAATGAGGCCGAACACGGCCCAGATTCTATAGGGCTGCTTTTAACAACTTCCAGAGTTTTCGCGATGGACGTCATAAATTTAATGAATGATCTTATAAATAGAATCCCTGAACCCAGAAAAAGTTTTTTAATTTCTAGTGCACAAAAATACAGTGGTGCCTTAGTTTTTAATTCGATGGATGAGCTGGTAAAATTTGTATATGAGTTTGCTCCTGAACACTTGGCCATAGAAAGTAAGAATGCAAATAAAATTTTTAACAAATATAAGGGAATGTTAAGAGCTGGCACCATAGTAATAAATACACCTTTTTCTGCCGGCAATTATGGAATCGGTCCAAATTCTACTTTGCCTACTAATGGCTTTGCAAAGATGTATTCAGGTTTAAATGTTATGAATTTCATTAGGTCTGTTACGTATGAAAAAATAACATTAACTGGCTGGAAAAATATGGTTGATACGGTTAAAACCATGGCTTCTTATGAGGGCTTTCCATCTCATAAAAATGCAATGGAATGTAGGAACGGAGGAGAGCATAAATAATTGTCATGGAAAAAAATAATTGATGAATTATCAGTAAGGCCTGCATATGAGGGGGGAATTTCTGCGAGTCAGGCAGCCAGACAGTATGATATTAACATAAAAAAATTTGTAAACCTGCAATCGAATGAAAATCTCTTTATACCGGCTTCATACTTAAAATCAATATTTAATGCTGCTATAAAAGATCTTGATCCCCGGCTTTATCCGAAGGACGAGACGGTTAGGCTTGAGGAAACACTGGCGTCCTATGCTGGAGTCAATCCAGACAGTATTTTATTAGGGTCAGGGGCAGACCAGTTAGTGGATTTTTTAATTTCATTATTTGGACCTAACCAAAGTGTAGCATATTTAACGCCCACCTATTCATATTATGGTATAAGTGCTACTCTTAGGGGAATAAAGACAGTGGAAGTACCGTATCATAACGATTTTTCAATAAATATTGATGCGCTGATTAGCGCAGCTCCCAGCATAACTTTTGTTTGCACGCCAAATAATCCAACCGGACACACCATAAAAGCTGAACAGTTAAAGGAACTCCTTGAAAGGAGTCGAGGATTGGTTGTAGTTGATGAAACATATGCTGAATTTCTGGGGAACAGTTTTTCACAATTAATAACCAAATATAGTAATTTGCTCATTTTAAGAACAATGTCCAAGTCCTTCGGTATAGCCGGCCTGAGGGTAGGTTATTTGTTGGGCAATGCTAATCTTGTACTCAATCTCAAAAAGGCACAACTGCCCTTTGCAGTTTCATCTTTGGGCGCAACAGTATCAATTTATCTTCTTAAGAGGTTACCTTATTTTAAATCCAAATGGGTGGAAGCTCAAACAACTATGCAAAAATTCTTGAGCGAATTGGAAACAGGTGTAGCAAGAACACCCACTGCAACTTATTTTGTAACAATTTCAACTTGTAAACCTAACAACGTGGTTTTTATTGAGTTGTTAAAACATGGTTATATTACAAGAATTATAAAGCCTTTTTTGAACTACAAAAATCCCATAAGGCTGTCAGTGGCTCCATTCAGAATAATATCTGATTTGCCTTATCTAATAAACGAGCTTAACAGGTGTTAACTATCCAATTTTTACAATTTCTAATATAGCTATATTTTGGGCTGTTTTGCAAGCTTATCCCATTTATACTGGCGTATCCCGCAGAACCCGGTATCTTGCTTTGATATTCAATAGGTTATACTTCCTTATCAATATTTTATATTAAAAGCTTTAACTCTGCATTTTATTTTTATTATGATTAAATTTAAAAGCCCGCATTTGGATTGAAAATGTTGCGGGGGTTCCCGAGCCAGGTCAAAGGGGGCAGTAGTTATGACCTATTTGAGGACTGTCCAAGCTCAAGACCTGCTGGCGTAGGCCTTCGTGGGTTCAAGTCCCACCCCCCGCATTATTAACATTCGATAAGTATTGAACGATGGCCATTTTTAGTGTTTTAACTGGTAATGCAACGCATTTGATGCGGTTTGGCCCCAGTTCTGTTATGCCTAGCTCTTTCATTAAATCACTCTCAGTTATTTTTAATACATCTTGCAACTCAGAGCCCTTGACCATTTCAGTCAACAGGGAAGAGGACGCCATGGATAATGCGCAGCCATGCCCTTGGAAGCCTATGTCTTCTATTTTGCTTCCATTAACTTTGAGAAAGATTTTCACCGTGTCGCCACATGTTGGATTACTATCACCAAAAACAGAATCCGCTCCCTTAATCTCTTTCATATTGCGCGGGTTCTTATAATGATCCATTATATTCTCGATGAAAAAATAACTCATTATAATTTCACCAGTTCATTCAATGCGCTAGCAAGCAGTTCTATTTCATCTACATTGTTATAAAAGTAAAGGCTTGCCCTAGCACTCCCATCAAAAAATCCAAATCTTTCATGCAGTGGCTGAGCACAATGAAATCCTGATCTTACAGCAATTGATCGCGTATCCAAAAAAGCGGCAATGTCATGCGGGTGATAACCTTTGATTTTAAATGAAAGCAATGATGCTCTGCCTTCGCTGGGGCCGATATATTCCAGGCCGTCAATCTTTGCCAGTTCCTCTACCAGCGCCTCCCCCAATTTTTTTTCATATATTTCTATATTATTCATTCCTATTTTATTCAAGTATTTAATTGCCTCCCCAAACCCTATTGCCCCTGCAAAATTTGGCGTTCCCGGCTCAAATTTCCATGGAATATCGTTCCATTCCTGACCCTCTGTATGAACCTCTTTTACCATCTCCCCCCCGCTAAATGGCGGTTCCAAATCTTCTAACAATTTTTTATTTCCGTATAAAATACCAATACCGGTGGGCCCAAGCATCTTATGACCTGACAAGGCATAGAAATCTGCGCCAAGATCATGTAATTTAAGCTTTAAATGCGGGGCTGCCTGCGCTCCGTCTACAATCGCTATTGCCCCCTCAGCTTTTGCCGCTTTGATCATGTTTTTAGCATTTAAAATAGTTCCTGCAACGTTGGATACATGGGCAAATGAAAATACCGAACTTCCAGAAATTTTTTTTTCGAAATCGGCATCGTTTATTTTTCCTTCTTGATCAACGGCTACCGTTCTAAGTTCTGCATTTGCTAATGATGCTACCTTTCTCCACGGCAAAATATTGCTGTGATGCTCAAGCTCCGTAATAGTTATAACTCCATTTTTTAGTTTCGGCAAAAGCATGTATGCAACAAGGTTGAGAGATTCCGTAGTATTTTTAGTAAAAATTAACTCCTCGGTGTTGGCTTCAAGAAAGTCAGCTATCTCCTTTCTTGAATTTTCATATTCCGCTGTAACTTTTTCAGCCATTGAATAAATTCCCCTGTGTACATTAGAATTATAGCTGCTGTAAACTTCTGCTACTTTATCTATTACTTTTTTGGGCCTCTGGCTGGTTGCCGCACTATCCATATAGATGAGCCCTGGATTAAATTCAAATATAGGAAAGTCCGATCTTATAGAAGCCAGGTCGTCTTCAATCATTAATACCCTCACTATTTATTTTGTCCTTTATTGGTCTTAAAAGACCTTCCGCCAAAATTTGAGTGGATGTGTCCTTATCTAGCCCTCGTGACATAATGTAGAATAACTGGTCTTCGCTTAGACTAAATGTTGCGGCCGAATGTTTAGCCACTATGTCGTTTGAATCCAGTTGCATGCCTGGTATGTTGTTTGCATAAGAGTTTTCGCTCAATAAAAGTGCCTTTTGTTCCAAATAAGATCTGCCACCTGGTCCATCTTTTGTATTGTAAACCAGAGCTTTCTGGTAAATTCTAGACGTGCCCCTCACTACCGCCCGCTGATATGCATTGCCTTGCGTGTTCCTTGCATTGAGCACGATCATAGCGGTAACATCAATTCTGTCCACATTCCCAGTATCGTAGCCATAATAGGCCTCAGAATATGCCCCTGTACCTGCCTCTATGATGTTTGACTTGAGCCTTAAATAATCTACTCTCGAAGCAAGTTCCGTTATTTCTAACCTTGCACCGTCTTCTAGAAAATAATATGTGTTTGACGCAATATTGCCTCCATTTATCACTCGGAGATGCTTTAACGTAGAGTTCTTTTTGACCTTAAAGATCTCAATGTCACTTACGAATGCGTTGCTGCCTGCTTCTATAAAGTTAGTTACAGTTGATGGCTTTTCACCTTCTATCTCTACCTCCTGAGCAATGCCCACTAGTCCATCTTTAGCTACAGCCCGTATTTTTAATTGATTTTCATTTAAATTAAAAAATGAAACCTCGGGTTTGATAGATGCATTTAGAAAATACATTTTATCATAAAATTCTTCTCTTATTTCATACTTTTTATATAACGGCTTAGCACTATATGTTATATTTATAATCCCTGGCTTTAGTTCTAGTGGCTCAAACCTTGGCTGTAAATAACTCTTTAAAAATAATTGATGCGTCTCAAACGGATATTTTTTATATGTGTTTACCGTGTCGTCTGTTACATTTTCCGCATTCAACCAACTGCACCAATTAGTTCTAGTGATATCAACTTATAAAGTTCTGTGGCAAAATCTACTGGTATTTCTTTTGTAAACTGGTCCATATACCCCATTACGATAAGTGAAAGCGCATCAGGTTCTTTAAGCCCTCTGCTCATTAAATAAAATAATTGCTCCTGGCCGACTCTGCCAGCAGATGCTTCGTGTACTACCGTTGCTGAATTATCATTTACAACTTCATACGGGTATGTGTTTGATCTGGAATTTTCATCCATCATAAGGGAATCACACCTTACGGCACTTTTTGCGTTTTCGGCATTGCGAGCAACATACACGAGCCCTCTATAGGTGGTACTGCCACCTTTCATTGAAATGCCTTTTGAAGTAATTGTTGAGCTTGTGTCAGGCGCATTATGATAAATTTTACCGCCAGAATCGATTATTTGATTTTTCGATGCTATACTCATGGAATTAATTATTCCACTGGCTCCCCTGCCCAGTAAATATATTGAGGGATATTTCATCGTTATCTTGCTTCCCATATTTCCATCCACCCATTCCATCTTGCCATTTTCATAAACGTGTGCCCTTTGGGTAACTAAATTAAACACGTTTCTTGACCAGTTCTGTATGGTAGTGTATCTCACATGCGCACCCTTCTTTGCCACTATTTCCACTACGCCGCCGTGTAGAGTGGAACCTGAATATAGGGGGGCCGTGCACCCCTCTATATAGTGCACATAACTGTCTTCCTCTGCAACTATCAGCGTTCTTTCGAAGTTTCCCACATCCGGGGCATTTAACCTAAAGTAAGCGTATACTGGCTTTTCAAGCCTAACGCCCTTAGGCACATAAACAAAGCTCCCGCCACTCCATACTGCATAAGTTAAAGCTGAAAACTTGTTATCTGAAACCGGAATTATCTTGCTGTAATATTCTTTAACTAATTCAGGGTACTCTCTTACAGCAGTGTCCATATCGCTAAATATAACTCCTTGGCTCTCAAGTTCCTTCTTTAAATTATGGTAAACTACTTCAGATTCAAACTGTGCCCCTACACCGGCAAGAAATTTCCTTTCGGCTTCAGGAACGCCAAGTCTCTCAAAAGTTTCCTTTATAGATGGTGGAAGGTCTTCCCAACTTTTTGCTTGGTTGCCAGTAGGTTTGGCATAATAAATCACTTTATTTAAATCTAAATCACTTAGATCGGGCCCCCAGGATGGCATTTTTTTACCAACAAATTCACGCAGGCCCTTTAATCTCAGGTCCTCCATCCACTGCGGTTCATTTTTAAGTCGGGATATTTCCCTTACTGTACCTTCATTTAGTCCCCGTGGCATCACATAATTATAATCGGTTGATACGGAAAAATTGTATTTATCTAGGTCCACTTCGAAACTCATAACAGTGTTATACTGTTTTGTTCTTATAAACTTACTGCAAACATTTTTGACTTGGCTAAAAAATCTTAAATGTTATTTTGAGTTTTCAAAACCCGGATACAACTGCCAAAAAAGAACAAAATATAAAAAAATTGAATAAAAAAGAAATATTTACGGCATTATCATTGACATTACTGCTTTTTCGGTGTGTAGTCTGTTTTCAGCTTCGTCGAAATACAATGAATTCTCGTAGCTATCAAGCACTTCGTCGTCTACTTCTTGTCCCCTATCCGCAGGCCCGCAGTGCATATAATAGGGGTTGCCTGATTTTTCTAACAGGTCCATTGATACCTTCCAATCTTTATATTTTGCCTGATATTGCTTTGCTGCGTCAGGATCTGTCTTTGGTCCGTATGGTTCCATGAATTCTTTTGGTGACCACGCCTTAGGATACACGAATGTAGCCCCTTCAAATGCTGTCTTCATGTCATATTCTACTTTAAAGCTTCCGCCATAGCGGTTGGCGTTTTCCTGTGCTGCCTTAACTACCCTGTCATCAAGTTCGAATCCTTTTGGTTGTGCTATTACAACTTCCATGCCCATCTGTGTTGCAGCCAGAACAGTGCTTTGTGGTACTGCAAGAGGCTTTAACCCACCTGAATATGCGTATGACATTACAAATTTTTTACCATTGAGTTTTGGTTTCACTGTCCTAGCGGCCTGCATATCTGCAAGCGCTTGTAATGGATGATACATGTCGTCTTCCATATTTATTACTGGTATTGTTGCATGCTTGGCAAAAAGGCCGATTATTTTGTTTGACCTCCCAATTATCCACTTAGCTGCATCGGCGTACATTCTTATTGCAATAGCTTGACCAAATCTGCTCAGGACCCTAGCGACATCTGAAATATCTTCCGTCTTATATGGAACCCTATCTTCTGGCAACGTTGGTGTGTAGACATCTGAAGCTCTAATAAAGTGGGCGTGACCGCCTAATTGGAAAATACCGGCTTCCATGCTGTTTCTGGTTCTTAAACTTTCGTTATAGAACATTAAGAAAACAGTTCTTCCTGGTAAGTATGGTGTTGGTACCATTGACCTAAATTTGTTCCTCAAATCGTCTGCTGCATTTAGTATTGCATGAATTTCTTCCTGTGTGTAGTCTTGTGTGTTAAGAAAATCTCTTCCCTTCCAAACTCCTACATAACTTGGTAGACTCATTTTCCGTCGTAAACCCCTTTTTTTGTTAACTTAAAAGCGTTGCCTTAAAGGCGCTAAATTTAAACTTAATATTCCCTTTCTAAAACCCTAAAGTGCCATTCTAGGGCTATTGATGCAATTAAAAAGAATATGGCTGACACAAAATATGTTGAGCTGTAACCAAGATAATAGGATACGATCCCTGAAAGGATTGACCCAAGAAATAGTGCAAGGTTTGTAAGGGAACTGTAAACCCCCAAAGTTGCGCCCTGATTCGTTGAAGGTAAATTATAATAAAGTAAGGAACTTACGCCTATATATATTGGAGTGTAAGCCATGCCCAATATTGTAAATATAATAAATGTAGAAAAAAAAGCAGAAATACCAAACAAATAAGTGGCGGCTATTGAAGCTCCTAGTGCCCCTATGGTTCTGACGAATAGCATATCTACAACATACCTAACATCAGCCCCTTCTGCCCTCTTTCTAATGGCAGGAATCATGCCAGCTGAGTTAATTAGAAGTATGTACATGTTGGCCACTAAAATCATCCAATAAGGAATTTGATTTGATGCAAGATATGGCGTATATGATGTGAAAAACAGGTTTGTGGCGAAAAAGAAAATTGTTGCAGAAACCATTATTATGGGAAGATCCCGCGAAAAAGCAGAACTAAATGACCTTCTTATAAGTTTAAAATCGTTAAGTTTTGGTGTACGGAGAGTTATTACTGGCAGTTTTAATATTCTGTGTAGAAATGCATTGAAGTTATTTACCTCACTCCTGCGCTCAAACGTAATTTCTGGGTCTTTGATAAATTTAAGTGCAAATAAGGCCGAAATTATCAAGAATATTATTGGAATATAAAGAGCGTATGCAAATGGTTCCAGTAACAGCATTAAAATTGTAGGTACCATTCCAGTAATATAGCCTATAACCATGTATATGAATGAGAGCGAATTGCCTTTTCCCCACTGGTTTTTTGGGAGTGTTTCAGTAAGTAGCAATCCAATTATTGGTATAGCAAATGAAAATCCCAAAGAAAATATTGTATAGGATATTGTTATGGCTATTATGCTCTTTAAAAATACCATTATAATATAGCCTAAAAATTGAAGTAAAACGCTCATTAAAATGATTACTTTTCTTTTCCCATACAGGTCAGCCAACCTGCCTGCTGTTATTGATGAGATAATCGGAACTATGCTGTACAACGCCGTAGCATAACCTACGTCTAGCACATTCCCATTTAAAAATAATATATAAAGAGGAACTATATTTACAATAACTTCCTGTGTAGCATAATACGGTATAAGAAATCTGTACCAACTGGGTCTGGCCTTTTGCTGCACATTATAATTATAACTTGATCCTTTTTTATGTATTGCTAGGGGGATTTAAGGCTGTTTTATATTACGCGGACTGCCCCAGATCCACGCTGGCATATCCATTTATCCATATATCGAAAATGTGCTAAATCCTACGGGTTCAGATATGAAACAGCCAGCTCAGTATAAAATAATTCTTTTTGCCTTAAAAAACGCACTTTGTAACTGCAACATAACTGGTTAGCAACTTTAACCATGTGCGTTCGTATACTGTTGATCTCAATTAATTTTCTTGCCATTTACAGCTAGTTAAATGATATTTATCAAATGCAATACAATACATCTCTAAACGTATAATTTCTTAACGTGCTTCCGTAAAAGCTAAGCTTTTATAACGGTTGCAAAATATAGTATACAGATTGTTGAACCAACAAAAAAAATATGAAAGTTTAGGATATGTTCTAGATTTTAGATTAAATGCTCAAGCTAAAACACTAAAAAACAAATATGGTACCATATTGGAAACTATTGGTGCTGATTATTTTATGCTACTTGAGCTTTTAGCTGTTCCGGGTTCCAGCTTTGTTATAATGGAAAAGATTAGCATTAGCAAAGAAAGTCGCAGTAAAGTTCTTAGTGTTTTGGGCAGATTAAAATACGATGATCTTTCGCCTGTAGCAAAAAACACTCTACCGCAGGCAGTAGAATTAATAGTTAACGATAATCAAAAAAACTTTGTCAATTTCTTCAACATGTCTGTGCCAATTACCCCTAGACTAAATGCGCTAGAATTAATCCCGGGAATAGGTAAGACATTAATGTTAGAAATGATAAAAGAGAAGGAAAAAAGGCCATTTACAAGTTTTAAGGATATACAAGAAAGGGTAGGGTTTAAGGATCCGGCAAAAAGGTTAACTGAAAGGATAATGGATGAAATAAAAGGGAATCAACAGATATATTTGTTTGTAAAGCAAATATAGGCGTTGAACGAGATAGAGATCATAAACTATATCCGGAACATTTTCGAATACAGCAAAGTTAAATTGGATGATGACGTCGCATACCTTCCAAACCAGATGGCGTTAAAAGTTGACATGCTCGTGGGGAGTACTGATGCTCCTCCTGGCATCACTTTTTTTCAAATAGGAAAAAAGGCCGTTGCTTCTACAATTTCCGATTTCGGGGTAAAGGGTGTACGCCCAACCTATGGATTGCTTTCATATGCATTCCCAAAAAATCTATCAGATAAAAACATAAAAGATTTGGTCGATGGAACCAAGCATGCTGCTAAAAAATATGGATTCAAGCTGGTTGGGGGGGATGTTAATGAATCAACTGATTTAATTGTTGATTGCCTTCTACTTGGTACTTATAAGAAACAGGTAAGCCGTGGCGGAGCCAAAGACGGGGATATTATTTATGCTACAGGAGAATTTGGGTTAACCAAAGCCGGATTAGACCATCTTCTATTGCATCAATACCTTGATGATAAAATTAAGGCTTTAGCGCTTAAGCAGGTCTACGATGTAGAGCCACCATACAAATTTGCAGTACAAGCAGTAGAAGGTGGCTATGTAAGTTCTTCCATGGATTCAAGCGACGGTTTAGCATATACATTAAATGAAATGGCCTCCCAAAGTAATAAATCTTTTATAATAGAAGAGCTTCCGGTATCACAAACAATTTATAAAATGCTTTATCGCTCTAAAAGAAATATTTATGATGATGTAATGTTTGGTGGTGAGGAATATCAAATGGTATTGACTGTAGAGCTGAACAATGCGCCATTTATCGAAAAACTAGCTAGAAGGCATGGAATCATAATACACAAAATAGGGCATGTGGTTAGTGGAAAATCCGGTGTCTTTTTTAGCAATAAGGACCAAAAACAAAAAGTAATCCCAAAACTCGGATGGATTAATCTAGGATTTCACACGGTGTAAGCTCTTGCGTGATCTAGCACGTATTACGCTTTAGATGATATGTTTTTGAAATCTATACTTATTGCCTGTATGTACCAGCTAACAACTGATTCGTTAAAATTATAATGTTAGCTGTCATGTAGTTGCGTACCATTGGTACAAAGTTATATATCATAATCCTGCACGCCGGTGAGCAAGTTTAACATCTTAAACGTACAATAATGGATTTATATTTCAGGCAATGCAACCTCGAGTGCCTTTATAATTAAGTGGCTAATCCCCCATCCTTGATTGCTATAAGGCGCCTTTATCTGTATAATTGATTTATGTTATCGACTTGATCATGTATCTTATTATGTCCATTTCGGTTATAACTCCCCTTAAAACGCCGGCCTTATCTATCACAAATAAATGATCTGTGTCTTGATTTAGCATCTGCTCAATAATGTTTTTAAGGTTCTCTGTTTCCAAAGCTGTAATTCCCTTTCTAATTTCCAGATTATTAATTGCAATTGTAAGTGTTCTGCTAGGTAAATTGGCTAAATAATCTATGCTTATGAATCCCTCGAATATACCATCGGCATTTACCACGGGCAATATTTTTAACGCTTTGGATTTTAATAAGTTATATGCGTCTTTAACTGTTTTATTATTTTCTATATAAATTGGGTTGTGGTTCATTATATCTAGAGCCCTTATTGCTTGTAAAATTTCTGGACTTTGTTTTTCTGCATTTATATAGAATTTTTCAAGCGCAAAGGCGCCTTTATCTAACTTGTTTTTGGGTTGGTACTCATATATACCAACGTTCCATGAAATAAAATAACTTGCAATTGATGTTAATAGAACTGGAATAGCTATTTGCGCTCCAACCACTTCTAAAATAAACGTCACAGGAACTAATACCAGTTTGTTTACCCCAGCGGCCATAGCAGCCATGCCCAATAAAGCATAATATACCGCATATGGCGGATTCACAAGTGTCCCAATCAGATAACCCAATAGCGCTCCAATTTCTATCGATGGCAAAAAAAAGCCACCACTTGCTCCAAAGTTAAATGATATTAGAACGGTGCTGGCTCTAGCTACCAAAATCGCTATTATTGCATAAAGGCCTATGCTTCCAGCTAGCGTTAAGTTTAACATATCTATCCCTGGGCCTACAGAATAAGGCTCAAAATAGGCAATGAATCCTATCAACAACCCACCCACAAGAATCAATATGGGAAAACTTGCTTTTTTCATCAAGTAATTTGCAATAAAATTAAATCCCCTATACAGTTTAACAAACCCGATACTTATAAAACCAATAATTGCCCCAAAAACAAGCGATACTAAAACCACTACTATATTTATGGATGGAAATTTGGTAATTTGTATATAAATTATAGGTGGCGTATTTAATGCCAGCGATACTAAATAGGAAGTAGCGGTTGCAAGTGCGGCGGATAAAAACGGTTCTTTTTCAAGATCTCCTTTATATGGTAATTCCAGAGCCAATAAAAAACCACTAAGCGGTGTCTTAAATATGGCTGTAAATCCTGAAGCCAGTCCAGTCAAAATTATTGTTTGGGAAGAAATTGAAGTTCCGAAGGTAGACTTGATTTTGTTTGAAATCCCTGCGCCCATAACAGCCGCGGCCCCTTCTGGACCAACTGGTGATCCAAAAATATACGATGACAACGATGAGACAGAGTATATTAAAGTCTCTTTTAAATTAAGGGAGCTTGGATTTGTATGGTAATATTCTAAAATTGAGTCAAAAGTATCCTTAGGGCGCCTCTTAAGAAATATTCTAACAGGCAAACTTGATAAAAGAAATGAAAGGAGAATAAACGGAAATACCAATCTTGGTAACTTGTATATTGCTATATGAAATATTGACCAAACATAGAGAGAACCAGCATAAGTTAATGATGCGGCTAGCCCAACTATGGCCCCTATGACAAGGGGCATGATCCAGTTTTTAATACCTTTTATGTCAAGCCTTGGTATATCCATGTTAAATAATGGTTGTTAGTTATAGGTAAATAAAGACTTATGGTTTTAGATTGTTAATTTTATAAAACTATATGCAACATTAATATTATGCCTATTATTTTTATAGCTATGAATGGCATTACCATTCCTCCTAATCCATAAATAAGCATATTTTTTAAGAATGTTTTATTGGGACTGTCTGGCTTGAATCCTATGCCTTTAATAGCCAGTGGTATAAGAGCAGGTATTATCGCCGCATTATAAATTAGGGCAGCAATTACAGAAATATGGGGAGGCAATTTTAAAATATTAAGATAGGCCAATGCGGAAATTGTAGAAAGCATAGCTGGAAGTATAACGAAATACTTTGCCAAATCGTTGGCTATACTAAATGTTGCTATTGAGCCACGGGTTATAAGAATTTGTTTGCCTATCATAATCACATCAATAATTTTTGAGGGGTCAGATTCAAGGTCTACCATGTTTGCCGCTTCTTTTGCGACCTCCGTCCCCTGGTACATGGCCAATCCTACATTGGCCCTAGCAAGGGCCGGCGCATCGTTAGTGCCATCTCCTACCATAGCTATAGTTTTACCTTTGTCCTGTTCTGCCTGAACCTTCTTGTACTTGTCCTCAGGTTTGGCCTGTGCTATTACTTCATTTATACTCACTTCATTTGCTATATTTTTTGCAGTTAATGGGTGATCCCCAGTTACCATAATTGGCTCTATGGCCATTTTCTTTAGAGATTCGATTTGGGTTTTGACGCCAGGTTTTATTATGTCCTTTAATTCAATAATACCTATGATCTCATCCCCGTACGAAATTACCAAGGGGGAGTTTCCCTTTTTAGCAATGTCTTCTACCATTTTATCAAAGCCAACAGGAGCATTGAAAATCTTCTTCATAACGTCTGGTGCGCCTTTGAACACTGGTATTTCGTCATTTAGATATACACCGTTTAAATCGCTTTTTCTGATAATATGCAATTTTCCACGAACTGCCTTACTCCCCCAAGTTGATGGCTTGTAATAAGTTCCGCTTTTCCTTGTTTTAGCAGAAAATTCTTCGTAGTTAGATGTAATAATTGAATCCAAGTTATCTGGAATGTATCCTGACTTCTGCAAAAACCTAATGATAGCTTTGCCCTCCTGTGTATCATCGTTTAAAGATGCAATAAATGCTGCCCGCGCTACATCTTCAACCTGAATTCCGTTAAATGGTAATATGCCTATAGGTTCTCTTCTACCTATGGTTATTGTGCCAGTTTTATCTAATAAAACACTGTCCACATCTCCCGCTGACTCAATGGCCCTGCCGGATTTTGATATTACCTTGATTTTCCACATGCGCGCAATTCCAGATATGCCTATGGCTTCGTGTAATGCCCCTATTGTTGTTGGCAGCAGACAAACGTAAAAAGCTAAAAGTATTGCTGGATTTGGGCTGAACCCTAGTACGTCAATAATTGCAAAAAGTGCTGCGATAATTACAGTGAAAATAACCGTCAGGACATATAATATAATATTAAGTTCTTGCTCGCTTTGAGATTTGGGTCTTTTTGTCTTTTCAATCATGTTAGCTATTTTTGAGACATATGATTCTCCGACTGGTTTTACAACCTTTATCTTTAACCAATCACTTGAAAGTCTTGAACCTGCAACAACTTCGTCGTTTATGGATTTTATTACAGGTATTGATTCCCCGGAAACAAGCGATTCATCAATTGCTGCCGCGCCTTCAATTATTATGCCGTCTACGGGTATAATTTCTCCACTATTTACTAATATAACGTCGCCCTTTACTAACTCTTCTGGTTTAACCAATATTTCCGAAATATTATCATCCATAATTTTTCGAGCTAGATTTGCCTGTGTAACAGAAATCAAGTACTTAGCTGTGGCTTTAGCTTGGAACTCAGCAAAAGAATCTGCAAACGTCCCAAACCAAACGGTAATAAAAATAAGCAAAAGAATCGAAAAGTAAAATAAGGAAAAAGACTTCGTAACCAATATATATAGAGCGACAATAATAAAAG
This sequence comes from Nitrososphaeria archaeon, assembly GCA_049967195.1. GTDB lineage: Archaea > Thermoproteota > Nitrososphaeria > Conexivisphaerales > UBA164 > KM4347-05. The sequence continues at coordinate 15,910 of JBMFTE010000001.1, forward strand.
AAATTTCTGTCATCAACATCACTGGATTCAAATACAAATAGGTTGGAGATAATCTCTTTAATGATTCCTCAAACAAAGCGACAATTGTTTTAATTTCCATATGCTGTCATCAACCTGCCATAGGTCCTAAAACAAGTAAAGGCAACAGTGTTATTATAACTAAAAGAAATATAAATATTATTAACGTGAAGCTAAATGCAAGTGTGTCGGTTCTTATCTTTGTAGCTGACTGATTTTTTTTCTTTTTAATAAACTCATTAGCAATTAATAACCCAATCATTAAAAATAAATATCTTCCAAATAACATTATGACGCCGGTTAGGTAATTAAGGGCGGCGGAGTTTCCCAAAACCCCAAAAAAATCGGCACCGTTATTTTGAGCTGCACTAACTATTTCCCATAAGGCCTGTGTGAAACCTGAACCAAGAGAAGGGTATAGGGTTTTTGGTAAAATAAGCAAGGCGAGTAAAATACCGGCATAGATTAAAAGCGGATGCAAAAGAAACGCCAAAGAAGATAACCTTATTTCTTTCGCATTTAGTTTAAAATTTAAATATTCAGGCATTCGCCCTGACATCAAACTTATAAAAAATACTGTTAAAATCGCGTAGACTTCTATATCTATAAAACCTGTACCAATTGATCCAGGGGCCATCGCCACCACCATACCCACTATATATATTGCCAGTGCGCCTTTACTTAGCCCGATTAAAGGCGCTGACAACAACCCTGTATTTGAGAAGATAGATGTTGCTGTTAAAATTTTAGTATTAAACGAGCCTATCCTAAATGGGAAGGCACCGAGCGGCTCATACAATATAATTACGAACGCTATCAAAAAAATTAACATTGAAGCGACAAGCAAAAATAACCCTTCCTTTTTGTTTTTTAGGTTAAACCCAAAAAGCCAAAATAATGATAATGGAAAAACCAACATTGATGCAGATTGAATTAAATTTGTTAAGATGTTTGGGTTTTGTAAGGCAATGGCCGAACCAAGGGCATAGTAAGAACCACCATTGTTACCCAATGTCATAATGGGCAATAGTGAACTTATGGGACCAACCGGCTCAGGAAACTTGATTATTGAAATAAACGCTTGCGGAACCCCAAGAGCCATGTATACTAATGATAAAACTAAAGAAATTGGTAAAAAGATCATTAAAAGCGCAGATAGTACATCATTATAGAAATTGCCGATTCTTCCGTGTGTAATTGATCTAATAAAAGCTATGCTTACAGCAAGCCCCGTAGCAGGAGCAATCCATTCAAGAAATTGAAGCGCAAACGCTTCGCCATATGATGTAAACGTAAATTCACTTGCAAAATGCTCCAAGTCCGTATTTGTTATGAACGAAGCAAGCGTATTAAACAACAACGATGATGTGATGTGATATCCAGGGTAAAGTGATGTCATTAGAATGATAGTAGCAATTATCACAACAAAAAGATTAAACACTAATAGTGATATAAAATAGGTTCCCCAACTCATGTCTTCCCCGAAAATATTAAAACCCTTTAAAATTTTATAGATAAGTTTGTTTTCGCCAAAAAAAACACGATTTTCCAACAAGGCTAAAAAATAAGATAATGATATCACAAAAATTGTAAATACTAAAATCATAAAAAAATTAAGGGGGCTTTCTAATGATATCAACGTAAATTCACTTTAGATTGTTCTTAGAAATTAACCTGTATTTATAAGGTTTGTGTGATTCGTCTCGTTCTAATGTTCCCTGTTCAACCATTTTTTTTAATGTTCTACTTACATGTTCCCTCGTTTTACCAACGAGGGCCTGAATTTCTGAACTGGAAAGTTCCTGGTTTTTTAAGTTATTTATAATAATGCCTTCTAATCCACTGACAAGATTTTCATTGTTTTGTTCTTTAATAGCTAACACAGACTTGTCTGCTGCTGGCTCTATTTTATTATATGGCTTGAGTTCTTTGCCTAATGAATCGTTTTTTGATAATAAATCTATTTTCCAAGCAATATCCGCTATTTTATTATTTTGGAGGGTGATCACATCACTAATCAGATCAATATCCTTTAGTTTACGGCTATAATTAATAACATATGATATCGCGATTATTGAAAGAATTAAAGCTATAATTGTCGTGATATCTGATATAATCGTGATATCAATCATAACCAGTTTATCACATAGCAAATTATTAAGTTTTGCGATTTATCGTGATTTAATTGCAAAATCTTAAGCTAGCACAAACTATATAAAATTATATAGCTTATTGATACCGTGGACCTATATTTTGATGAGATAGTAAAAAGATCTAGCTTGACAAAATTGCAAGTTGAAGCGGTGTGCTCTACAATGTTAGCAGCTGAACGATTATTTAATAAACAGGAAGTTGAAAGAATTAAATCAAAGCCTAGCGGTGAGGTTTCAACGATTAGAAGGCAGGGCAGAACAAATGTTAAACGGTCATTGTATACTTTTATTCTGGGGTTTTATATCGGATTCCTTAAAAAGGAGTATATTCCAAATTTGCTCGAGGTTGCAGAAGCCTTGAAAAAATTATCAGAGCAGGGAGTGTTTTCTGATTCTGCTCTTGAGAATCTAGATAAAATAATAGATGCAATGCTAATATGATTTTAATGCGCTAGAAATCTCGGCAAATTTTTTGGTTCCATTTTTTTCTTCTAACAAATTTCCTATTACAAGTCCGTCAGCTCCAGCTTCCAATAAAGAAGTAGCTGTCTCTTTATCTTTTATTCCACCTCCTACGATTAGCAAGCCATTAAAATATTTTCTTGCTGCTTCTACCATACTTGAAGGTATTGGGGCTGATGTCCCAGATCCACCTTCAAGGTACAATAATCTAAAACCGAAATATTTAGCGGCAAGGGAGTAAAGCGAAATTATTTCTCTGTTATTAGGTAAAGGTCTAGCATGACCTATATGTGACACTGCCGAACCCGCGTTTATCACAATATATCCCGCCGGTATAGGTTCGATGTGATATTTATATATTAAGCCAGATCCAAGAACTTGTGCTTCCACTACATAATATGTATTTTCTGAATTCATTAGCATCATATATAAAATCGCGTCAGCATTTTTGGAAATTCCTGTTATATTGTTAGGAAATAATATCACCGGCATATGTGATATTGATTTAATATTTGATATCACATCATCTAAAAATGTTACATCAATCATAGTAGATCCTCCTACCAACAAAGCATCCGCGCCGTTTTTTTCTAGCTCCTTGACGGTATTAATTAGTGAGTCCGGGTTTAGATTTATGGGATCAATTAGCGGAAGGCATAGTGCCTTTTCCTTCCTTCTCTGATTTAAATAGTTTTCAACGAAGCCCATTTTTTCTGCCACGCTCATGATATTTTCCCTGAGTTAAATGCATCAACAAATTCATTATAAACATCTATATATTCCTGATTTGATGTCGGTTTAGTGTATTTTAAGCCACAATTACCGCATATTACGACCCATCCACTTTCGTTTTTAATAACTTTTACAGATATTGAGCCACATTTTGGGCATCTTAATATCTCTGGTATTGCCCGCCTAACTGGTTTAACAACTCTCCTTTTTTTCCTTGTCATTATCCTAAATTGGATTATTACCCTTATATAAATGGTTATAATTAACACTACTTTTTGTGCAATTGGGCTTTCATGCTTAAGATATAATTAATAAATAATCATATTATAATACTGAATCGCTTTAGCAATTTTTAGTTATTGAAAGTTTTTATCTCAGAAGCAATTTTTTAATTTATCATAAGTTCTGTACAAATGCTCTGGCAAAACCTTTACTTCGCCTATAACAGGCATAAAATTGGTATCTCCTCTCCAACGTGGAACTAGGTGAAAGTGGAGGTGCTCAAACCCCGCCCCCGCATCTTCTCCTATATTAGCACCAAAATTGAATCCGTTTGGCCTAAGTTTTTCTTTTAAACATTTTTCGCTCTGATTAAGCATTATAAAAATTTCTGTTAGTTCTTCTTTTGTTAATTCTGATATTTTAGAAATGTGCCTAATGGGTACGAACATGAGGTGGCCGTTATTATAAGGGTATTTATTCATAATGATAAAGCTGTTTTTTCCCCGGTATAAAACCAAATTTTCTCTATCTAATTTTTTATTTGCTTTGATGACGTCGCAAAATAAACAATTTTTGGGTACGGCCTCGATAAAATCTATTCTCCAAGGAGCCCAAACAACTTTCATTTTATCATATTAACAACATGTTCTAATTTAAACCTTTTTAATATAAGCAGTTTACTTGGAGGTTGGGCCAATAAAGCCGCCAATTTACGTTTATTCTCCAATTGTAGACCAGAAATCGCTAGGTCCAATGTTATAGCATCAACGGCCTTTTTAAAAACCACATAAATCTATGTGACTTCATTTTTTATATATTTTAGAAATTAGCTGTAAACTGAAGAATGAGTAAATCTAGATTCAATGTGCTTGTTTATTTCATCATAAAATTTTAGCAGCGCTGGTGTTAATGATGGTTTAATGCGTTGCAAGCTTTCGTTGAAGTCTTCTAGCTTAATTTTTTCTGAGCCTCTGCTAATTGCTAAAAGTCCTGCTTCTCTTACGAGAGATTTTAAATCGGCTCCGGAATAACCTTCGGTTTTTGCAGCAATATAATTAATGTTTATTTGCTCTTCAACATATACCTTTTTTATAAATGCAGTTAAAATTTTATTTCTTTCGTCTGCGTTGGGGGGGCCAACATACACAAGCAGGTCAAATCTTCCCGGTCTAAGTAATGAAGGGTCGATCAAATCAGGCCTATTTGTAGTTCCGATTACAAATACCAAATCTTCCGGCTGTAAAGAATCTATTGCTGTTATGAGCTGGCTTACAATTGACTCGATGGAGTCTTGATTCGATCCCCTGATTTTCGTAATGGAATCTACTTCGTCTAGCAGTATAATAGATGGGGCTGAAGATTTTGCTTTTCTAAAAATTTCTCTTACTGCTTTTTCTGATTCTCCAACCCACTTGCTTAAAATCTCTGGTCCCTTTATTGTAATTAAATTTGCCTTGGCTTCATTTGCAAGTGCTTTAGCCAGCAGGGTCTTGCCACAGCCGGGGGGCCCATAAAGCAGAACTCCTCTTGGAGGCTCTATTCCAACCTTCTTGAATTTTTCTATGTTTTCTATAGCTTCTACTACATTTAATTTTAATTTTGATATCAGGTTTTCATATCCGCCAATATCGCTCCATGAAATCTTTGGAATTTCAAAATATAGCTCCCTAAGGGCGGTAGGAACTATTTGTCTATAAGCGTGCAGAAAATCTGAGTCCGATACAAATATGGTATTTATTTTTTCTTCAATCAAGTTTTTTTCCTCTAAGGCCTGCGGCGTAATTCTTCTAATGGCATTAAATGCTGCTTCTCGACACAATGCTGCTAAATCAGCTCCACTATATCCTGCCGTCATTCTTGCATATTTTTTGAGATCTACATTATGCTCTAGTGGCATACCTCTGATGTGTATATTTAAAATTTCCAACCTTCCATCCTCGTTAGGAACCCCGATTTCTAATTCTCTATCAAATCTTCCTGGGCGCCTCAACGCTGGATCGACGTCCTCTACTCTATTGGTTGCGCCTATTACAATTACGTCGCCGCGGTCCTTTAACCCATCCATCAATGTCAACAGTTGCGCCACTACCCGAACCTCTGCTTCACCAAAAGCCTCGCTCCTTTTTGGGGCTATAGAATCTAGTTCATCAATAAAGATTATACTAGGCGCATTCTTTTTAGCTTCCTTGAAAATCTCTCTTAATTTGGCTTCAGTTTCTCCGTAGTATTTACTCATTATCTCAGGGCCGTTTATTGAATAAAAACTTGCATCAGTTTCATTTGCAAGTGCTTTAGCCAGCAGGGTCTTGCCACAGCCGGGGGGCCCATAAAGCAGAACTCCTCTTGGAGGCTCTATTCCAACCTTCTTGAACAGTTTTGGGTATTTTAGTGGCAACTCCACCATTTCTCGCAGTATCTGTAACTGATCTTTTAACCCACCTACATCCTGATATGATACGCCGTTTTCGGTTCTCTTTTTATGGCCCTGCAAAATTTTTGTTTTGCTGCTTATTTTAACCGCGCCTTTTGGGTTAGTAAATACTATCAAAAACGTTATTGTATTCCCCATAAATTTTGTTTCTAATATATTGTTTTCAAATACGGGAACACCAACAAAATTTTTTTTAAAAATGGTCTCAAGCGCCTTTTTATCTAGTTTTATATCTGAATTATTAAATTCGACTTGTATTTGGAGTGCCTCCTGCAAGTTGGCCTGTTTTATTGTAACATAATCGCCGATTTTTACTCCTGTATTTTGCCTTGTTATACTATCTATCTTTATTGTTTCAGTATCTTTTTCATAATGCGGTAATGCATAAGCTGCGGCCAGAGATTTACCGGCAATTATTAAAACGTCTCCTTTTTTTAATTTCATTGATTTAATTAGTTTATCGGGGATCCTAACCCGGTATTTTCCGATATCACGGGGCAAAGCCTCGACAACCCTTAACTTAAATTCGCTCAATTCTTTTAATAAACCAGCGAACCATAAATATTTAATCTTATTTTTAAAACCTATGCTTTAGATTTTATGTACTCAGCAACTGTTACCGCCTTTGCTGTCTCAGCAACATCGTGAGTTCTAATAGCATCGGCCCCATTTATAACTGAAATGGCAGCCGCGGCCAATGAACCGGCCAGTCTCTTGCTAGGATCGTTTTCCTTTGTTATGATGCCTATAAATGATTTTCTAGAAACACCAACAAGTATTGGAAATCCGAGAGTTCCCTTTATTTTTCCTAGGCGCGCTATAACTATAGCGTCCCAATCATGGCTTGTAAGTTGAGAGTTTCTAAAAAATCCTATTGCTGGATCAATCACAATTTTATTTGGTTCTATTCCTGAATTCTGTGCGTTATTTAAAGACGCACTTATCGCTTCTACAATAAAATCTACTGGATCGTGCGCACCCCGCGCATTTCCTGCTGCACACAAAATAAGCGACGCGTTATGATCTTTTATTATTTTAGCTGCTTTGTTGTCTGATAGCCCGCTTACGTCGTTTATAATGGTGGCTCCTTTTTTTAACGATTGCTCCATAATGTTACTTCTTTGTGTGTCTATGGAAATTTCTGCCTTAATGTTAAGATCCTTTATAATTTCAAGCGCCCACAAAATTCTGCGTGATTCAACCTCCTCACTTACTAATGTTTTTTTATAGGGCGCTGTGCTCATTCCGCCTAAATCAATTACTTCTGCTCCTCCATCAATGCTTGATAGGGCCTTTGCTTCAAACTGCTTTTTTTTAGTTACTACAGAACCTTCAAAAAATGATTCTGGGCTCAAGTTAATGACTGCAATTAGCCTTACTGGCTCTCTAGCCCCAACCCTTAAATTCCCAAGATAGGAGACATTCATCTCATAGATTCTGATTTTCTTTCTTCTCTAGACCTAACTTTAACTATCCCCATATGTACCGCGCACGAAATACAGTAATATTTTGTAGCAACGGTATATGGAATAATTGCACCCTTCGCCTGCAACTCTTTAGCTAACGCTGAGTCAACCAGAGGTACTCTAACAGTTACTTTTTTGGCCTTATCACGCGGCACCCGCGCCCCGCATGAACTGCATGTGACATATTCGCTTCTTCCTTTGGAACCCTTACTTCTTCCCCTACTTTTTCTCTTTTTTGGCAATGCTATTATTTGTTAAAATGCCCTTTTTTTAACCCTTTCGCATACTATTGCTATAGTATTTCATTTTAATCAGGATATAGTTTAAACTGAGTGCCACTTTCTGGTTCGTGTCTGTTATATTCAAGCACCCATTTTACCTTTCTAGCTTTTGTGGGCCCGATGACCTTTGCCAATTCTGATAGTTTGGCATTGAATGCCTTTGATGGTGTTCCAAAAGTCATAATTATCTTCTCCGCCAATTTGGGCCCAATTCCTGGCAACGATGAAATTAAATATACTTGGTCGTCATCTGTCGTAGCTAATTTCTTTTTATATACGATTTTTGGTTTCTGACCCTTTTTTAAATTAAATGCCAGTCTCTCGATAAAAATTGCACTTTCATCGACGGTGGGCACAAAGGCAGTTTTTACATTAAAATTTATTATTAAACTTGATAAAGCCCCATAGTAAACTTTGGGGTTATTTAATATTTGAGACATAATGGACATATCGCCCTCGATTAAAATAATTGGTGTTTTATAGTGGTTACTCAAACTTTCTGCCTGTCTAAAAAGGCGGCCGTCAAAAAGGGATGATATAAAATCATGTACGGTCTTGCGCTCTATAGCTAAGTCTTCCGAAATTATATAATCTCCTACTAGAAGTTGCTTAAAGCTGATTTTTACCCCCAGTTCCCCAAGAATCCTAGGCAGTTCAGATGATTGTTCCCTATAATCAACAACGATCTCAGACACACGTGTTTTTTATTGGTCATTTTAATAAATTTGTTGGGCGTGGTTTTTCACGCTGTAGTTCGCCGCAAGTCACTTTTTTGTTTTATATTTAGGTTTATTTGATACTATGACGATCGGCTTTTATGTAGTATATTGTATATTTTTTCTAATGTTTCAGTAGTAACTAGCTTTTTCCAGCTTACAAGATAGGTTCTTATTTCTTCGGCGGTGTCTGGATAGATGTTAACAAGTTGGATTGCAACATCTTCATCTAATGATGCCTCGTTAACAAGTTTGTTAACTAGCTCTTTCGCTTTTTCTGGGGACAGTTTTGAGAAGGTGTTCAAATATTCCAGCGTTCTTCTTTGCAGATCGTCCAACTCCTCCTGATTTTTTGATAAAAGTTCTTTCGCTTCATGCATTGTTATCTTTGAAGCCTTATTTGTTTTAGTCATTAAAATCAGCCCTTAAATGGCATTATATGCTCATATCTTGTGTAAATGTTCTTTTCTTTGTCTCCTATCATTACATTTAACGAAATAGACCTTTTTCTAATTTCTTTAATTATACCCACCTTGCCATGAAATCTTCTATGAGGCATGCCCCTGTGTTGTGCCGGATCAATTTTTATTACAACCTTGTCACCTACTTTATATTCGTTTAATAAATAAGATAGCCCTCTTTTGCCTTCTGAACTCAAAAGTTGCCTTGTCTTTCTTCTGTAACCTTTATTATGCGGCATATAAGCTCGCATATTGAATAGCCCCATCTTAAGCTTTTCTATTGAGTTGGCGTCTATTGCGGTTAAGGTCTACAGATTCAAATTTTTTAGTGTCTCATCTTCTTTTATTATTTTAATTACTATGTTTTTATCTAGGGCCAAGCTTATTTTTTTTGATCTGCCGTACCGACCTCTGTTAATTACTGGCGCGCTTATTAACCCAAGCATATCTAATTCGTTAATAATGGCACTGACTCGTCGTTGTGTAAGTGGCTGTATTCCTAAATCTTCGCACGTTTTTAAATATTTAATATATATATGGCCGGTATTTTCTGCTTCCTTTAAGGAGACTATCGTTAACATGACCAGTTTTTCTTGTATAGGCAAAGACGAGATTGCTTCACTAACTTTATCCTGCTCCATATTTTTCGAAGCTTCTTGAACATGCCTTATTTCTATTTTCTTGGCATTTTCCCTTTCTGCTAATTCTGCAGCAACTCTTAGCAAATCTACTGCCCTTCTGGCATCCCCATGTTCTCCTCCCGAGCGAGCTGCTATTAAATTAATAACGTCGTCTGTTATAGCATTATCTATAAATGCGGTCTTGGCTCTTTCTTTAAGTATGTCCTTTAATTCATCTACACTATATGGTGGAAAAAAAACTTCCTCATCATGTAAGCTGCTGTAAACCCTAGATTCTAAATAATCCTTAAATTTTATATCATTGGATATGCCTATTATCGAGATAAAACTGTTCGAGTCTGCGTAACTTCCATATCTTGTTAATTCATATAACAGGTCGTTTCCTGCATCTTTTTTTAGTGGTGAGTTTACCAAAAAATCGATTTCGTCCAACACTAATAAAAGTTTTATTTCGTTCTCTTTCAAATATCCAAAAATCCTTTTTTGTACTTCACTAACAGAAAGCCCTGTAAATGGCACTTTTATGTTTAATGAATATGCAACATCTGACAACACTCTGTATATTGTACCGCTTGTTCTAGAGTTTATGTAACTAATAATTGTTTTATTGTTTTTTTTCTTGTTTTCAAGTGCGTTCATAACATACTTTGTAACCATTGTTTTTCCCGTGCCGGTTTTACCATAAATAAATAAATTTGAAGGCTTAGCCAGATTAAGCACCGGGGATAATACGGAAGCTATTTTTTCAGTTTGAATATCACGATAAAGTATTTTATTTGGTATGTAATCAAGTTTTAATACGTCAGTATTCTTGATTAATTGGCTTCCTCTTGTTGCTTTGTCAAATACCTTATTTACTATGTCAGAACTATCCATACCCATACCCCAAGATTTCCACTGGAACTTATTTGTTATTAAACCTAATTATATAAAAAGAAAATATAAAATATAAAATATAAAATATAAAAGCAAAAGTCAAAAAAAATAGACTGGCTATTTTTATGGAAAAATATCTTCAATAGATGCAGTGGAAAAAAACGGGTGGGGAGGTACACCGCTTACTATATCAAGCCAGAATTTAGTTATAACTGGTTAGATACTCCCAGCTATCCAGAAGATGTTATTCTATATCAATATATGAATATTTATGCTATTGCTAAATACTTACCTTTATTAAAAACATTTGATTGATAACATCAATAAACTGGATGATTAAACCCTGACAAAACAACCCCCATATTTCCACTGGAGCCCCTGCAGGGTAGATTAACAGTAAAATAGCCTAAACAACCCCCATATTTCCACTGGAGCCCCTGCAAACACAATAAACTACCTCCTCCATTGTTAATTTAAAGATAGCTTGTCAAATTAAGTAAGCGCACTGTTTGATAACAAGTTAACATTTTTTGCTGTTAATGGTTTTTATGCCATAAAAGTTAACGTTCACCAAGATTTGCAGCGCAAGGCCATTAAATTAGAATTTGAGGATAATGGTGGGGCTAAATACTTTTTTAAATTGGAGGGAAGCGTTTCAAGAGATAAAATAATAAGATTGCTTGATATGTACGAAATTATTTCTGAATCGGAAAGCAAACAAATACCACCGAAAGAAGACTCGATAATCAAAAGAATTGAAAAAATAATAAACGACTTTTCGACAAAAAAATTCTCGTCAAAAACTATTTTAGAGGCATATGAAGACAAATTTAAAGAAGGCATTAAGCTTAGTATAATATCAACATATTTGAGAAGACTTTCAGATAAGGGGCAGCTAGTAAGAGAAAAAAGGGGAAAGGAATGGATATACTATCATCCAGAGTTACTAAAGGTACTAAATAAAAGAATATCACATGAAGATTAAAAGTCAGCATGAAAGCTCAGGCATTAAAATTATAAAGTACTTAATTAAATGACATATAGTTATGTTAAAAAACTATGATAAAATTAGTTCGCTGAAATTAGTTAGCAAAACCGAAGAACTTTACAAGATAAGAGTGCAAATAACAAGCAATATAAACGGCTTTATATTTAGAGAATTTGGAATAAATGAACCCAAACAAGGGGACATTATTGACGTAGAATCTTGGCTGGGCACATTGATGGTAAAAGCCGGATACGCCAAAATGATGACTGAAGAGTTTGAAAACGAGGTACTTAATTCATTAAATAGAGAAAAACTGATAGGTCAATATCAATTAGGCAATATCAAGCCCGATTTCTATATAAAGCTCAAAACGCTTTTCTCATATAAAGAAAAAACAGAAGTTGATAAAATACGAATGTATGCAATGGATCTAGTCACTTTAAGGATGAATAAAATAGTTCAACTAGCTCTGCAGGGGGCGCAATACGAAAAACTCTCTAATGCCTTAACGCCCGAAGAATCGATATTCTTTCAAGAAATAAGAGAAAGCATAGAATATTGGAAATTAAGGATAATGGGTGAAGTTTAATGGTATATTCAGAATCAAAACTATATGACCAATTCGAGTTTTTCTTAAAGAGTTACAGGTCCCAGGATGGTCGGCTAGCATATAGAGAACAAATTTCAAGACTTGCTTCAGAACAGAAACGTTCGATCGTAATAAACTATCAGGACATAATTAGATTTGATCCAGAACTTGCTGTTTCCTTGGCAGAATCTCCTGGTCCGGCCATAGAAGAGTGCGCAAGAGCCGCAATTGAGACCATGAAAATAGAAAATTTTGACTATGCTCAGTCAATTGAGAGGGAATTTAAAGTAAGGGTACGAGGACTTCCAGAAAGGCTGAACCTACGTAACATAACTTCAAAGTACATTGATAAATTGATATCAATAGGCGGAATGGTTGTAAGAACGTCAGAAATAATGCCACTACTGAAGGTAGCAGCCTTTGTGTGTCCAAGCGGGCACGTAACTCACATTATTCAAAAAGGCACTTTATTAAAATTACCCTCTAAGTGTTCCCAGTGCAACGAAACAAGGAATTTTGAGTTAGATAGAACTAAAAGTATTTTCACCGACTTTCAGATTTTAAGAATTCAGGAACTTCCAGAAGAGTTGCCTCCGGGCCAGCTGCCGCAATATATTGACATTGAAATTGACGGTGATGCAGTAAACGTTGCTAGACCGGGCGATAGAATCATAGTAACTGGCATCATAAGGGCAGAGGGAGAAAAGAATAAAAAAATGATACAATCAAGCCTTTTTAAGATAAAACTAGAAGGGCTTTATATCGAAGAACTGAGCCGGTCTAACGAAAGAATAGAAATAACGCCTGAGGACGAAGAAAAGATCAAGGAGCTCGCTAAAAGCCCAGATATATATGGTAACTTGATATTTTCGTTAGCCCCCGGAATATATGGGCATAATGAAATAAAGGAGGCGTTGTTATTAATGTCGGTTGGTTCTCCGCAGGTCTTTCTTCCTGATGGTCAGGCTTTAAGGGGAGATATTAATGTCTTACTTGTAGGTGACCCAGGGACAGCCAAGTCTGAGCTTTTAAAATATGTGTCTCGGCTGGCGCCGCGAGCACTATATACAAGCGGAAGAGGATCTACGGCCGCAGGCCTTACCGCCGCAGTTGTCAAGGAAGCAAACGGGATGATGATGCTAGAAGCCGGGGCGGTTGTGCTTGCGGATCAGGGAATAGCATGCATAGATGAATTTGATAAGATGAAACCAGAAGACAGGAGCGTTTTGCATGAAGTTATGGAACAGCAAACAGTTAGCGTGGCTAAGGGTGGCATAGTAGCCACACTTAATGCAAGAACTTCCATAGTGGCGGCAGCCAATCCCCTGTTAGGAAAATATGATACTTACAAAAATCTATATGAGAACATTAATTTGCCTGTACCACTTTTAAACAGATTTGATCTGATATTTATTATAAGGGATTTACCAAATAGGGAAGCAGACGAAAAGTTAGCTGAGCATATACTGGAAATACGCAAAAAAAACGATTATGCGTATTATCCTCCTATAGAATTTAATTTATTGAGAAAATACCTTGAATATGTAAAACGAACAACCCCCAAACTTTCAGAGGAAGCATCAGAAAAAATCAAGGCATTTTATTTAGAAATGAGGGGGTCTAGCCAAGAGGGAACAATAGCAATCACGGCGAGGCAACTAGAAACGCTTATAAGGTTGACGCTTGCCCGCGCAAGACTGTTACTGAAGGAAAACGCTGATGCAGAGGACGCAACTAGGGCCCTAGAACTTGTTAAATCTATGCTTGAAACCGTGGGAGTTGACGTAAGAACCAAAAAGTTTGATCTGGGTGGAATATTACAAGGAAAGCCGGCCAGCGAAAGATCTCAATTACAAATCGCGCTGGAAACCTTTGCAAAACTTTGCGGCCCAAAAAATGAGCCGGTAGAAGAGAAAACCATAATCGACGAATTGATCAAAACAGGTAAGTTTACTAATGAAGATGCGGTAAGAATTATAACAATAATGCTGCGGAATGGCCAAATATACGAAAAGGCGTGGGGGAAATATAGCCTTGTTTAAAATAGTTTCACATTTTCTGAATTAAAGACATAAAACACCATTAAAATTTAATAATAGATAAAAAGAATATAATGAACATAAATGAATTTCACCGAATTAATAACAAAGCTTAGCAATGACATTATGCCTAATTTTGATAATGAAATTGATAGCAGGCTGTTTCAATTTCATGATGATGTTTTATATGAGAAGATGAAATATGGCCTTCTAAACGGCAAAAGAATAAGACCGTTGTTGGCGATTCTAGTGAACAAGGGCTTAGGTACGGACAAAGACCCCATAGATGCTGCAATAGCGATTGAACTGATGCACTCATTATCGCTAATTCATGATGATGTAATTGATAGAGAAATCTTAAGAAGAGGAAGCAATCCCTTTTATATAAAATATGGTTTTGAGAATACGCTTTTAGTAGCAGATTATATATTTGGAATTATTATAAAAATTGTAAATGAATATAACAAACCAGAAATTTTCACTGCGCTTTCACAAGCAAGTGTTGAAATGAGTCGCGGGGAAGCAAGGGAATTATATTTAACAAGCAAACCCAGAAAAATACAGTTAGAAGAATACCTGCAAATCATAAACGAAAAAACAGCGTCTTTATTCGCGGCTTCTGCCAAAATAGGTGCGCTGTTATCAAAAAAAACCGAACTTAGTTATGCTATGGAAGATCTGGGAAAAAACTTTGGAGTAATTTACCAAATAAAAGACGATTTAAAGGACATTGAAAATGGAAGGACGGAAATTATCACGTTTTTAGATGTAGATTTAAGCAGCCTTAAGCACTTAGTTAATTCGTTTGAAAAGGCAGCTGAAAACGAAATAAAATTAATTAAGGATAAAAGCGCACAAACACTCTTGACAGAAATACTCACCACCCTCAGAGATTATTAAAATGGATATATTTGAAATTGAGTTCTTTGGGCACAAAAATGTCAGGGCGCTTCACAAAACTACTTTGGAAATTACCAAGGAAGAGAATCTGACGCCGAAGGGAGATTGCATAATTGGTGTTGGCGCAAGCGCTGCGGTATCAGATTTTCCCGCATGGCTAAAAAGCGATATAAAGGATGGAAAAAAACTCAGGTTCACCATAATAGTAAACAAATCAGAGTTTTCTTTCGAGGGCTATGGAAGCCGCTTTTTGAGTCTCAGTGATCCTCTAGAGCTTGTGATAAGAAAAAGCGAATATATTTCTACGAGAACGGCGGCCATAAAAAGCACCGTATCTGCTGTTGATATACCAAGAGAACTAATAAAAAAACTAAAGGAAGATAACGTTGCAGGCAAAATGGAAATAAGGACTGCCCCGTAAATTTTAGATGTCAACGCGCACGGGCTCACAATGGAACACTACAGTTCCTTTAGAATAGGAATTCCCAGTATTTGCAACAAATCACTCATTATGTAAATGTACGCCAATACCAAGCAAGCTCTGGCATTCTTTACCGTTTCATTCTTTTCGTCTATAACTCTGTGCCTTTCATAAAAGACATTAAACTGTACAGCAAGCTCATGAGCATAGTTGACGATTGTAGATAATGAAACGGCTTCGTAGGATCTGTTAAGTTCATAATCAAACTTAGTTAAATTTAGCAATAAACTCCTTTCCTCTTCAGATTTTAAAAGCTCAACGTTGCAAGGGGCATTGACTGAGCCTAATTTTTCTATAATTTTCATGGCCCTTGCTAAGGAATACTGCAAATATGGACCAGTATCGCCCTCGAGCTTTAACGCATCATCAATATCAAAAATTATTTGCTTATCCAAATCTATCCTTAAAAGGGAATACCTTATGGCAGAAATTGCTATTCCTTCAGCCACGCGCTCTTTATTTTCTGGCAGCATATCCCTTTTATTTATTATTTCCATGGCCGCCTCCTTTACCATAAGATAAAGATCGTCTAAATTAAAGAACATCCCACTCCTTCCCGACATATGAACAAACTTTCCGCTTCCAATATTTGCGTCGATTTTTTCGGCTGTATTTTTTGATAGCGCAACAAGCCCATATGAAATAATTTTATATTTTTTATCCGGGGCAATGGCTTCAATAACATCTTTTATCATCTGTTGAATGGGTTCCTGCCTCTGATCTATTACTATATAACTCACATTTACCGGCTCATAAAATTTAATATTGCTTTTATTTAAAGCAGTAGTAATTAGTGAAGTGCCATCAAGTTGGTTTGCAAAAACATCATATCCAAATTTATCATTAACAATTCCGAGTTTCCATGCGGCATAAATTAAATCTTTGGCAGTATAGACCGTGGTGCCATCACTCCTTACTAGAATCTTTTTCCCATTTAACACCCAACACCCGGCATTTTTACCCTCGGAGACATATTGAACTACGCCTTTTGACTTCAGTATGCTAAATACCTCATTCCAATATCCGGCATGCAAAAAATGGCTTTCCCAATTTAGAAGATCATATCTTGCTCCTAATGCCCAGGCGCTTTTCAGCTGTTCGCTGACAATTCGTGACACAATACTATTAGCAAAGGCGTAAGTTTCGCCTCCAACCTCAAGCTCTTTAAGGATATTTGACCTGATTTCCTTTAGGCGCAAATCGCTTTCTATGACCTTATTAACTTTTACGTAGACTACATCGCCACAGTAATGGTCAAACTTTTGACCGTCTCCATCAACACTGAATCCCATCTCTTTAAACCCAATCAATAGATCGGCCACCTGTACACCTGTATCATCTATATAATTTAGCACAACAACGTGGTGCCCCAGCCGCTTAAGCAGCCTATAAAAAGTGTCGCCAATTACGACGTTTCTTGCGTGCCCAACATGCAGAGCCTTATTTGGGTTCACACTGGTATGTTCTATTGCAATTTTTTGTGACACAGCGCCTATATGGCCAAACCCCCTCTGAGAAACAACTTCATTTATGAATTTATTAAAAAATTCATCATTAAGCCAAAAATTTACAAATCCGCTTGGGTGGGGTACAACCTTTAATAGTTCCTTAGATGAAGGTTTAAACTTCATTAAAAAGAGGGTTATTGCTTCGGATGGTGGCACCTTTTTTTCTTTTGAAATTACAAATGCTGCATTAGTCGTTATGTCGCCAAAGCCCGGCACAGTTGTTTCAGAAACGGAAAAATTAATTTCTAGCCCTATGTCTTTTAGAGCGCTTTCTGAAGCCCGTTTTATATCATTTATCTCAGATAGATAACTTATCATTTTTTATTAACCAATCTACAGCATATAGCACGCCCTGAGGCCCGGGCTCTGGCGATATAATCACACGGTCATTTAAACCCCCCTCTTCCAATAGTGGTGTATCTTTAGAGACCCAGAACGAAATGCCTGATGACTCTAACATTGGTATATCAACGGCACTATCGCCTATGCTCACAACATCATCGCATTTAATGTCAAGCATCTTACAAAGATTTTTCAGGGCATATCCCTTATTTATATGTGCCGACGAAAGATGAAAGGCATAGCCACTATCTACTATTTTTGCATTAACGCCATATTTACGCAATATTTTGTTTGCTTCGTCAAGATCTATATTTCTTTCTAGTATAATTTCAGTTAACCTAGGCATCCTTTGATTTATAATTACTCCATCAATTTCTTTTGATAAAACATTATATGCTTGATAGGCATCGCTGATCTCCCCAAGCACGGCTATCCGCGTAGGCTCATTATAGAATATGACGCCGCCATTTTCGGATATCCCAAATCGGCTAAACCCCAAAAAATGAGAAAGCGTATAGTTTTCCCAAACGCTCCTTCCTGTGTTCAAAAATACGGGAATGCCCAAAGACATTATTTTTCTCAGTAAATCGATTGCTTTAGTGTTTATTAGGCCATCTTTGTCAGTTATCGTGCCATCCACATCTATTGAAATAAGCCTAACCTTCAATTCTTGCACTAGGGAACATTTTTATCAAATATAAACATAGCACAATTTATCATAAATAAACTCACTACATCACAAAAATATATTGGCAAAGATATAACGTTGGCAAGCCGGGTTGGCCAACAATGTTGGTAAATATATAAAATGGCACCTTTGTCCTTTGTTGCATTATTTTGATCTAATTGCATAATGTCAAATTATGACAGGTTGGCCAGAGGATAACAAGCCGGTTAATGAGGTAGTTGATGTATTTGTCAGCACAGACCTGCTGGTTGGTCAGGAGAAGCAACTAAAGTACACTTTCGGAAAAGTATATAAACGCCCATTTTAAAAAACTGTAAGCCGGCCATAGGAGTAGGGCTCTACCCGGTCCCATCTGAACCCGGAAGTAAAACCTGCTACCGCCGCTGTGTTAGTGAGATGCGCAAGCTCTCGTGAAGCAGCGGTGCCGGCGCCTCATTCTTTTTGTTAAGGAATTAAAATATAGTGTTATTAAGTGCTTAATTGTGAGTACCCTTTATTAATGAGTCAACAATTCTTCCCTTGACCGACATCTTATCCATGTTATGCAAAACCTTTAACGTAATTCCGCCGGGTGTAGTTATCTTTTCGATCAGCTCTTCATAGGTAACTTTTTTATATTTAAGATAATCAGAGGTAGATAAAGCCACCATGTTCACTATTTCTCTAGAGCTGTCCCCCTCTAACCCAATTATTTTGCAATATTGAACGAGTGAATCAAGAAAATAGGATATTAGTGCAGGACCACTACCTACAATGGTTGTAAGATCATTAAGCAACAATTCGCTTACTGGGTAAATTTTTCCCAGCGATACCAGAATTTCTTGGGTCATGGGATCCAGCGGTTCATCACCAGTCACCAAAACCGGCGCAGAGTTAAACTCACATCCAAGGTTTGTCATAATGCGATAAACCCTTACATTTGATGGAATTAGATTTTTTTTGATAAAATCAACAGAAACACCAGCAGCAGCAGATATAACGGTTTTTACAGCAAACTCTGTGGATAACTTATGTAATGCCGGTTTAACTTGTGGTGGTTTAACCGCAATAAAAAGAACATCCGAGTTTCGATAAAGTTCCTCTTCAGATTCTACTATTTTGACGCGGCCTGCATTAATCTTTGAAACTACATCGCCATTCTTATCGTATGCAAAGAGCTTTATTTTGTTTGCATCAGATTGAGCAAGGCCATTTATAATCGAGCTCCCAAGATTCCCTATACCTAATACACCAACCTTCAATTTAATCCTTCTAAAATAGGGTCAGATTTAAATTTAGCCATTTCAAATAAAAAAACGGCACATGAACTACGATTTAATAATATTGGCTGCAGGAGAATCAACGCGATTTGGAGAAAACAAATTAATTTACAGGATAAACGGTATTCCGATCATAAGAAGAGTAACAACGGAAGCCCTGTTGCCAAATGTTAGAGTGATAGTAGTGATAGGACATGATCCGGGCAAAATAAGAGCAGCATTAGAGGGGACAAATGTAGATTATGCCTATAATGCAGATTATAAAAAAGGAATGAGCCAGTCAATTATAACCGGTGTAAAACTTTCAAACTCCATTAAGGGAATTTTAATACTGCCTGGCGACATGGCATACATCAAGTCGCGCACAATAGAACAAGTTATTGAAGCACATATAAGAACCGGCGCCAATATAGTGATTCCTACCTACAATGGGCGTGGGGGTCACCCCATATTATTTGATGTTAAATTAAAGAGCGAGTTGTTATCCATTAAAGAGGAAACAAGGGGGTTAAAGGATATAGTGCAAAGGCACGAGAACGAGGCATATAAAATAGAAGTAGGTACACCTACGGTCATCCACGATGTAGATATAAAGGACGACTTGAACTTTAGTAGTTAATTGTAGTTTATAGCACACCGCATCAAAATCAACTGGTTAGGCGCCTAAATTAACATGCAAAAATTTTTAACACCTAAAATTATACTAATGGACATGGATATTTCTGTCACCTTTACTTTAAATGGAAAACAAGTTACAGTGAAAGCACCTGCAGCAAAAAGCCTTTTGAGAACCTTGAGGGAAGACTTAGGTATAACATCAGTAAAGCCCGGATGCGAAGCTGGGGAATGCGGCGCCTGTACGGTTTTAATGGATGGAAAAGCCGTTACATCGTGTTTAGTGATGATTTCCCAAGTAGAAGGACACCAGATTGTAACCGCGGAAGGGCTGGTAAGAGATGGGAAGCTGGACCCCCTACAGGAAGCCTTTGTAGATGAAGGGGCAAGCCAGTGCGGTTATTGCACCCCGGGATTTGTCATGTCAGCTAAGGGATTGTTGCTGGAGAAGCCCAATCCAAACGAAAATGAAATATTGGAAGCCATCGGGGGAAATATATGCAGGTGCGGAGCATATCCGCGCATTATAAGTGCAATCAAGAAGGTTAGTGGTGAGCAGCATTGAATTATTCTCATTATATCGTCCATTCTCCACAAAGCCTTAATGAAGCACTTGGCATCTTAAAAGAGAAATCGTCGGAGGTTAGAATTGTTTCGGGGGGCACTGATATAATGGTTCTAATAAAGGACGATTTGGTAAAGGAAAAGGAGTTGCTTAATTTATCTTATTTAAACGAATTAAAATACATCAGGGAAGATGAGGGCACTGTAAAAATAGGTGCCCTTACCACATATAGAGAACTAGAAAAGTCAGACACCATGAACCTTAACGCTCCAATACTTGTTGATGCCTGTAAAACGATTGGAGCAACGCAAATCCAAAATTTAGGGACACTCGCGGGAAATTTGGGCAACGCAAGCCCTGCTGGTGACAGCATTCCTCCGCTGTATGTTCTTAATGCCAACGTTAAGTTACAGAGCGCAGAATCTGAAAGGGTTATCCCGGTAAGTGAGTTTTTCCTGGGACCTAGGAAAACCAAAAGGGATCCAAACGAAATCATCACAGAAATTGCCGTTGAAAAGGAAAAACCTGGCACATACTATTTTTTCAAAAAGCTTGGATTAAGGGAAGCCAACGCGATTTCCCTTGTAAGTGTTGCTTGCATGGCTGATTTAAGCGAAGATAAAAAAATAACCACAATCAAACTGGCGCTTGGTGCAGTTGCTCCAACTGTAATACGAGCAGTTAAATCGGAAAAGCTGGCAACTGGCAGACAGCTTGATTTAAATCTCGTAGACGAAATTGCGAGAAGTGTTTCAGAAGAAATATCACCTATAACGGATATCAGGGGAAGTGCAGAATATAGAAGGAGAGCAGCCTATGGGCTTGTTTATGAAGGATTATATGAAGTACTTATGGGAACGGCTAAAAGGGTAAGTAGTGGCCTTGAAGGTGTTTATTGAATTGGGCGGCACTTTCATATACCAGTTTGGCAGAGAACACATCCTGAATCTTCATGAGGGCTCTAGCATAGAAGATGCACTTGGTATATTGGGGATTAAAGAACGCATTTATATTGTAACTGT
Source organism: Nitrososphaeria archaeon (assembly GCA_049967195.1). Classification (GTDB taxonomy): domain Archaea; phylum Thermoproteota; class Nitrososphaeria; order Conexivisphaerales; family UBA164; genus KM4347-05. The sequence goes on from JBMFTE010000001.1 coordinate 37,365, forward strand.
AAGGAACGGCAGCTTAGCTAAATTTAGTGACAAGCTTAAGGACGGCGATAAATTGGTAGTTTTTCCCCCAATAGGCGGTGGAAATTAATTATGGAAGAAGAGCTAGAACAAAAATATAAATCAATAACCCGCTCGGTTCCTAGGATTGATTCTGAAGCCAAAGTGTCTGGAGCCTTAAAATTTATTACTGATATGAAGATTGAAAACATGCTTTTTGCTGCTGTTGTAAGAAGCAAGCTAGCGCATGCTAAGATTCTCTCCATAGATACTAAGGAAGCTGAAAAAATTGGCGGTGTAAAAGCAATACTTACGTACAAAGACATTCCGGGCCTAAACGCATACGGGGCAATTGTTCCTGACGCTCCGGTGCTAGCGTATGACCGGATACGTTATTATGGCGAACCGGTGGCACTGATTGCAGCAGATACAGAAGAAATCGCTAGGAATGCCGCATCACTTGTAAAAATTGAGTATGACCCGTTACCAGTAATAACAAGCATAGATGAATCAATATCTTCAACAGCCATAGCGCTGCACGACAATGGGAATATAGCCAGACACACGATAATCAAGAGAGGAGACAGCGACAGGGCTAGGCAGGAAGCATATCTGACACTTGATAGGACGTACAGAACACCATTACAAAAACACATGTTTTTAGAGCCGGAAGGGGGAGTTGCATATATAGACGAATCTGGGATAATAAATGTGTTTGCAGGAGGCCAGAGTCCGTACAGGGATAAATTGCAGATTGCAAGGTCTCTTAACATGCCCCCCGAAAAAATTCGTACGGTGGATTATCCAACCGGCGGCGCTTTTGGTGGAAAAGACGACATAACCGTTCAAATACATCTTGCCTTGCTTGCATATAAAACTGGGAAACCCGTTAAATTGTGGTTCAGCAGGGAAGAAAGCGGTGTGGCCGGCTATCATAGAACCGGGTCTCAAATACGCCTTATCACCTCTGTAGATAAAGATGGTAGCCTCCTTTCAAATGAGGCGCACATATATCTTGATACAGGAGCATATCAGAGTTTTGGGCCAACAATTTTGGACGTCAGCATAGAGACAATAAACGGCCCGTACCGGATCCCTAACTACATCATAGATGCAAACTTAGTCTACACAAACAATGGCTTTTCATCGGCATTTAGAGGGTTTGGTGCTCCCGAAAGCAACTTTGCCATTGAAAGCATGATCAACGAGCTTTCGGCAGAGCTCCATCTGGACCCAGTAGATATGAGGTTAAAAAACATCCTTATGACAGGTGAGGAAGGGCCATTTGGAAATACAGTAAGGCACAGCGACGGCTTAAGGGAAGCCCTTACGAGAGCAAAAAAATCTAAAATCTGGAACACTTTAACTGAAAATAAGCCTTGGCAAAGAAACGGTGTAGGGATGGCCATTGCAATAAAGGGCGTGGGATTTGGCACGTTGCCTGATTATCCTACGGCCGCAATAGAAATAGCAACAGAGGGTAAGGTAAAAATAATGTTTAGCAACGTAGATTATGGGCAGGGCATCAATACGGGAAATGCGCAGCTTGTGGCAGAAAGGCTGGATATACCTTTAAGCCAAGTTGAGGTAAGGCATGCAGACACGAAGTATTCACCTGATACAGGAAGCTCAAGCGCCTCCAGATCAACCTTTACTTCTGGTAATGCCCTCTTAATGGCATGCAATAAGGCTCTAGAGCGGCTAAAAATGGAAGCATGCCTTTACTTTGGGGTTACCAGTGAAAAACTGGAATATAAGGAAGGAAAATTTTACTATAAAGACAGATCAGCTAGTATATATGAGCTGGCAAAAGGCCTAAAGGCAAGGGGAGAAACGCTCAGGTTCGAATCAACATTTGAAGTTCCAAGATATCCAGCCCCAGTGGAGGGAACGCTTGAGGTTCCTCACGTAGTTTACATGTATGGTGTAATGTTGAGTTCCGTGCTGCTGGATGAACTCACCGGGAATGTGCATGTAAACCAAGCTGAATTTTATGCAGATATAGGAACAGTAATAAACCCATCTATAGCAAGCGGGCAAATTGAGGGAGGAATAGTGCAAGGCCTAGGATTTGCAATAACAGAAGACCTCAGATATGATGCCAACGGCAAACCGCTGAACAACAACTATACAACATACATAGTGCCTTCGGTCAGGGACGTTCCAGACATATACGTTGAATTTATGGACAGTTCTGAGGAACTTGGGCCTTATGGAGCCAAAGGGGTAGGCGAAATATCAATTATTCCAGTAGGGGCATCTATAGCACACGCAGTTTACAACGCCAGCGGCAAATGGATACGGGACCTTCCGCTTCTTCCTTGGAAACTAATCTGAGCAAACCTACAACAAGTGCCAGAGTTATATTTGTGAACAAGTCCAAATAAAGACTTATAACAAAATTTATAAGTAATATAAAGAACGTCGCTGTGACCAAAATTGAGCGAAAAAAAGCAGAACCCATGGGAAATGGCACTTTCACAATTCAAAAAGGCGGCAGATGTAATAAATTTATCAGATGATTTAAGAGCAGTGTTATCCGTTCCGCAGAGAGAGATTCATGTAGCAGTTCCTGTAAAAATGGATAACGGAAAGGTAAAGGTCTTTACTGGTTATAGGGTGCAGCATAATAATGCGCGTGGACCATACAAGGGAGGAATCAGATATCATCCAAATGTATCTATAGAAGAAGTTAAAGCACTGTCGATGTGGATGACTTGGAAAACCGCAGTGCTTGACTTGCCGCTTGGTGGTGCAAAGGGAGGAATAATAGTTGACCCCAAAACGCTATCAATTGGGGAAAATGAGCGCCTGACAAGAAGATATGCATATGCAATTTCGAAGTTCATAGGGCCATACGAGGATGTGCCCGCGCCTGATGTTTACACTACGCCACAGCACATGGCTTGGATAATGGATGTATACAGCGCACTTGCAGGGCACTATGAGCCAGGAGTTATAACAGGAAAGCCAATTGAATCCGGTGGAAGTCTGGGCAGATCAAATTCTACTTCACGTGGGGTTGCAATAACAGTTGCTGAAGCAGCTAAACGCATGAACATAAAGCTAAAGGATGCATCGGTAGCCATTCAAGGATTTGGAAATGTGGGATCCAACGCAGCTATTATAATGACGCAGGAATATGGTATGAAAATTGTAGCAGTAAGCGACTCAAAGGGGGGGATATATAAAAAGGAGGGATTAGATGTTAATTCAGTGCTTAAGGAAAAGGAAAAGAGTGGAACAGTTACAACGCTAAAAAATGTTGATAAGATATCAAACGAGGAAGTTCTTACGCTCGATGTAGATGTTCTTGTCCCTGCCGCACTGGAAGAGGTTATAACTGAAAAAAACGCCAATAAAATAAAGGCTAAAATAATCAGCGAAGGAGCAAACGGTCCTACCACTCCAGAAGCCGACGAGATATTATATAAAAACGGCTCGCTAGTAATCCCCGATATACTAGCAAACAGCGGGGGTGTTACGGTAAGTTATTTTGAATGGGTACAGGATTTACAGAGACTGTGGTGGAGTGAAGAACAAGTCAACAAGATGCTTGCAGAAAGGATGACAAAATCCTTTAATGATGTTTATGATGCAATGAAAAAATACAAGATAGACATGAGGACAGCCGCGCTTACATTAGCAGTCAAGAGAGTCTCAGATGCCGTCATGGCTCGGGGAATATGGCCATAAAAAGCAATTAAATTAAATACCTTTTTTTTGTTTATTTGTTATAAATATTTTTAAAGGTCCCTAATTTCTAACCTTTTATTATGGTGCTAGAGGAAAAATTTGGAGAATCAGAATATGAGGGCAACAGGTTTCTAAGACAGACTAGAAGTATATGTCCAGAATGTAATAGAATTATCGATGCCACAATATTTGAAAGGGGAGGGAAAGTTTATATTGGCAAGACATGTCCTAAGCACGGTTATTTTGAAGAGGTGTATTTTGGTTCATATTCCATGTATGAAAGGTTTTCCAGCTATGCGCAAGACGGGCGCGGGATTGAAAACCCCAAGATCATATCTGATAACATAACGTGCCCGGCAAGCTGCGGTTTATGTTCCAACCACCTTAGCCATACTGCATTAGCTAACATAGTTTTAACAAATCGCTGCGACCTAAACTGCTGGTATTGCTTCTTTTATGCAGAAAAAGCCGGTTACATCTATGAACCAACAATAGACCAAATCAGGAGAATGGTCAGGAATATGCTCAATGAAAAGCCGATTCCCGGTGTGGCTGTGCAACTCACAGGCGGAGAACCAACAATGAGGGAAGACCTCATTGAAATTATAAAAGCAATAAAGGAAGAGGGGCTGACTCATATTCAGCTAAATACTGATGGGGTAAACCTTTCAAGAAAACCAGAATTGGTTCGTGCAGTAAGAGATGCCGGCGTAAACACACTTTATGTAAGTTTTGACGGTGTAACCCCGAAGTCAAACCCAAAAAATTACTGGGAAATACCAGCATTGTTAAAGAATTGCAGAGATGCTAACCTCGGATTGGTATTAGTGCCTACAGTAATTAATGGCATAAACGACCATGAAGTTGGAGATATGATGCGGTTTGCATTTCTTAATATGGACATTGTCAGGGGCTTGAATTACCAACCGGTTTCATTGGTAGGGCGCATCCCAAAAAGAGAACGCGAAAAGTTCAGAATTACGATTCCGGATGTAATAGGAAAAATAGAGGAACAAACTAAGGGCACGGTAAAGTCAGACGACTGGTTCCCGATTCCTGCCGCAATGCCGTTTTCCAGATTTATAGAGGCATGGACCGGTCAGTTAAAATATGAATTAAGCACACACTTTGCCTGCGGTGCGGCCACATACATATTTAACGATGATGGAAGAATGGTGCCAATTTCTAGGTTTGTAGATATTGATGGGTTACTTAAATTCTTGGATGAAAAGGCAGAAAAAATAGAGCGCGGTGAAAACAAATACATAGTTGGCTTATCTGTGATAACAAACCTTTCCAGATATATTAACAAGTCTAAGATGCCACACGGATTAAACCTCACACAGATGCTGATAAACGTGATAGCAAAACACGATTATTCCGCTTTGGGTGAGTTACAGATGAAATCATTGTTTGTTGGCATGATGCACTTTCAGGACAAATACAACCACGACGAAGAACGCGTTAGGCGCTGTGATATTCACTATCTTACGCCTGATGATAGGATAATTCCCTTCTGCACATTTAATGTCATACCTGAATGGTATCGGGATCGGATTCAGAAAAAATATTCAATAACGATTGAGGAATGGGAAAAACAGACCGGGAGGAAGCTCAAGAACGACTATTATGTCAGACCCAGCTTTAGTTATGAAGAAGGGGAAGACCTCTTTAAAAAAATGGGCATAGACAAAACACTAATCAAAGAAGCATAAAAATAGGAGACCTTATATTTTAATGATTGTTAATAAGTGATATGGCAAAAAGAAAGTTTATTATAGACCTTGACGGGGAAAAGGTGGAAGTAGAAGGATACGACCCAAAGAAAGCGCTTATACGTTATTTAATGAAAAAGAGGAGAAGTATGCTTATGACAAAAGACAAGGAAAAGGTTGAAAAAATGTGGGAAAATGTTCCTTCTAACGCTTCGGTTTCTGGTGCAAGGTCAGAAAAGAGATATAAAATTAACTGGAAGAGGCAGGGAGAAGGAGAACTGGCTGGAGCCAGATTTGTTTTTGAACTTCAGGAAATTTAGTACCAAAATAAAACCCATCCATTATTTATACATGTGATTTATGATCTTTTGTTACATAAATCTTGACCCGCTTATTTTATTGCATTAAAGGGATTCCATAATAATGATCTTTAGCATCTATACCATGTAATCTGTGTCATTTCTGCTAGCCTTCACCATATTGTACTCTAACGACTGATCTTATTGTTTATTCCAATGTTTTGTATTGATGTTCCTGTAGCATCCTCCTCAATATGTAAAACATGGTTTTAACACGCCCTATGGCGTTTCTTCTTCTATACCTACGGGTCTGACAGCAACCCACTTACTCCCCTGGCACAAGAATTACGGGCATTTATGTGAAGCTCATCTTGATTACAGGCTCATCACCTATTGCATAATTGAAGCTAGCCCTTTAATCGTACGCTGAATCACCAAAAACATTGCTTGTCTTTCTTACAGCGTACTTCGCATTGAGCTAGCCTAATCCTTCCCTTCAGATTTATCTGTTACCTGCACACTTGTTATCAGGCGGTTGGCTATGTCGCAGATTATGTGCAACTTCACCCATCCCCTCCTGATGGCCCACTTCTGCCTGACCCCTCTGTTGAAAGCTTTGATACCTGTAGAATCAATTGCTATATCTACGGGCTTGTCATATTTTACCCCAAGAGGCACTTTCAGCTCCTTCTGCCTTCTGCAGATCTGTGTGTAGGAAGGTATCCTTGCTCCCCATATCCCGCCTAACAACCTGGCAAACCCTTCCGTCTGCCTGTAGGGCAGGTCAAAGTATTCCCTGACAGCAAGTATTATGACCATCAGTGCATTAGAATAGCTGTATGGCCTTCCCCTCTTATCCTTGCTCATCTGCTTCAGCTGTTTCTTTTGGTCTACAAGCAGGTCTGTGCTGACAAATACATCAACTACCTCATTAACCGGCTTGTTATCCTCTGGCCAACCTGTCATAATTTGACATTATGCAATTAGATCAAAATAATGCAACAAAGGAGCATTTTCAAAATCCTTAAATTATATTAAAAGCATATTTTACCACATTGGATGAAAAAATCCGGGCACTGATATTCACCGGCATAGGGCATTACCTGAATGACAGTTTTTTGATTTTACTGTCAATTCTGATAGTTTATTATCTTGCTGAAGGGGTATCACCTGTTTTTCTTGCGATAGCAAGCGCTGTTTATGGCGTACTTTCCGGCCTGCTGAGCCTACCAATCGGAAGCATAGCTGATAGGAAGGGAAATTATGTGAAACTGATGCTATTTGGTTTTGTGTTCATTGGAATATCAAGTATCTTGTTTGCCGCTTCATTTGTAATATATAGGCTGTATTTTATATCAGTGGCGTCTGTACTGCTGGGAAGTGGCGCTGCATTCTATCATCCGTTAGGGGGATCTATATTACAAATAAAATATGGTGGGAGAGAGGCACCCAAGGCTCTGGGGATCAACGGGTCACTAGGGAGCCTAGGACGCGCAATATCGCCGACACTTTTAGTTCTATTACTGGCCTTTTTCGGGAAAGTTACAGGTCTGCTATTGTTGTCAATATACACATTTGCATTAGGAATAATAGTGTATCTGGGGCTGAAGGACATCACAATTACAACCTCATCTGACAAAACAAAAGCCACTAAAAGTTCGATTCGCACGTATGCATATCTATTATTGCCTTTATCAATAATGATATTTATAAGGTCCATGTTTACGTTTGGAGTGATGATGTATATGCCTGCCTACATGACAGACTTGTACAGATCAAAAATAGTCATGGGCTTGGTTCTGACTATAAGCTACTCCATGGCGATATTTGGCCAGCCTTATTTTGGCAGGATAACATCGAGCTTAGGTGGAAGGGCAGTGCTTATTATTACCACAGTTGGCGCCACAGCCGCGTTTTTGCTTTTTATTCTGTTAAAAGGTTTCTACATACAGGTCATGCTTTTTGCCATATACTCATTCTTTGCATACAGTGGATTTCCAAATCTGCTGGGTTATGTAGGGCAGGTAGTTGATCGTGGCGCTCTAGCAGTTGCAAATGGAATTGTATGGGGTATAGGTAGCTCTGTGGGAGGTGCTACCGGCGTTCTTTTGGGTGGATCGCTAATTTCTTCTATAGGGCTAGGGGAAGTTATGTGGGCGTTTGCTGTAATAGCAGTCATATCAACGGCATTGCTTACTATACTTCCAAAGCCCCGCCGCGCTCCATAGAGGAGTTATCATACATAAATTACTTCATCACTACGCGGGTGAATGGACAGTTTAGACATTAACTTTAACAAGCTCTTAGAGTATAATAAATTATATCTAGATTTGGTGTATATGTTTTACGATCTGCGTGTAAGGCGGTGTCGTTATGGCCTTTGCATTTATTATCAAAACATTAAACAAATACTGTAAAACGACAAAGCGCCAGTATTGTGGCACCACCTGCAGGTAACTCAGGATTTTTATGATAAATGCTACCCCCTTACAGACTACACTTTATCTTGTTAGACTTTGTATTAGAATATTGCTGCGTTGATTCTCTAAGAATGCTTTTAAGATGGTAATTTAAAAACTAATATTGTAATGCCACGTGATAGTAAGGAAGAAGATCTGATAAGTATGGTATACAAGCTTGTGCTTGAGAGCGGAGATGGGGGAATATTACAGAGTGAACTTTGGAAGAAGCTCAGTTTAACAAGCAGGGATGGTTCGAGAATTGCAACAAGGCTTGAGAAGCGCAAACTGATAAGGAGAGAAAAAGTACTAGAGGACGGAAGGTGGACTTACAGATTAAAGCCTTTGGTTATACCTCTGAGTATAGAAAGCATAGCCGACGCTCCATGCATAACATGTCCGCTTTATTATAAATGCTACGAGGATGGAGCAGTATCACCAAGAACCTGCACAAAAATAGAAAGATGGGTTGTTACGGAATACCAGCGAGCCATAAATATTAACAATGTAAGTGTAGGGGAACTGAATGAGGCCAGATGAGGCTAAAAACGATTATTATAGAAGATTAGCCCGAAAGAGTGGGTATGTTAGCAGGGCCGCTTTTAAATTAATTGAGCTGGACTCCAAATACGAAATATTTCATCCCGGGCAAAGAGTGTTGGACTTGGGTGCATCTCCAGGAGGATGGTCTCAGGTGGCCTCCAAGGCCGTAAAAGATGACGGGGAAGTTATTGCGGTAGATGTCAGGCCAATCAAAGTCAACCTAGAGAACGTCAGTTTTATTAAAATGAATCTGAAAGAAGATAAACCGGCTCTAAAAGGCATTGATGTCGTATTGTCAGACCTTTCGCCTCAGGTTAGCGGCATCTGGGAATACGATCAGGAAAGGCAGTGGGGTCTGACGGAAAATGCCCTTATAATAGCCGAAGAAAGCTTGAACCGCGGTGGGGCATTTGTTTGCAAGGTTTTTGATGGGGAAGGGGTAAAACGCATTATGGAAAGAGCAGAAAAATCATTTACCTTTGTAAAACTGACAAAGCCCAAAGCCAGCAGAAGAGAGAGCAGCGAGCTTTATCTTATATGCAAAAACTTTTTAAGGCATAATCCAGTCAATAATTTAAATGGATAATAAATCATTTGCCAAGGAGAATTATGCAAAAATATTTGAACTCTTAAAAGAACATCATAAATGGTTTTCAGAATCACTTACGCTAATAGCATCTGAAAATGTAATGAGCGACGCCGTTAAAGAAGCAGTTGTTTCTGATTTGATGTCCAGATATGCGGAGGGTTGGCCGGGGGACAGGGTTTATGCAGGATGTAAGTACATTGACCAGATTGAGTTGAGCGCCATAGATCTGGGAAAGAGGCTATTTGATGCAGAATATGTTGACGTAAGACCAATAGCTGGGGTTACAGCAAACCTTGCTGTTTACACTGCATTTACACAACCAGGTGACACAATCATCTCTCTGGCCATTCCTAATGGTGGGCACATCACTTACGGCAAAAAGGACCTTGGAGGAACAGCCGGCGCCGTGCGTGGCCTAAACGTCGAGAACTTTCCTTTTGATTCAGCCGAAATGAACATTGACGTGGATAAAACAAAGAGCCTTGTAGGCAAGCTAAAATCCGAGGGTAGAAAACCAAAAATGGTCATATTCGGCGGATCGCTTTTCCTTTTTCCACATCCATTAAAGGAATTGGTTCCATTTCTTAAAGCAGAAGGAATTACAGTAATGTATGATGGCGCCCATGTGATGGGGTTAATAGCAGGAGGGGAATTCCAGCAGCCTCTAAAAGAAGGAGCAGACGTAATGACTGGAAGCACGCATAAAACACTGCCAGGACCTCAGGGGGGATTAATAGTTAGCTATGATAAGTATGCCGAAGTTCTAAAAAGCGCGGTATTTCCAAGTAACGTTTCAAATCATCACCTGCACCACGTTGCAGGTAAGGCTGTAGCCTTTGCTGAAATGCTAAACTTTGGGAAAGATTATGCAAGGGCAGTAATTGATAATGCAAAAAAGCTCGCTGAATCTCTTGCATCAAAGGGCTTCGTTGTTCTTGGCGAAAAACACGGCTACACAAAATCCCACCAAGTTGTAATAGACGTTTCCATGTACGGGGGAGGGGGCACAATAGAAAAGGAGCTTGAAGACTCTAACATAATAGCTAACAGGAACCTAATACCGGGCGACATAAAAGCAGGAAGACACTTCCGCAATCCTGGCGGGTTAAGAATGGGCGTGCAGGAAATCACAAGGCTTGGCATGGGGTCAAATGAAATGGAAGAAGTTGCAGATATTCTCTACAGGGTCATAGTTAAAAAAGAGGACCACAATGCTACTAAAAAAAGTGTAAAGGAACTTAAAAATAATTTCAGCAGTGTCAGATATGCATTTGAAAGTAACAGGAAAGCATATGAATACATAAAAATAAGGACCTGACCTTTTTAAACGCTACTTTTTAATTGCCGCCTTTTACTGATCATAAAATCATCGCCTTAAAAGCGAAGGATACAGTTATACTTTGAAGTTTATTTTTCCAAAAATTAAGCAAACAGGGCAAAAACGATAGAGAAGTAAACAAAGGAAATACACGGCCAGAAGGAGCTTTGAGGTGCTGGAAAACATTTGATGAGCAAAAGTTCATGCCGGAATACCTGTGTTTTGCGCGTGACCTTAAAGTGGGAAAGGCCCGGTTTTAACTGGACGCGGTTCGCTGCGTAAAAGCGCGTGTCTTGTTCGAAGATAAGTTTTTGTGCTTTAAGATTGCCAATCGGATATTTAAAAGGTTGTACCACAGCAAATGCTATATTGCTTTAGGGATACTAGGAAAATGTTAAATTGATAACAGTAAATTGGGGCACTCAGTTTAATTGACCAAACTTTCAGCTGAAGATAGAGGGTGTACGCCTGCAAGTTCTGCGGTTTAACAATAGACGGGGACCTGAACTCGGGAATTGAAAATGATGCAAAAGGCCATCTGGTCCTGGGTACAACCTTAATGCCTGAGAATGATGAGACACCACAGTTATGCTGGAATACCTATTCCGTACGTTGCTGCGAGCCTCGTCGGTGAAGCGGGACGCGCCCAGCTTTAGCTGGCGTAGTTCACAATGTTATTGTCTGAAATTCCCACGGCAGTCTGATTTGTATTATAGTTTTGTCTTCCACTTGGAAGCGGCCAACCACCTGAAGGTCACGTCCGATAGATTTAAGGTATCCCTTTAACATTAAAAGCCATGGAGAAACCGGTAGCTTACCATCCTTGCCCGCGTATTCTATGTTAATTATTTTAGTTAGTTCATCATATTTTACAGTGCCATCCTTTATATCAGACGAAATCAACTCGATAAAAACAGGTATAGCTAGATTAAATTCAGACGTAACAAATTGAGCTGGCACTCTTGTTTTAAAAATATCAACCATTTCATCTCCTATTTGCCAAAGCACGTCTTCAGGCAACCTTTCAAAAACTGCATGAGAAAGAATTTCGAAGATGCCTTTGTCGTTTTTTAAATTGAAAAAGTCTTCTGCGGATCCAGTGTTTATCAGCCTAATGTAACTTTTTATATCGATTGAACTTAAAATTATGGGATCAACTACATACTTGTCAATCAGGCCTATGAGCTGGGGCAGCATTATAAGCACGCCCGTTCCGCTGTCTTCGTTTATAAGAAGCATGTATTTATCGTCGCTAATGATTGCGCTGCGACCGTCAATGGTATTGCCAACCAGCATGGGCAAAAGAGAAATTGATGCATCATTCACTAGTTCAGTATCCTTTGGAGAGACAATGGCATTAACCTTCACCTCAGAAAGTCTCATCGACATCAACTGCCTTTCATATTTTTTTATTATCCCAAAAGTATTGGAATTAACAATGAATGTTATTTTATCCCTAGTTTTGCTTATCATGTCATTGACTACGCTTTCTATGCCTCCACCGTTTATAATTTGGAATGATCCCTTTACGGAACTTACACCGGTTTTCTGGCTCATCGACCTTATTTCGCTTACCAGTGATTTCAGCTCTCTGAACTTTCTTTCTTCCTGTTCTATTATGACTTCAAACGGTTCAGGGCTGGATACAGCAGAAAACTTTCTTGGCCTGCCATAAGCCTCGACGAGCTTCTTTTTAATCAATCCCCTTATAGATTCATAGACCTTAGTTCGTGGTACCCCGGAATTAAGCGCAAGCTCACCTCCCTGTAAAGATCCCTTGGTTATAAGCGTGAGGTAAACCCGGGCCTCGTATTCGGTAAGTCCAAGTTCCTTAAGCTTCCCCACCATCTTGATTAATTCTGACATATAAAATCTATTATAACATAATGCTATAATTCAATATGACAACTATTTTTGACCTTTATCTCAAAAATATGTCACTGATATATGCTGTTACTGTGGTTACATGCTAACCAAGTTACAAAACGGTAAAATTAAAATCCAAGATACTATGGGTACAATGAGCGATTTTGCTAAGAGATGGAGTTCACCGCAGGGAGAGGGTGTAGGGGAAAGGATAAGGGGCGCCGTAAGACCAGAAGGGCCACTGAAGCCAAGGATAGAGCAAGCTACAAGGCAGCTGCAGATGCAGATAACAAAGCTGGATAATACAGCAAACAGGCTAAAGGAGAAGGATAACGCAACCTTTTCCAAAATTGTAAATTACCTTCAAAAGCACGATACTGACCACGCCACAGTTTATGCAAATGAGCTGGCAGAAATAAGGAAAATGTATAAAATGATAAGCCAGGCGAGGCTAGCGCTTGAACAAATAGTTACTAGACTTTCCACTGTAACAGATTTGGGTGATGTGGTTGTAACACTGGCACCGGCTATGTCAGTAATAAGGAGTGTCAGAGCCGGGTTAACTCAAGTAATGCCAGCTGCAGAGGGCGAAATATCAGAAATATCTTCGATGCTCAGCAGCATACTGGTAGATGCAGGACAGATGAGCGGAACAACACTTAACTTCGAAAGTGCAAATGAAGATGCAGAAAAGATACTAGCAGAGGCAAGCACTTTGGCAGAGGCTAGGATGAAGGAAAAGCTTCCAGATCTTGGAACACTTGGAATTTCAGAAGGAGAAAAGCACCAAATCTAGGCACCCGCTAATATAATTTTTTCTTTTTGTTAATTTTTTTTGACTTTGATTAATAAATGGGACAAATGTGAAGAGGTGTATATAATTGAAATTTATTTTTAACCCGTTTAGGAAAAAGAACGGCGACGAGCTTAAGAAAGCCCTTAGGGAACTTACCATATATCGCTATAACTTGGCAAACTTGGACCTCAGGATAAAATCTAAAATGCAGATAATGGAGGGCAAACTATCAACAATGGATCGCAGTAAAGATGAAGCCAGAATCCTCGCGAATGAATACGTGGTACTTGACCGGGTTTCGCTCCTTGTAGGCCGAATCGATTTGCTTTTATTGAAGCTTTCGCTAAGGTTGGAGAGCTTGATAGAATTTAAATCGCTAATAATGGCACTGCAGGATGCTACAACTTCATTAAATAAACTAAAGCCATATTTAGCAGGAATTTCTGACACATACGGCTTGCTGATAAGCCAGTTAAATGAAGCGATGCAGGAAATGGGCGCTGTATCTGTATCCCCCGCCGGAATATCTATTCCAATGTTAGATGAAGACGCAGAAAATGTGCTCAATAATGCGGTAGATTTTACGCTTGGAGAAACTGATTCAGATACGGGAATAAAGGAAATAATTTTGCAGGCCGCTAAAGATGGCCAGCTGGTTGAAGAGGTTGCTTAATCATGAGCTACCAAGCAGCAGGAGAACTAGAATCTATAGCAATAAAATACGCAAACGAAGCAATAAGGCTCGACAGCCAGGGAAGCTATCCCCAGGCAATTATGATGTATCAGAAGTCCATAGAAACACTAATGAAACTGATAAACCTCTATCCAGATTACAAGTTAAACCAGATTTATACACAGCGCGCAATTGCATACAGAGAAAGGATAAAGGCCATTCAGAGAGCAAGGGGAATAGGGGAAGAGGCGGGCGTTGAGCCAAAGGATGGTGAAGGGAGAGTGGAAACACTGCGGGCAAATTTTGACGATTTGGTCTTAAAGGAAAAGCCGGACGTCAAATTTGATCAGGTAATCGGGTTAGGCGAAGCAAAAAGAGCCCTTGAAGAGGCGATAATCTTTCCAAATAAGAGGCCTGACCTTTTTCCACTTGGGTGGCCACGTGGAATTTTGCTTTATGGACCGCCTGGATGTGGAAAAACCATGCTGGCTGCAGCAACGGCAGCTGAAATTGATGCGATATTTTTGTCTGTTGATGCTGCAAGTATTATGAGCAAATGGTTGGGAGAAGCAGAAAAGAACGTTATGAAGCTATTCCAGCAGGCCCGCGAAATTGCCCAGCAGGAAAACAAGGCGGTTATAATATTCATAGATGAAGTCGATTCATTGTTTGGCACAAGATCTCAGGAAGTGGGTGGGGAAATAAGGGTCAGAAACCAGTTCTTAAAGGAGACTGATGGCATTACAGAAAAAGGCAAAAAGGTCCCCATATACATTTTAGCAGCCACAAATAAACCTTGGTCGCTTGACCCTGCCTTTTTAAGAAGATTTGAGAAGAGAATATTTGTTAATCTGCCAAATGAATTGGCAAGAAAAAACATGTTCGAGCTATATACTCAGCCCTTAATGCTTGACTCAAGTGTCAAGCTTGAAACACTTGCCAAATTGACTGAAGGTTACACTGGAAGCGACATAAAGGACATAGCGCAATCGGTGCAGCTAAATGTTGTGAGGGAATTGTTTGATTCAGGTGATGCATTAAATTTGGGTTCAAAGCCTAGGCAAATAACCATCGAGGATTTTAAAAATGTGGTAAAACAGAGAAGGCCAAGTGTAAGCCCGGAGTTGTTGAAAACATATATTAAGTGGAGCGAAAGCTTTAAGGCTCTTTAAAGAGGGGGTTGGCATTATGAATAAAAAATATGATGTGGAAATAAAAAAGGCGGAGAAAGCATTAAAGATTCCCAAAGAGAAAATTGACAGCTTAAAGGGACTTAGTGGAAAAATATTATCGTCTATGAAAAAAGAGTATGTTGATTGCCCTGTTATAAAGGAACAGGTGCCATTTATCGTGTGTTATCAGTGCCAATCTTTTATCAGAAGATATAGAGGAGTTGTTCACTGTGCAGGGGAAAAGGGCCCATATTAAATGGTCAGACTCGTTTTAGATTAAGCGGGAACCTGCTATTTGAGTTGTTTTTATTGATTGTAAAACCATAGCTTTTAAGCGATGGATCATCAACATGTTTCTGTTCTCAAAAATTATGTAATGCTGGGCAAAAGCGAGAGAATTGCAGAGAGCAGGAAGATGACAAAGGAACGGCACGAGGGGATGACTGTAAAGATGTCAAGGTGCTGAAGAATAACCTTGATGCGACCACCCTTAGGCTAATAAGAATTTTCATTGAGGCCAAGTGGTTCACAAACAGTGCTCAGGAACCATTCAATGCGAGGTCAAGAGCGTGCAGGTTAATGCTGGCGACAACTTCGGAGAAAGGGAGTAAATGTTCTATCAAGCCAGATGAGACAGGACATCATAGATAGTATATTCAAGCTGCCACAGGCTCAACAAAATCACTCTCAGTCAGAGGGTGTACGCCTGCAAGTTCTGCGGTTTAACAATAGACGGGGACCTGAACTCGGGAATTGAAAATGATGCAAAAGGCCATCTGGTCCTGGGTACAACCTTAATGCCTGAGAATGATGAGACACCACAGTTATGCTGGAATACCTATTCCGCACGTTGCTGCGAGCCTAGTCGGTGAAGCGCACAGTTTTAGCTGGGCTTAGTTCACCAGAGACGCGTTCAGTATTGCCTGCAAATAGCCACCGTGCCGGCCATTTATTTTTTTGGCAGTAATAAAAAGTATGCGCGTTTAAAATCTTCATAATAATCTAGGCTTCATTTAAGGTATAATCTCGGTGGAATCAAGCAGCGGATCATAAAATACCTGTTCCCTCTTTATGATTCCAGCATCGATCAGTTCTCTTATTGTTGGGCCAATTTTTATTATTTCACGCACCGTAAATTTAGTTACTTCATCGACTTCCATTACACCCTGTTTTCCCCAGTAATTTAACCCTTCATTGAGGGAGTAAAGGCACCTTCCCCCGCAGTATGGTAAAACATCGCAGTCCTTGCACATGGGCGAAATTGACGGGTCAGTTTTTTTAAATCCTAATTCAATATGGCCAATGTTGGCCCATTTTTCAGACACAGCAATTGGGCATGACAGTATTTTTCCGTCTGTAGATATTGCGACAGCATTATATCCAGCACCGCATGGAACGCCCTCGAACGGTTTATACAGATAGGCACTTAGCACACCTAATATTGGTACTAAACCCATAACTTTTCCTTTTTTGCTTTCTGCTAGAAACCGGTCAACAAGTTTTGAAATCCCCGGCTTGTAAGATTCATTGGCCCATTTAACAAAATTCCAGCGTTCACTCCAGATTACATTGAGCTGCCAGTGCACAAGGTCGAATCCAAGATTTAGTAAATGCATGGCATCAGTGTAAATATCCGTGTTTTCAGTGGCCGCCATTCTGGCTATTATCCTTTTTAACCCCATTTTTTTAAGGTGGTTCAATGACTTTAGCACTGCATCGTATACCCCGGGACCCCTAGCGCTGTCAGTAACCTGTTTCCTACCATCAATTGATAACAAAACAACATCCATCATTTTCCAGTATAAGTCGGGAATCTTATATGTGAGCGTCCCGTTTGTTTGGATTCCCCACCTTGCGGCCTTAACTGAATTCATTACCTCAATTATGTATCTATAATTTACCAATGGCTCACCGCCGTAGAAAATGACCGTAGCTTGATTGTCGCGCTCGATAATTTCCTTTAATTTATTCAAGTCGTATTTGATTTTCCAAGGTACCACCTCCCGGTCAAATGATCCGCCACAGTAACTACAATTTAGATTACATGCGCCAGTTGTGAGCAGTATGTACAGCAAGCAGCTCAATTTATAATTGCCCAGATATAAATATGTGACCACAAGGGCAGACCTTTACATACGAAATGCCTATTTTTGTCATCACAATCGTCAGTTAAAAGGATGTTTCGTGGGTTGAGGTAAATTTCATTTGATTCAGTAATGAAGTATTAACAAGATTGGCAAAATATATTTTTATGTCAAAAACAAGTTTTCAACAATCTGGTTATACCCGATGAGGAACAGGAGAAAACTCTCAAAAACTAGCTTAGGTAAAGAACTAACATAGCTTAAACGGCTTGCTTTAGTACTATGAGAAAAGACCTGACTTGGCGGCAGAACGGACTGCCAGAGATGAAGAATGTAGACGGCAAATTAGCACCGGTTTGTGCTCGCGTGTTGCATCAGTTGACATAGCATTTAAGAGTCATGAGCCAAGTTCTGGATAAAGGGCTTGAAAGGCAGGGCAAAATGGCACGCTTACCGTGGAACCCTAATGTTCAACTAGGAATTTTGCCATGCGACTATTGTATTATCAGAGGGAGCATTTGTCTACCCTTCATGTGGCCTATAAAGAGCAGAGCTTTCAAGATAGGCAGAACAAAGTGTGTTATTAGGGGCGGTCTGAACTTATGCATCCGGAGACGCCAACTTCGGGGCACCAAACGGGTGTTAGCTGTGTGCTAATTAAAAGAAAACAAATGCAGAGTAACCCAAACGGGGGATAGCGGTATGTGAAGCTTTAGCGCTGGAGTACATCACTATTTTTTGTAAAGTTTATAAATGCGGCACAGGCAAGCGTAAATATGCCAATAGCAGACCCCGTTAAGCGCCAGATAGCTGTCCAGAGGCGGTTAATGTTCAAAATATGCATGAAGTGTGGAGCTAAAAACCCAATTGATGCAGTAAAGTGCAGAAAATGTGGTAGCCACGCTCTTAGATTAAAGAACAGGGAACTTGGTGCAAAGAAGTAAGTCTCATGGGGCCGGTGGTGTAGCTTGGTCAGCACATCGCCTTGACATGGCGGGGGTCGCCGGTTCAAATCCGGCCCGGCCCACTCCTCTATTGATTATAGCGGAAAAGAGGGATGCCGCAGAAAGAATTGCAGCGGCACTGGATAACAGCTATAAAACATTTAATATAAATGGCGTTAAGATTTATCAGATAAAGTTTGGCGATAGATATGCTACAATCCTGCCAGCAAGGGGGCACATTTTTGGGTTAAACAGCGATGTGAAAAACAGACGCATTTACCCGGTAACCGACCTGGAATGGGAAACACTGAGCAGCATTAATAAAAAATTTTCAGATACAGGAGGAATAGCTGAACTGGCAATGCGGCTACTTAGGGATGCGGAACAAGTTATAATTGCCTGCGATTATGATATTGAAGGCGAAACCATAGGTTATAACATCGTTAAATACTGTGGGGGGGCCGATAAAAAACTTTACAGGGCAAAATTTTCAACGTTAACTATTGAAGATTTGCGCCTCAGCTTTGGATCTCTGATTAAAAGGGATAAATGGAATATGGCTGAAGCTGGGAGGACTAGGCATTATATAGACTATCTGTGGGGCATAAATCTTTCAAGATTGGTAAGTGATGAAGTAAGACACATAAGGTATGCAAACCTTAGCATAGGCAGGGTTCAGGGTCCGACACTGCTTGAGCTTTATAGTAGGGAATTTGACATAAATACATTTATTCCTAGGCCATACTGGCAGACCACGGCACAGGTGGATATAAACGGAGAAAAAATAAACATGACCGGTCCCATAGTATATTCTCAAAATGATGCCTTAAATATAAAAAAGCTCGAGGGAAAAAGTGGCACGGTTGTGTTGGCTAAAAGTTATGTAGAAAGGTTGCCTCCATTTCCTCCTTTTAATCTTGCTGACATTCAGAAAGAAGCTTACAGAATATTTAAAATGAGCCCATGGAAAACACTTTCTATTCTTGAAAGCCTTTACCTAAAAGCCGCTATATCATATCCCCGGACATCATCCCAGAAATTGCCGGCAAGCATAAATTATAAGAAAATTCTGGGCAAACTTGTCGCAAGTTACTGGGAAGCAGGTGTTACAAGAAGGAACATTCCTGTAGAAGGCAAGTTAACCGATTCTGCCCATCCCGCAATATATCCTACAGGCGAAGGCAGGGTTGTAACTCAAGATGAAAAGAGCGTCTATGACCTTGTTGCAAGGCGGTTTATATCCTGCTTCATGGACGATGTCACCATTAGGAAAAAATTGATCAGGGTAAATGCTGAAGGGGTTAGCTTTAGCGCGGAAGGGCAGGAGATTTTATCGCGAGGCTGGACAAGCACCTATCATTTTAAGGAATTGAGCGAAGTTAAACTGCCTGATACTAAAGAAAAGGATAACGCCATAATAAATAAGGTAAATATAGCAGGCAAGTTTACCAAGCCCCCACCCAGATATAATCCGTCCTCATTGCTAGAGTGGATGGAAAAAAATGACATCGGCACCAAGGCCACTAGGGGTGAAATAATAAGAACACTCTATAAAAGGAATTATGTGGACGGTCAGAGGATGCAACTTACAAACCTTGGTTACGGCGTCTCTAGGTTCTTTATAAGTTCTCCAATAATTACCGTTGAGATGACTAGGAACCTTGAAATCAGTTTAGAAAAAATAGAAGAGGGCTTGATGAACACCGATAACATAACATTGCAATCAATCAATTTACTCTTAGAAGAAATTCGGAAGAGGAGAGAGGGCGAAGAACTTTCTGAATACTTTAAATTGTATTTAAGGGGAGAAAAAATAGCCAACTTCGGCAAGTGTCCGGTTTGCAGCGTTGGGAGCCTCATCTTCCACCGGTCTGTCAACGGCAAGAGATTCTTAAGATGTGACAAATGTGGCGCCTCTGCTCCCATGCCGTCAAGGGGGCTGATAACTCCAACCAAAACAGTGTGCAAATTTTGTGGCTGGCCACTCATGCGCAGAGGCAGATGGGTGTTCTGTCCAAATCCGGCTTGTCCAGGTAAAAAGAAATGAACTGTGTAATATGCGGGTTCCATGCAAATGACAATAAGCTCTGTTTTAAACATGCTGCGGCGGCAAAAAGTTTAGTGGAAAACTATAATCTTTGGAAAAGTGCTTTTAATATAAGTTTTGAAGAATACCTGCACAACATCCTAAAAAACAAGGACACTGGAGTGTGGGCAGCAGATGTAGCCAGATATATAATTGAATCAGGAGACGCCTCAATATTGCAGCAACAGGCACCCTGAATTTTAAATATCATGCAGGAAGGAACAGTTCAAGAATAAATGCCAGCATCCGACTGGCTCAAAATGGCATCTAGCATGCAACGCACTAACTCTGCAGGTACAGGCTAATATAAACGCAAGGGGCAACCGGATCATAATGGCATAAATAAGGCAAGATCCACAGTACGGGTAAATTTTCTTGGCAGGTTATGATATTTTAGTGCCTGGAGGAATGTCTTTGTCAGTGGTAAGAAGGGAGAGATCTGCTTCATTAAAAGCGGCTAGAAGCATCACTTCAGAAACATATCCCATAATGGGTTTTGGGACAAGATTAGTTACCACAATAACCCTTTTACCAACAAGGTCCTGCGCGCTGTAGTATTTACTTATGCCGGCTATAGCCTGCTTTTGAGAATCTCCAAGATCAACCACCACCTTCAGCAGCTTTCTTGAACCTTCTATTGGATAAACCTCCTTAATTTTACCCACCCTTAAATCTAACTTTTGGAAGGTATCAAATTCTACCTGGCTCATGCTAATAAATTAAAATCATCAGTTTAATAAAAGTTTGCAAATCGTTATAACCGCTTGCAACCTTTTTCATCATTCAAAAGAATGCAACGATAAGTTTAAATGGTCACATATAGTGGAATTCAATGTCATGCCAACAGCATATGATGTACCAGCAGAAAGCCTGATAGATGGGTTAAAGGATTATCTAAAAAAGTCAGGCATAATTAATGTGCCACCTTTTATAAACTATTCAAAGACAGGATCACAGGCTGAAAGGCCGCCGTTTGATCCGGACTGGTATTTTTATAGAGCAGCTTCAATATTGAGGAAAGTCTATATTTACGGGCCGGTGAGCGTAAAGGATCTTTCTAAAAAGTATGGAGGTAGAAAACAACGTGGATTCTACCTGGCCCATTCCCAGCCAGCAGGAATGAAGCACATAAGAAAGATACTTTTAGATCTGGAAACAGCAGGACTGATTAAAAAGACAAAAGCCGGTAGAGAGTTAACTGGAAAAGGAATATCAACAGTTGACAAGATATCAAGTGACATTTTTGACGGTTTAAAAGCTAAAGTGAAGGCCGTCGAAAAGCTGGGTATCGGGTGAACAGAAAAAATGGCAGCTCCCTATTCTGCAGACGAGGATCGCAAAAAGAAAGAATTAGCGGAGCTAAGGGAAAAATACCTCAGAGTTTATCTTACGCCCGAAGCAAGATACAGATTAAATAATTTAAAGTTGGTGGGCAATGAAACGGCTAATGTACTGGAGGATAAAATTTTCGAGCTTGCCATAAATGGAAAGTTAGACCACCAGATAAGCGACGAAGAATTAAAGGACCTTCTTTCCAAAATGCAAGCTAATAAAAGGGAGTTTAAAATAGTATGGTGATAGAAAATGGGTTCAAATAAAAATGCAAAGGATAAAAAAAGATTTGTTACGGCTATTAGAAAGAACAAGCCAGTACCTTCGTGGGCAGTATTAAAAACAAACAGGACATTTACATATAATTTTAAAAGGAGAGACTGGCGGCATAAAAAAATAGGGGATAACAAATGACAGAGGAGAAAACCATAACGATTTCATTTTCAAGAATATTTTATAAACAGTATTATCAAAGGTCAAACAAGGCCATAGAATATCTTAAAAGCAAAATTAAGAAAATGACAAAGGTTGATAGGGTTATCGTGACCAACGACCTAAATGCTGAAATATGGGGCAGGGGCCAAAACCTTAACATTAGGCGCATAAAAATGAAGATTTCAATAGATAAAGAAAACAATCAGGCAACAGCTGATGTGTTTGAACATCATAAAGCAGAAGAATCGCCTTCAACTCCCAGCCAAGCATAAACCATTATTAACATGCCTAAGCTAAGCTATTGATATGTTAGAGGAACTGTTTTACCCTAAAAGTATAGCTATTGTCGGGGCATCAAGGAACAGGGACAAAATTGGGAATATAATATTAAGAAATATAATATCCACATATACAGGAAAAATATATCCAGTAAATAACAGGGCTGATGAGATAGAGGGATTAAAGTGCTATAAAAGCATATCAGATATCAAGGATCCGGTAGACCTGATAATTTTCAGCATCCCACGGGAAGAGGTTGTTGAGGCAATGGAAGAGGCTGGCAAAGCGGGCATAAAGGCGGCCGTGGTAATAACGGCTGGATTTAGGGAAAGGGATCAAGAGGGAGCAAGAATTGAAAATGAAATGGTAAAAACAGCCTCAAAATACTCAATGAGGTTTTTGGGTCCAAATACAATGGGTATAATGACCCCCACGTTTAATGCGACATTTACTTTTGCAGATGTCAAACAGGGAAACATAGCAATCGTTGCCCAATCTGGAGGCATGGGGGCTTATATGCTAAACTGGGCTCAGAGGACCAGAACCGGTTTGAGTTATTTTGTGGGTTTGGGAAACCAGGCGGATATAAAGGAAATTGATGTTTTTGAATTTTTGTCAAATGACCCACAGGCAAAGGCAATTTTTTCCTATATGGAAGGAATATCAGACGGTGACCGGTTTTTAAATGAAATGCCAGAGATAACTGTAAAGAAACCTGTAGTTTTCCTTAAAGGAGGTGCCAGCAGTGCAGGTGAACAGGCAATACGCACGCACACAGGTAGCCTCGCAGGATCTTATGAACTGTTCAGGTCAGCGGTAAGGACGGTCGGGGGCATATTTGTAGAGAATTTAACTGATCTTTTAAACCTGGCAAAGATATTGTCGTCTGAAGAGCCAATTAAGAGAGACATACTTATAATTACCAATTCGGGGGGGCACGGCGTATTAACTGTGGATGAGATAGATAGGAACAAACTTAGTTTAACCAAATTGCCACCGAGGGTGCAGTCAACGCTGGAAATGGTGCTTCCGCCACATGCATCACCCAGAAACCCTTTGGACTTGGGAGGAGACGCCAATCTTGAGAGGTACATAACAGCACTTAAGATAGTTCAGGGGCTTGACTGCACAAAGTTGGTTTTAGTCCAATCTCTGGCAACTGTGAGTTGTGTGGAAGTAGCCAAGGCTCTGCTTAATTTCAAGGGAAAGGGATTCGTAGGTGTAGTAATGGGGCTCAGCGAAGATGCAGCCGCAAGGACACTTGACTCAGCCAATGTCCCCTCATTCAGGTTCCCAGAAGAAGCTGTTAGGGCAATAAGGTACTATACAGATAAAAGAGAACCAATGCAAAAGATAAGGATAGCTGAGCCAATAATGGGAGCCAAAGAGCTTGTTGAAGGGAAAACAACTCTTAAAGACTATGAAGCGTTCAAGCTAATGGAAATCTACGGTGTAAGGGTGCCTCCTTGGGCTGTTGTATCTAATTTGGAGGATGCAAAGAAGGAAGCAGAAAGGATAGGCTTCCCGCTTGTCATGAAAATTTCGCTTGATGAGCCCGGGCATAAAACAGAGCTGGGTGGGGTTGTGACAAACGTAGAAAAGGAAGATGTGGAAAATGTATTTAATCAGCTGACATTAAAATCAAAAAGAATACTCTTGCAGAGGCAGCTCAGCGGCGTAGAGGTCTTTCTAGGAGGGCTTAAAGATGCAACATTTGGCCCATCCATACTGGTAGGAATGGGGGGAATTTACGTCGAAGTAATTAAAAGCGTAAGCTATGGGCTGTCACCAGTATCTGAACAGGAAGGATTGCAGATGCTGAAGGAAAGCAAGGTATATGACATGCTTACAGCTAGAAAAAGAAACTACAACATTAACGCAGTGCTTAGAACACTGAGCAGGATTTCAAGGATGATTGTTGACCTTAATGTTAAAGAAATGGATATTAATCCGCTTATAGTGAATCAGGAAGGCGCATTTGCGGTTGATGTGAGAATAGTATTTTAGAAACACTTAATTTTTAGTTTATTTTATATATAATATATGGATGTTTTCAGCGATTCGTTTGAAAATGGCGCTAGAATACCAAGAAAGCATACATGCGAAGGTGAAAACGTTTCTCCTCCAATAAAGTGGGGCAGGGTTAATGGCGCTTCAACATATGCAATTATTGCAGAAGATCCGGACGCTCCGGGCGGGACATTTGTTCATTGGGTCATCTATAATCTAACTGGCACGGAAATTCAAGAAGGAATCAAGCCCACCTCATCTACCGGTGTTCAGGGGAAAAACGACTTTGGCAAAACAGGCTATGGTGGGCCATGCCCCCCACGCGGAAACGGCAACCACCGGTACTTTTTTAGAATTTATGCCCTAAATGATACGCTCCCAATTCTGAGTGGCGTCAGCGCACTCAGGTTGAAGGAGTTAATAAAAAACAAAATTCTTGATTCAGGAGAGATAATGGGCACATATTCAAGGGATTAAATATATTAAACATTCATTATATTATTATCGCATTTAGTAAAATAAGTACAGCAAACATATTAAAAAGCGAAGTGTAATATCATTATTAGTTAATAATCTGCGAAATACTTATCCAAAAACGTTAAATAATCAGAACGAACCCCTTCATGGTTGAAGGTGCAATAAAATAATGTCACAAAAAACTCACCTGAATTTAGTCGTGGTGGGGCATGTAGATAATGGCAAATCAACTACTTTAGGGCATTTTCTATTTAATCTCGGCGTAATAGATCCAAGGGAAGTAGAAGAATTTGCAAAAGAATCTGAAAAACTGGGAGTGGGCGATTCATTTAAATATGCTTGGGTTTTGGACAGGCTGAAGGAGGAAAGGGAAAGAGGGGTCACTATAGACCTGGCCTTCCAAAAATTTGAAACTAAGAAGTACTTTTTCACTTTAATTGATGCCCCAGGGCACAGGGACTTTGTAAAGAACATGATAACTGGTGCAAGTCAGGCAGATGCAGCAATTCTCGTTGTTTCAGCGAAGGAAGGTGAAACTGAAACTGCTTTATCAGAAGGGGGTCAGGCAAGGGAGCACGCTTTCCTGCTTAAGACTCTGGGTGTTAATCAGCTAATAGTCCTGATTAATAAATTGGATGCCACACAGCCACCGTACAGTCAAAAAAGATTCGATGAAGTTAAAAAGATGGTAACTGATCTGTTAAAGTTAGTGGGTTATAAAATTGACACCCTACCGATAATACCGGTTTCAGGCTGGACAGGGGACAATCTGAGCGAAAAATCCACCAACATAACATGGTATAAGGGCCCAACTTTGCTTGAGGCTCTGGATAATCTGCAGGTTCCGCCAAAACCAACCGACAAACCGCTCAGAATACCTATTCAGGATGTTTACTCAATTACCGGGGTCGGCACTGTGCCAGTGGGTAGAGTAGTTACTGGAGTTATGAAAGTGGGTGAAACGATAGTTGTGATGCCTCCCGGTTTAAAGGGAGAAGTGAAGAGTATAGAAACGCACCACACTGGAGTTGAAAAAGCTGAGCCGGGAGATAACATTGGATTCAATGTCAGGGGAATAGCCAAACAGGATGTAAAAAGGGGCATGGTGTTAGGGCATCCAGATAATCCACCAACTGTAGCAAAAGAGTTCATAGCTCAGATATTTGTTGTATTTCATCCAACGGCTATAGCGGCAGGGTATACACCCGTGCTTCATGCACACACAGCTCAAATAGCTACCTCAATATCAGAAATAATAAGCAAGATAGATCCAAGAACGGGGCAGGTAGTGGAGGATCATCCAAAGACAATAAAGACTGGCGATGCTGCGCTGGTTAGATTAAAGCCACTTACTCCGCTTTGCATTGAGACGTATAAGGAATTTCCAGAACTTGGAAGATTTGCATTAAGAGATTCAGGAAGAACCGTTGCGGCCGGCATAGTAAAGGAAATCACTCAGAAAGCTTAAGTCATATTCCTCTGAAGATTCTTGGTCTTCGGATAAAATTTCTGAAATTTTATTAAACCTTTCAACAATAGATTCAATAAAACTTCTTATTCTTTTTAGGTCATCTTCTTCATTTTCCCTTTTATCTATGATGTTCATAGTTTCAGTGCACTGATTTATAATAAGCCCAACCTCTTCAACTAAATTTGAATCAGTATTATTAAGCGCTAACCGCAGGGCTTCTCGGTATTCCTGCAACATAAATTTTAACCCTTCTAATTCGTTCATTGAACTTTCCATGCCCATTGTTTGATCAAACCGGCACTTAAAAGCATTTAATATTTTAACCCTGATTCCCTAAATATTTTAACGCCTGGCGGTGTGATTACAATTCTATCCTCTCCAAGCCGCGCTATGTCTCCTCCGATGGCCATAACATATTTGTATATGTCATCAATAGATTTTGACAGTTCATCAAGGCTCTTTTTTATAAGTGGTGTAAATCTAATTATTACAATGCAGCCAGCATCGAGGTCAGCCTTTACCCTCTGTATATCGTCGTATCCCTTCAGAGGGTAAGCCTTTAAATAAGTCACTTTTTCTGATGACTTTTGCATACTTTAAATTAAATAAAGGGCATAATAAACGTTTTTTGCTAATTTTATATACTATTTAGTTAAAAATATATTATTAATAGTTTTTTGGGGTCAAAATTTTAGGAATAAACTACAGGCTACAATAAAATATGCCTAGTTCATCCGTTAAATATTAGCCATATTTCTCAGATATGGTTGCAAAATCCTCTTTTGAAAGCTTCCACCCCATGGCTCCGGCGTTCTCCTTTATATGGTCTATTTTTTCAGATTTAGGAATTGGTATTGTATCATTATATGAGAGCCAGTTCAATGCTATCTGAGTGGCTGTTTTATTATATTTTTTTCCTATTTCACTTAGAAAGCTATCCTTAGATACTAAACCTTTTTCTAAAGGCGTATATGCTATAAAAGCTAGATGTTCCCTTTTGCAATAAGGCAAAAGGCGTTTTTCTGGCTCTCTGTAAAGTAAACTGTACCTTACCTCGTCTGCCACCAGATCGCTACGCGGAATTTCCTCTCTAGCCTTTTTTAGCAATTCAATATCAAAATTGCTTACACCAGCGTACCTTATCTTTCCATCGTCTATCAGTTTTTGCATTGCAGAAAGGGGCTCTCTTAGTGGGACACTTTCATTTGGCCAGTGTATAAGATAAAGGTCAATATAGGACAGATTTAATCTTTTTAATGAGCTTTCAGCAGATCTTAGAACCTGATCTCGCTCCAGATGCGTGTACCATACCTTGCTTATTACAAAAACTTTTTCTCTTTCAACCTGTTTTAGCGCTTTACCGACAAGTTCCTCTGTGTGACCTTGGGCATAAAATTCCGCCGTATCCAGCAAGCTTAGACCGTTGCTTATAGCAAACATAATGGCCTTTATCATTTCATGGTCTCTGGAACTGTCGGGGTATGTTTTGCCGCCCATTCCCCAGGTTCCTAACCCGATAGGTGATACTCTGTCATTTCCAATTAATTTAAAATAGTTCACAATTTAATTATTATATATTTAATTTAAAACCATAGCTGTAATTATAATTGATGTTGCATCGCAGGCCACTAGTTTTTTGCATCATCACGCTTAAAACGCTAATGATTTATTATCGCTATGACGGTTAATCAAAATAAGCGCCTATATTGCAAGGTATGGTGTCTTTGGGCGCCACAATAATATTCTGTGCTTTGTAAGATGCCATAACGCATCAATTTAGTCGTATGAACTTTTGCAGGTAATCGGTGTTTTATAAGGAGGTAATTTCTTATTTTCTAAACAATTATTTAAATATCTGTAAAATATTACGCAATAATTATAAATTTATCATAAAAAAACAGCTTAATTTTTGTAATAAATTTAATAAAGCTATCTTAAAAAAACGTTTTTGCGATAAACTTAAAAGAGATATTGAGGTTTACTCTGCAAAAATGAACGTGCAACCTCAAACCGCAACTCAGAAACGCGCATTCGAAGTTTTAGTTATAGGCGATAGATGTAAGGAATGCGGATTATGCATCGAGTTATGCCCAACCAAAATACTGGACAGGCATGATGATTATAACAGATTTGGATACAGACCAACTTATATAAAAGATAACTCTGGCTGCATAGGCTGCAAAATATGTGAATATGCGTGCCCCGAATTTGCCATCTTTGTAAGAAAAGTTGACATAAAATGAGTGACAGCAGATTAATCTTTGTGAATGGCAATGGGGCCATCGTAGAGGGCGCAATACAGGCTGGCTGCAGGTTTTATGCCGGTTATCCAATAACACCCTCTTCAGAAATAGCTGAGGAAATGTCCAAAAGGCTTCCGCAGGTTGGCGGGATATATGTTCAGGGAGAAGACGAGCTTGCGTCAATCAATATGATAGTTGGTGCATCAATGGCAGGCGCCAAGGCCATGACAGCTACCTCTGGCCCCGGTTTCAGCTTAATGCAGGAGGGGTTGGGCCTGGCAGTAGCCACAGAGACACCGCTTGTAATCGTTGACATGATGAGAGCAGGTCCTAGCACAGGAATCGCCTCCAAAGCTTGGCAGGGTGACATAATGCAGTCGAGGTTCGGCTCACATTCAGATTATGAAATTATTTCCATTTATCCATGGAGCGTTCAAGAAGCCTTCGAGTTAACAATAGAATCGTTTAATCTTGCCGAGAAATATATGACACCAGTTGTCCTTTTGGGTGATGCAATTCTTGCAAGAATGCGGGAACGACTGTATATAAAACGGGAAGAAATCATTGAAAGAAAAAAACCGAGTGAACCTGCAGAAAGTTACATGCCATATAAAAGAGACCAGTCACTTGTGCCCGCCATAGCTTCTTTCGGCGAAGGGTTCTATGTGCTCAAGGATAGTCTCACCCATAATGAAAATGGGTATTACTATGAAAAGCCAGAAGTTCAGGCAAAATATGTTAAAGGCATAACTGAAAAGATTAAAAAAAATGCGAATATAATTGAAAAATATGAAGCCGCATTTACTGAAGACGCGGAAGTGATCATAGTTGCTGCAGGGTCGATGGCTAGGGTGGTGTATGCCATGATAATTGATGCTAGAAAGAGAGGCAGAAAATGGGGGATGTTTAGGCCAGTGACTATCTGGCCGTTTCCTGAGGAACAACTTAAGAAATTTGTGAAAAGCGCAAGGTATGTAATTGTAGTTGAAATGAGCACCGGCAAGTTGGTTTATCCGGTCAAGTGGTCAATCAACGATAACGACAAAGTAAAGCTTGTTAGCTGGTTAAGCTATGAAGTGCCATCTCCAGAAGAACTTGAACTTTTGTGTGAAAAGGAGGTAAATGGTTAATGGAAGAAACACTCGTTCATCCTCTTGAAAGGTATTTAAGAACAGAAAAATTACCGCATATGTGGTGCCCTGGGTGTGGGATAGGGACTGTCGTTCAGGCATTTTTGAGGGCAGTGGATGAACTTAAGATAGAACAGGATAAGTTGGTGGTGGTCAGCGGAATAGGATGCACCGGAAGGATTCCGCAATATATAAAATTTGATGGTGCTCACGTGCTTCATGGAAGAGCCATACCTGTAGCGCTTGGTATAAAGCTGGCTCGCCCTGATCTAAGGGTTGTAGTATTTGGCGGTGACGGTGACCTTGCTTCTATAGGTGGTAATCATCTAATACATGCAGCAAGAAGAAATGCGGACCTTACTGTAATAATGGTCAACAATTTTATTTACGGCCTAACTGGAGGCCAGGTGGCTCCTACTACGCCCAAAGAAGCAACAACATACACATCTCCGTACGGGCCTGATAGTAAACCCATAGATGCAGTTAAGCTTGTTTCTGCTGCCGGCGGGACTTTTGTAGCAAGATGGTCCACAGCATATCCAGTATTGTTAAAGGAAAGCATAAAGAAGGCATTTAACCACAGAGGATTTTCCTTTGTAGAGGTCATTTCCCAGTGCCCCGAGCTGTTCGGAAGAATAAACAACTTTAAGAATCCATATGAACTTTATCAAAAAATAAAGAAAGTAGGGGTAATAAGGAGGGGAATAAGCCCATTTGAAGCTAAATGTGACTGGACCAGCGAAATATCGTTGGGCGAATTTGTAAATTTTGATGCACCAAGCTATTATGACCAGCTAAGGGAAATTATTGAAAAGGCAAAGGGGGTTAAGAAATGAAGCACCAGATTCTTATAGCGGGCAAGGGTGGCCAGGGTATACAAATGATGGGATACCTTTTGGGATATTCATTTGTCAAGTATCAGGGAAAGCACGTAGTGCAGACCGAGGAATATGGGGCATCTACAAGGGGAGGGGAATCATATACGGAATTGGTTGTTGGTGATCGTGAAGAAGACGTTGTGCTTTTTAAGGTTCAAAAAGCTGACACAGCGATTTTTATGTTCCAGCAGTCATGGAATTCCTTGCTTAAAAAAATACAAAGCGACACGACCGTAATATACGACGGCTCATTGGTAAAGCCAGACAGGGGGAGACTTTTTAATATAATGGCTACAGAAATATCAAGAAATGAGTTAAAAAGCCCTATTGTAGCTAACATGATAATGCTTGGCGCCATTTCGGCAGTATCCAGAATAGTAACGCTAAACGAATTAAAATCAGCAATCAATGAAGTGTTAAGCCATAAATGGGAAGAACTAAATATCAGGGCTCTGGAAACAGGCTATAATAAAGCAAATGAATTATTGTATGCAGAGAACAAATGAGCTAATATGCCAGCGTGTTTTTTTAGATAGGTTTTTATTTAATGGAAAATGAAACATCGAGTAAAATGGATCTAATTTGGACAACTGGGGGTCCGCAGGGAAGCGGAATTGATACTGCGGCGCACATATTTACAAGGGCAGTGGCAAAGGCTGGATATTATGTATATGGTGGAAGGGAATACTTTTCAAATATAAAGGGGCGGCACAGCTATCTTACAATGAGAATAAGTGATGCGCCGGTTCATTCAATAATGGAAAAAAAGGATATGCTAGTAAGTTATGATGCAGAAACCGTTTTTTCCCATTTTTCGGACATCGCAGACAAGGGGACTCTCATATATAACACAGATGAATCAGATTTCAAGCTTAGCAGTATCCCAAGCATGGTAGGGCCCTTAAAAATGAGAATAATTGATTCGCTTGGTAAAACGGGCCCTGATATAACCGTTAAGGACGTTGTCGAATACTTGAATTCGAGGGGGATAACTACCCTAGGATACAGCGCAAATGATGCTGTAAGAGAGCTCGGAAGGCGGTTAAATGAATCACAACTGGGAAAAATCAGAATAATGATCAACACAATGGCCATTTCCTTATCCACATCTATCTTAAAAATAGAAAAAGAACTTGTGTTAGAAGCAATTAAGGACACTTTTGGTGCGAGGTCCTTGGCAGAAAATCAGCAGGCGGTAAACCTTTCATATGAAATATCTTCTAATTGGGCTTGGAACGGAATTACATTAAACCATATACCGGTAAATGGCCACAGAATATTGATAGATGGGCCAACGGCACTGGCTCTGGGAAAACTGGCAGGCGGCTTAACTTTTCAGAGCTATTATCCAATATCGCCGGCCACCGATGAAAGCGTGTATCTTGAAGGCCATCCAGCGTTTAGCAGGGGGCGTTCAGGGGAAGGTAATGTGGTTGTTGTACAAACAGAGGATGAGATCTCAGCAATAGCAATGGCCAATGGCGCTTCATTGACTGGGGCAAGATCGGCTACGGCAACTTCAGGCCCAGGCTTCGATTTAATGACGGAAGGAATAGGATATGCGGGAATGACGGAAATACCGATTGTTATAACAGATTATATGAGGGGCGGACCATCAACCGGACTACCTACAAGAAACGCGCAGGCAGATCTTCTGCAAGCAGTATATGGTGGGCACGGAGAGTTTCCCAGAATAGTACTATCATCGGGGGATCACGTTGAAGCATTTTACGATGCGGCTAACGCATTTAACTATGCAGAAAGGTATCAGATGCCAGTAATACACTTGGTAGACAAATCAATCATGAGCTCATATGCTGTGGTTGACGAAATGCTAATAGACAGCGAAAAATGCAAAATAAACAGGGGAAAAATAGCAGTTGAAAAGGAGGACAATTACAAAAGATTTAAACTAACCGAAGACGGCGTAAGCCCACGTTCATTTCTGGGGTCTCCCAACAGGTTCTGGCTGACAGGAGACGAACATGACGAGCAGGGTCACATTTTGGACGATTCTGTTATGAGGACAGAAATGTATCTTAAAAGAATGAAGAAAATCGAGCTGGCAGAAAGGGAAATACCTGAAAATGAAAAGTACATAATATATGGAAATACATCACCAGAAAAAATAATTGTGGGATGGGGCAGCACCAAGTGGCCAATAATAGAAAGCATTAACAGACTGAGAAAGGAGGGCAATGAAATAGGATTCATTTATTTTAAAATGTTTTCGCCATTTCCTAAAGGCGTCAAGCGGTTACTTCAAGGCAAAGAAATAATAGATATTGAATCAAATTATTTGGGCCAGCTGGGGATCCTTCTTGGAAATGAAACATCGGCAAACCCGACATATCAAGCGCTAAAGGTAAATGGCAGAATGGTTTCCACATCGGAGGTGTACAACGCCATCAAACTAATAATTGAAAACGGAGAAAGGAGGGTGATAATGAATGGCACAGCATGAAAGGATAAGCCCAGCAGATTTAAGAGTCAGTGAGTGGAATGACTGGTGCCCTGGATGTGGCGATTTTGGAATACTTTCAGCTGTGCAGATGGCAATGGCTGAAACCGGGAAAGGCATAAATGATTATGCAATATTTTCTGGAATCGGCTGCTCGGGTAAGACATCTGACTACGTCAACACTTTTGGCATACATAACCTCCACGGTCGGCCAATACCGCATGCGACGGGCGCTAAACTAGCAAACCCGAATCTGGAAGTAATAGTCATAGGCGGGGACGGGGACCTCCTAAGCATAGGGGCCGGTCACTTTGTAAGTGCAGGGAGAAGGAACGTTGACATAACGGTTATCATAAATGACAACGGCGTCTACGGCCTGACAAAAGGGCAGGCCTCGCCAACGCTCCCAAGAGGAACAAAGACAAAAGCTCTGCCATTGCCAAACATAAATGACAATCTCAACCCGCTAACAATTTCACTGGCATCAGGTTATACCTTTGTAGCCAGGGGATATGCTTACGATATAAAGCATTTAAAGGGTATAATTTTAAGCGCAATAAAGCATCGTGGAAGCGCCGTAGTTGATATTCTTCAACCGTGTCCAACATATAATGACATAAATACAAAGGAGTTTTATGACGAAAGAGTGTACAAAATGGAGGAAAACGGATGGGATCCGGTGGTAAAAGACCCTAATGAAGCAAGGGATAAATTCCTGAATGCCATGGAAAAAAGCATAGAGTGGGGGGACAAAATACCCATAGGAATATTTTATCAAAATGAGCATGTGCCAACATACGAAGAACGTCTGGCATCAAGGATCAAAACATACATGAGTGTGCCTCCAGCCAAACAGGAAATATCATATAATGGAGTATCTAGTGCTGAAATAAATCAGTTTCTTCAGTCAAGAAGAGTAGTATAGCTAAACTTTTAAAGCTGGCTGGATTTACTTACACTGCTAAAGCCCGGTCGTCTAGGGGCCAAGGATTTCGGGCTCTGGATCGCTCCTAGAGCAAGGGGAAACCCGGCGACGGCGGTTCGAATCCGCCCCGGGCTACATTTCTAATTTTTCAGGAAAGGTTTTAACTTATATAGATACAGCATAATTAAATTGTTAAGTGTAAGCGACCTTAAAGCCGGGATAAATGACAAAATAATACTTAATGGCGTTAATGTAAAGTTTGATGACGGAAAAATATATGCAATAATGGGGCCAAACGGGTCAGGTAAAAGCACACTAAGCTTCACCATCATGGGTAACCCGGCGTACAAAATACAAGACGGAAAAATCCTTTTGGATAATGAAGAAATTACACGTTTTTCCCCGGACCAGAGAGCAAAGAGGGGAATATTTCTGGCATTTCAAAATCCAGTTGAGGTGCCTGGCGTTCCAAGTTTTTCATTTATAAAAACTGCATACAATACCATAACTGGCCAAAACTTAAGCACATATGTTTTTAACAAGATGGTAAAACAGAAACTGTCTGAATTGGGGATAGATGATTTGCTGCTTTCAAGAAATCTAAATGAAGGCCTGTCTGGCGGTGAAAGAAAGAAGATGGAAATAATACAGATGGCCATTCTGCAGCCCAAGTTTGCCATACTTGATGAAATTGATTCAGGGCTTGATGTCGATTCTCTGGAATTAATAGCTTCTGCGATCAATAAAATACATGCCAAAATAGGCAATACAATTATAATGGTGACTCATTATTCAAGAATTTTAAGATACATAAAGCCAGACGTGGTTTATGTTCTTGTAAACGGCAAAATAGCTGCGGGCGGTGATTCAACGCTAGCTGATAAAATAGATAAGGACGGATATGGATGGATAAGAGATGAAAGCAGCAGCTGAGTCAGTGAAATTTCTAATAAAGCAGGTCTATTATGATCCATCCAGCAAACTTTCAGAAAAACAGGCAAAACTCGCAAATAGGATTGCTCTGAAGTTCAGAATGAAGCAACCTTATGAGCTAAAACTACTTTTTTGTAAAAGGTGCAAGGCATATTCGCCACCCATGTATGATAAAACAATAAGGGTAAGGGGAGGAAAACTTGTATTTACGTGTAAAAAATGCGGTTCTGTGTACAGAATTCCATTTAAATAAAATAAGGTATATTACAAAACGGCAATGAACCTCAAGGCTTCTTGGAAACGGTGCAGTTGCCGCCAATCAAAAACCTCCATTTTTTATCAGTAGCTTTCGAGATTCCTACCCTTGCGCTTTCGAGAATTTTTTCTCCTTTATCGAGCCAACCCTGTGATATAAATAGGCCAGTGCCAGCGGTCAGGTCATATCCATTATATGTTGCATTTATATTTAATGACTTAGTTAGATTCCCAGGCCCACTTGAAATTTTGCATTTGTCCCCATCGTGGAATGTTTTCATAAATTGGTACCCAATTACCGGTTCGCCGCTTCTTATTAAAACAGCACCTGCTTCCTGATCCGCAGATCTTGCCACAACATTAAGGCAATAATGAACTCCATAAGACAAATACACATATGCTAGGCCCACATTTCCAAACATGATGTCGGCCCTTCCTCCTCTTCCCCTGTATGCATGGCTTGCAGGGTCCAGTAGCCCTTTGTAAGCTTCCACTTCTGTGATTCTAACTATCATTAAGTTTTCGCCTATCTCCCTAACCAGCAGCTGGCCCAGAAGTCCTTTAGCTACATCGGCGGTTTCCCTAAGATAGAATTTTCTATCAATAGGCTTAAATTCTGTAGAATTTCTGGGGATTTTCAATGGCAATCTTTCTGGGAATATCTTTTAACCCACTGCGTTCTAATTTGTTCAAAAGCAGGGCAGGCCAGCCAGGCTGGCTCGACTCGGTGCTCGAATCAGAATTTATCAAAACCCTCTCAAAATCAAGTTTCTGAACAAGCTCAAAAGCTTCATTTACGGACAACTTTCCTGGTTGTACTGACAATCCAAAATAGGTCTTTAGCCCGTGAACCATATCGTAAACATCAGAATTTAGATGGTCTATAGCAACCATTTCTAGGGGAAAAGACACCGATTCGATCGCATTTAATATTTTTTTAAGAACAATTTTTTTGTCAACTTTTGGCGTATGAATAATGACAGGCTTATCAGCGAGCATGGCCAGCCGTAATTGTCTTTCAAGCACATAAATTTCTGTATCGTCACCGTTTTCCAACCCGACCTCTCCTAGTGCCTTTACATCGTCCATTTGTAGCCATGTTTCAACATTAGCTAATGATTGCTCTAATTCTGCAGTGGGTATACATCTAGGGTGTATGCCTATTGCAGGGATCACCTTGAGACTGATTTTACTTAACCGTTCCTTTTCTCGGTTTACTACCCAAGTATACAGGTCAATTAAAGTTGAAGAAGATGTAGGCCTTACGGGTATCCAGCTGGCTTCTACAACCCCCGATAACCCTCCCTGATGCAGCTCATCCAATATTGAAAGCGAAGTCAGATAATGATGTGAATGAGAATCTATCCATCGCATAAATGGCTGTATTATATGTTTAAATTTAAACATTGTTACAAACTTCGTGCGTCCACATACTTTCCAAGTTAAACTACAGAAGAGTATGCGCTTAGAGTAATAACTCGCGGTTTCCCACTTCCTCCGCTCGTCGGCGGTAGATAACTGGCTACGCTTTCAGCCATTTCCCCTTGTGCCAGCTGTTTAATACCAGTTATTGTGATATATTGACATGTAAGCTCACGTTACTTATTCCCTCTGACTCTGCTTGAGACAGCCTGTTCTTCATAACCACGCTATATGTTGTGTTGAAAGCTAAACCATTAATTATTCAGTATACTCCTCAGTTACACGACCTCGCATTTATGCTTTGTAAGCTATAACCTGCTTTGAGGACGATAGTGGCCTCTTGACAGGCCTTTCCTAGTTACTTTAACTGATATACGGTGACGGTGCGCCTGTGTTGACTCCTAAGACCCTTGCCTCAGATATGTGCTGCACAGTTACTATATCCTTATTGCACAACTTCCCGCCAACCTTCTGCTGTTTATCCAGCATATCTAATTATCTGTAAGTTATGCCGAGGGTCTACGATATAATATTTTTAGAATATGACACGTCTCATGTAATGGGTAAAAATTAATAAAGGGGGATATTGCAGATTTATAACGCGCATAAACGGGCATCATTGCAGAGATGGGTATATTCTTGCCCTGACTGTGATGCAGTGATCTCCAAGTGCGCGTACAATAATGAAGATCCAACATATACATGTTGGAACTGATGCTGGTCACAGAAGGTAAATAGAGTTTAGGCCGGTAGTGCGAATCCGGTTGATCCTGCCGGACCCGACCGGTATCGGGGTGGGGCTAAGCCATGCAAGTCGAGCGTTCTCTAGCTGTTGAGAGCGCGGCGCACGGCTCAGTAGTACGCAGCTAACCTACCCTAAGGAGGGGGATAATCCCGGGAAACTGGGGCTAATAACCCATGAACCTCAGAGGCTGGAATGCACTGAGGTTAAAATGACTATTTCAGCATGCTGGAATGGTTGCCTTAGGATGGGGCTGCGTCCGATCAGGTAGTTGGCGGGGTAAAGGCCCACCAAGCCTATGACCGGTGCGGGCTCTGAGAGGAGGAGCCCGGAGATGGATCCTGAGACAAGGGTCCAGGCCCTACGGGGCGCAGCAGGCGCGAAACCTTCACAATGCCCGAAAGGGTGATGAGGCTACCCCGAGTGCTATCCGCAGAGGATAGCTTTTGTCAGGTCTAAAAAGCCTGGCGAATAAGGGGAGGGCAAGACTGGTGTCAGCCGCCGCGGTAATACCAGCTCCCCGACTGGTCGGGATGATTATTGGGCCTAAAGCGTCCGTAGCCGGTTCTTTATGTGGTTCGTTAAATCTAGCGGCTCAACCGCTGGGCTGCGAATCATACTAAAGGGCTAGGGGGCGGGAGAGGCCAAGGGTA
Organism: Nitrososphaeria archaeon; assembly: GCA_049967195.1. Lineage (GTDB taxonomy): Archaea > Thermoproteota > Nitrososphaeria > Conexivisphaerales > UBA164 > KM4347-05. The sequence continues at coordinate 75,248 of JBMFTE010000001.1, forward strand.
CTCCGCGGGTAGGGGTAAAATCCGCTGATCCGCGGAAGACCAACAGTGGCGAAGGCGTTTGGCCAGAACGCGCCCGACGGTGAGGGACGAAAGCTAGGGGAGCGAACCGGATTAGATACCCGGGTAGTCCTAGCTGTAAACGATGCTCGCTAGGTCTTGGAAGAACTTTGTGTTCTGTCAGGGCCGCAGGGAAGCCGTTAAGCGAGCCGCCTGGGGAGTACGGCTGCAAGGCTGAAACTTAAAGGAATTGGCGGGGGAGCACCACAAGGGGTGAAGCCTGCGGTTTAATTGGAGTCAACGCCGGGAACCTTACCAGGGGTGACGGCAGAGTGATGGTCAGGCTAAAGACCTTACCTGACAAGCCGAGAGGAGGTGCATGGCCGTCGCCAGCTCGTGCTGTGAAGTGTCCTGTTAAGTCAGGCAACGAGCGAGACCCCTGCTGTTAGTTGCTTCTTGTTTCCGAAAGGTGATGGGAGGAAACTAACAGGACCGCCGCCGATAAGGCGGAGGAAGGTGGGGGCTACGGCAGGTCAGTATGCCCCGAAACCCCTGGGCCACACGCGGGCTGCAATGGTGGAGACAATGGGAGCCAAACTCGAAAGAGGAAGGTAATCTTGAAACTCCACCGTAGTTGGGATTGAGGGCTGAAACCCGCCCTCATGAACCTGGAATCCCTAGTAATCGCGGGTCACCATCCCGCGGTGAATACGTCCCCGCTCCTTGCACACACCGCCCGTCGCTCCACCCGAGTGAATCCTTGGCGAGGTGGTATCTTGTTGGTGCTATCGAACCAGGGGTTTGTAAGGGGGGAGAAGTCGTAACAAGGTGGCCGTACCGGAAGGTGCGGCCGGATCACCTCCATGTACATTGCCGACCTAAACTTTTACTAAGTTCTGTGACCAGATATAAAATATGCAATCTGCAATTAAATTTGCAGATGAAGAGTGAAGTGGATTTACTATCCGCGATGATACTGTACATAGGGATGACGAAAGTTGATCATATCTGAGAAACGAAATACACCGCCTGGTGGATGGCTAGGCACAAGGGGCGAAGAAGGGCGTGGCAAGCTGCGAAAAGCCTCGGGTAGGCGCATGCAGCCTTCGATCCGAGGATTCCCGAATAGGTTAACCTGCTAGGTTAAAGCCTAGCAAGCGTGCCGTTAGGTGCGCTTGCAAACTCCCTGAAAGGAAACATCTGAGTAAGGGGAGGAAAAGAAATCAAATCGAGATGCCCTTAGTAGTAGAGAGCGAAAAGGGCACAGCCCAAACTGAATCCTGCGCAGCAATGTGTGGGAGATGTGGTGTTTGCCGTAAGAGTATAATAGGGTTTGTTACCAGCTGAAGTGGTCTGGAAAGGCCTGCCAAAGCGGGTGATAGCCCCGTAGGTAAAAGTAACGGGCCCTATTTCTTACTGGCTGAGTACCCGGCCTTGACAATGGTTGGGAAAGGTGGGGGAAAGCGGTCTCCAAGGCTAAATACTTCTTGTGACCGATAGCGTACAAGTACCGCGAGGGAAAGCTGAAAAGCACCCCGGGAGGGGGATGAAAAGTGCCTGAAATCAGGCGGTTAAAATCGTGCAGTGCTCAGAAGGATTCTTCTCGATCCGTTGTAGTCGCAAGACTACAGTGGGTTTGCAGGATTCCAGGGTATTGCGGTCCGTCTAGAAACACGGGCCAGGGAGATTACCTTAATGGCAAGTCTAAGGGTTAAAAGCCCGTAGGCGAAGGGAAACCGATATTTCGCAGCTCCGCAAGGAGTGAGGAATGGGGTGTCAATAGCGCCCTATAGCCATTGGGGGAAGACTAGAAACCGAGTGATCTTGCCCAGGACAGGGCGAAGCCGGGGGAAACCCTGGTGGAGGCCCGCAAGGGTTCTGACGTGCAATTCGATCCTCTGAACTTGGGTAAGGGGCCAAAAACCTATCTAACTCGGTGATAGCTAGTTCCCGCCGAAGCTGGTCCTAGCCAGGCCTGGGCAGATGTTGTTAGCGTGGTAGAGCACCGATAGGGAGGCAAGGGGCCGAAAGGTCCCACCTTTCTTTCGAACTCCGAACATGCTAATGCAATAGAAGCCTGGAGACGGGTTTATGGGGGTAAGCCCCATAACCAAGAGGGGTTTAACCCAGACCAGTGTTTAGGTCCCAAAGTGCAGGCTAAGTGTCAAGCGAAAGGGCGTCTTTTCGCAAAGACAGCAGGAGGGTAGGCTCAGAAGCAGCCATCCCCCAAGGAGTGCGTAACAGCTCACCTGCCGAGCGGAGAGGCCCCGAAAATGGACGGGGCTCAAGCCTGTCGCCGATACACTGGGTCACGCACAAAATGCGTGGACGGTAGGCGGGCGTAGAGGCTGCGCAGAAGCAGGGCCGTGAGGTCCTGTGGAGCGGTTTCTAGTGCAGATCCTGGTGGTAGTAACAGCATAGCTGGGTGGGAATCCCGGTCGCCGAAAGACCAAGGTTTTCTTGGCAACGCGTCGTCGGCCAAGAGTTAGCCGGTCCTAAGGTTCATTCCGCAAGGAATAGTACCGAAAGGGAAACCGGTCAATAGTCCGGTGCCTTCAGCCCTGACCGCAAGGTCATGCCAATCATTTTTGCCTCCAGATAGGGTGAGCGGGGTAGTCGCTCCGTCTAACTTTATGAGTATGGGGAAGTGTCATAATGACGTGAACTCATACGAATGAGGAATGGCCCATCTTAGATGGGTTCGCTCAATTCCGGGGGACATTGAAAGAAATGTTTGGCTGCGGGTTGGAGACCGTACCAAGAACCGACACCGGTGGTCTGGGTGAGGAGCCTAAGGCGTGTCGGGTATACCGCAGGCGAGGGAACTCGGCAAATTAGCCCCGTAACTTCGGGAGAAGGGGTGCCTGCAGTCCTAGCGAAGAGCTGGGATCGCAGGTCGCAGTGACAAGGGGGTCCCGACTGTTTAATAAAAACATAGGTGGCCGCTAGTCCGTAAGGATTTGTACGGCCGCTGAATCCTGGCCAGTGGCGGTACCTAAAACCCGGGTTCAACCGGGCTAAGGGCCGCTAAACGCCGGGGGTAACTCTGACCCTCTTAAGGTAGCCAAATGCCTTGTCGGGTAAGTTCCGACGTGCATGAATGGAACAACGAGGGCCCCGCTGTCCCCGCCTGCAACCCGGTGAACCCACTTAAGGTGGACGAACAGTCCACCTACTTCCATCGGGGAGAGAAGACCCCGTGGAGCTTTACTGCAGCTTGCAGCTGCGGTGTGGGTGCGGCTACAGAGAGTAGCTGGGAGCCTTCGAAGCTGGGCCTTCGGGTCCAGCAGAGGCGCAAGTGTAACACCAGCTAGCCGTGCCTACGCCGCTAACCAGGATAGTACTTGGGACAACTGCAGGTGGGCAGTTCGGCTGGGGCGGCACCCCCTCGAAAAGATATCGAGGGGGCCCTAAGGTCGGCTCAGGTGGGTCAGGAACCCACCGCAGAGGGCAAGGCCAAAAGCCGGCCTGACTGGATCCCTAAACGCGTCGGATCCAGGGGGGAAACCCGGGCCTAGCGAACCACCATGTCCCCTCCGTTGGGGGCTGGTGACGACAGAAAAGTTACCCCAGGGATAACAGGCTCGTCGCGGGCGAGAGCTCCTATCGACCCCGCGGTTTGGTACCTCGATGTCGGCTCTTCCCATCCTGGCCCTGCAGTCGGGGCCAAGGGTGGGGCTGCTCGCCCATTAAAGGGGAACGTGAGCTGGGTTTAGACCGTCGCGAGACAGGTCGGACTCTACCTGATGGAAGTGCGCGTTGACTGAGGGGAACTTGCCCTTAGTACGAGAGGAACAGGGCAAGGCGGCCTCCGGTGTACCGGTCCTCCGACAGGGGGAGCCGGGTAGCTGAGCCACTGGGGATAACCCCTGAAAGCATCTAAGGGGGAAGCCCCTCCCAAAAATAGTCAACGTTCCTGAGCTTTTCTTAGCCGCAAGGTTGAGGAAAGAGCAGGAGTAGGGCTGCTGTAAAATACGGCGTTGATAGGACGAGGGTGTACGCGAGAAGACCTTTCGGGGTCGACTCGTTCAGCCCATCGTTACTAATCGCCCGAACCGTTTCTCGGATGTGGTCAGCCGTCAATATCCCTATGTACAGTGGGGCTGGTGGTGTAGCCTGGTTAGCACATCGCCCTTACACGGCGAAGATCCCAGGTTCAAATCCTGGCCAGCCCATTAATTTATTGAATGTAAAAAAATAAAATGTAAAAACAACTATTTATTATTAATGAATCCACTTTTAACTAATTTTTTCATGTCTAGCATTGAATCAATTTCCTTATCGTTATATCCTAATTCTTTTAGCGCGTCTCTTATTGATAATCCCTTTGCAAGCTGTTTGCCTATCTTTGAAGCTTTATCATAGCCTATATATGGCGAAATTATCGTTATAAGGGAAGGGCTGCTTTCAGCAAGTCTCTTGGCCCTTTCCGTATTAGGAATAATATTGTCTATTACAATTCTGGCCATTTTCGTAAGCGATTCACTGAGTAATGCTATTTCCAGCACTAGATCATATCCCGTTAGGGGAACCCCCATGCTTAATTCAAATTCACCCAGCATACCAGCAAGCTGGACTGCATGATCAATGCCCATAATTTGAACGGAAGATTGTAGACAGGATTCAACAGTGATTGGGTTTGTTTTGCCGGGCATTATGCTGCTTCCTGCAACTTCCTCCTGGCTTGGTATGTCTATTTCATTTATACCGGTCATTGGTCCAGAAAACATCAGCCTAAGATCCTGCGAGGTTCTGTAGAGGTCTAGCGATGTTCCCCTTATGGCACCTGAAAGGTTCACCAGGTCTGTCAACAGCCTCATCCTCATAAACCTGTTATCAGCTGCTTTGTAGCCTAGATTTGTGATTTTGTTGAGCTCATCTACTACTGTTTTGCTAAATTCAACTGGCGAATTAATTCCAGTCCCAACGGCAGTTCCACCAATAGGTAAAATCTTTACATCGTTGACAGATGCTAAAATCGCCTGCGAATCCCTTTCAAAGGCCACCGCATAGGCGCTGAACTCCTGGCCCATTGTAACAGGAAGTGCGTCTCTCAGATGAGTTCTTCCTGGCTTGTATACCTCTGATGTCTTCTGTGAAGCGGCACTTAAAGAGCTTACAAGCTCCTTCAAAGAAGGTACTAGGTATAAAAGGGCATCTCTCACCGATGCAACCCTTATCGCTGTAGGAACAACATCATTTGACGACTGCGACATATTTACGTGATCGTTTGGATGCACTTTCGACCCAAGAATTTCAGTGGCCCTTTTTGAAATTACTTCATTAACGTTCATATTTATACCCGTGCCGGACCCGGTCTGAAACACATCAACCGTGATTTCTTCATCATGCAATCCGTCCATCAGCTCAAGCGTGGCTTTTTCTATTGCCTGCCCCATATCCTGCCCCATAATCCCCAGTGAAACGTTGGCTCGGGCTGCAGCTAACTTTACAGCCCCCATGGCCCAGATTATTGACCGCTGAAACCTGGTCCCCGTGCTCAGGAATACCCTTTTAGAATGTTCAGTATAGCTCATCAGCGCATATTTATCAAAATTGGTATTTATGCTTGTTGCATTTTTGAGAATTTCTTGTATCCATCCAGCATTTCATTAATCGTTATTATTCCCACAAATTTACCTTCCTTTACCACCGGGACCCAGGATGACCTGGACGTTGCCAGCGCTTCCCACGCCTGTTCCAAATTTGATTCTGGCCTAATATAAGGGGTGCCTCTTACAATCTTTTCTGACAAGGTTTTAGCTTCACCCAGATCAGATAGCATTGCAATTCCTACAAACTTTCCGTTTGAGTCGATTACTGGAATCGATGCCAACCCCTCCGATTTCATTTTAGCTACCGCTTCATTTACTGATGAATCAATACTTGCAAATATATTTCTTATGCTAACGTCTTCAACTTTTATTGTAGAAAGCAGAGGGATTGAATATTCCTGCATATGAGCTGGCGAATCGCGCCGCGTGGCAACCTGTGAGTGGTAAAGTGAAAATTTCCTGGCTATTAGGTACGATACAACAGAAGCCAGCATTGCCGGAGGAAGAAGCTCTATGCTGCCGCCCATTTCGATGGCCATTATCATTACAGCAATTGGCGCGTTGGCTGCAGCACCAAAAAGCGCGGCCATACCTATTACCGCATAAGGCACAAGCGAATATGAGTTTCCTGAAAATAAATTGAGTATAACCCCAAAGGCGGCCCCTACCAGCCCCCCTATCATTATGCCCGGGGCAAATTCTCCGCCAGAGCCGCCGCTGCCTATGGTTAAGGAAGTTGCCAGTATTTTTAAAAAGGGAAGCAAAATTAAAATTAAAAGCGGGCTCAGGCCCAACCCCAAAAGTTCATCCGTTTTATCAAGCATTATCAAATTCATCCACCCATACCCCACGGAAATAATTTCAGGGAACATCACGCCAATGGTCCCAACAGCAAGACCCCCTATAGCCGCGCGCACGGCCAGTGGCAGTCTTAACCTGCCAAAAACGCGCTCAAATCCGAGCATGGATTTTACATAAAGTATGGCAAATGCGCCGCAGATCAGGCCCAGCAAGAGAAAATACGGCACCTGATAAACCGAAAACGTATAGATGTATATGCCGAAGATGGGCCCATAGCCAACTGCCAGCCCAAATATCATGTAACCTACCGCGGAGGCGATCAGCGAAGGGAAAATAACCTCGTACTCAAAATCCCTTTTATATAGCAGCTCAGCCGAAAGTAGCGCCCCAGCAATGGGGGATTTAAAAATCGTTCCTATTCCTGCCCCAAGAGCAACCGCTACAACCTTCCTACGATCTTCTGGAGAAATTTTCAGTATTCCTGAAATGTTAGATGAAAGGCTTGCCGATATAAAGGCTTCAGGCCCCTCTCTACCGGCACTACCACCAGTCCCTATGGTAAAAGCAGATGCCACAAGCTTTACCAGCCAGCCAATTTTATCGAACTTTCCGTGTTTATAATGGAACGCCTCAATTGTCTTGTCTGTCCCGTTGCCAGATGCGCTGGATGAAAACCTGATAAGAATCCCGGAAACGAATGCTCCAGTGGCCGCGATTGCGGGAAGCAGGTACGGTCTTAACGCGGTATAGCTGAAAGTCACGCTTCCCCCCTCTCCTATCGGCACTGGAAGTGCGATTCCCGCCCCCCTAACCAGAAATACATATTCAACAAGCCTCAGCGTGTAGAAAACAGCCATGGAAGAAAGTCCGGCTATTATGCCAACCAATAATCCGATCAGCGCCCACTTTTCATAATAGCTGAGCCTGAGTGAATGGTTAGGCTTCAATGATCCTGTTCAGTGTTAGCATTATTTTTAAGTTTTTAAAACAGTTCCGGGTTTACAGCGCAATTAAAAAGCCAAAAAACCGGCATACCACACACGGGTTAACACTTATTAATATCCATCATGATGGCATGTTAGATAGACCATGAGTAAGGTAGAAGTGTATCTGTTTGAAGAAGCGGCTCCGCTGAACTTAACAAAGTTTGAGCTGGGAGGAAAAGGATACGGTCTTGTTGAAATGACAAAGCTCGGGCTTCCAGTGCCGCCGGGCGTGGTAATAACAACAGGAATGTGTAACGAATATTTTAAGAGGGGGAAAAAGCTGTGGCCCGAATTGCAGGATGCAATAACCCAAAAGGTAAAGGCCCTTGAAAAGAAAGTGGGAAAACAGTTTAATGACAAAAACAACCCCCTGCTGGTATCCGTAAGGTCAGGGGCTCCATTTTCAATGCCTGGAATGATGGATACGGTGCTCAATCTAGGCATAAACGATACTGTTGTTGACATTGTGGCTAAAAAATTTGGTGACGAAAGATTTGCCTATGATACATATAGACGTTTTATACAGTTATTTGGCAAAATTGTGATGAGGGTTCCGGGGGAGCTTTTTGACAAGGAACTGGAAAGGCTGAAGGAAGAACTTAAAGTTAAAAACGACATCGAGGTTTCAGCAAAAGGGTGGATGGAACTTGTTGCAAGGTACAAGAAGATAATAAAGAGCAATACGGGAAAAGACCTGCCACAGGATCCATGGGAACAGCTGTTCATGGCTGTGGGTGCCGTTTTTGAATCGTGGTGGAACCAGAGGGCAATTGAGTACAGGAAGATTTACAAAATACCTGATGAGCTCGGCACCGCTGTAAACATTGTGATGATGGTATTTGGTAACATGGACGATAAAAGTGGAACAGGCGTTGCATTTACAAGAAACCCATCAACTGGCGAAAAAAAGTTTTATGGGGAATTTTTGCTTAAGGCTCAGGGGGAGGATGTAGTAGCCGGTATAAGAACGCCAGTACCGGTCGAAAAGTTAAAGGAAATAATGCCGGAAGCTTACAGGCAGCTGGAAGATATAGCCAGTAAACTGGAACAGTATTTCAAGGATATGCAGGACATCGAATTCACCGTTGAAAGTGGAAAGCTTTACATGCTGCAGACGAGGAATGCCAAAAGGACTGCCGCGGCCGCAGTTAAAGTAGCCATCGATATGGTAAACGAAGGGCTGATAAAAAGGGAGGAAGCCGTGGTCAGGATCGAGCCTAACCAGATACAGACACTTCTCTACAAGCAGATTGACCCAAACATCAAGGCTTCGCCAATAGCAAAGGGCTTGGCCGCATCGCCGGGAGCCGCAGTTGGCAAAGTTATTTTTACTAACGAAAAAGCACAGGAAATGAAAAAGAACGGGGAAAAGATAGTTCTTGTAAGACCAGAAACTACACCTGAGGATATAGTCGGGATAGCTGCGGCTGACGGAGTACTTACAAGTAGGGGTGGAATGACAAGCCATGCTGCTGTTGTTACCAGGGGCATGGGGAAGCCATGCATCGTTGGCGCAGAATCCATAAAGATAAACATGGATGCGCATTATTTTGAAGCCGGCGGCAAAATTGTAAAAGAAGGGGAAATAATAACAATGGACGGAACCACAGGGGGCGTATTTGTGGGGGAGCTTCCGCTTATAGAGCCAAAGCTGAGCGGCGACGTTGCTCAGATACTGGAATGGGCTGACAGCTTCAGAAGGCTCAGGGTAAGAGCAAACGCCGACACCCCAGAAATGGCAGCAAAGGCAAGGGAAAACAAGGCAGAGGGCATAGGACTTGCCAGGACAGAAAGGATGTTCAATGCCCCTGACAGGCTCAATCTGGTGCAAAAAATGATATTGTCTGATACTGTGGAAGAAAGAAAAAAGTACCTGAACCAGATAAAACCACTTCAGAAAAACGATTTTAAGGCGCTGTTCAAAATAATGAAGGGGTTGCCAGTCACTATAAGGCTGCTTGACCTGCCTTTGCACGAATTCCTGCCAAAGATTGAGGAAATACTTCCAGAGGTTACCGAACTAAGGATAACGGGCAAGGATAAACAGTTGCTGGCAGAAAAAGAGAAAGTTCTAAAAAGAGTAATGGAGCTCAAGGAATACAATCCAATGATGGGCCAAAGAGGTGTCAGGCTTGCGCTTATGTATCCAGAGATATATGAGATGCAGGTGGCGGCAATATTTGAAGCCGCGCTGGAGGTGTTGAAGGAAGATGGCGAAGCTCCGATAGTTGAAGTAATGATTTCTCAGCTGGCAGAAGCGGAGGAGCTCAGGCGCGCAAGGGAAATAGTTACGAGAGTGGCTGAAGAAACAATGAAAACTAACGGCAAGACAATTAAGTACAAAGTAGGAACCATGATTGAAACGCCGAGAGCAGCGCTTACAGCATCAAGAATAGCCAAGTATGCAGACTTCTTTTCTTTTGGCACAAATGACCTTACTCAGGCAACATTTGCTTTCAGCAGGGACGATGTAGAAGCAAAATTCATACCATTTTACGTGGATAGCAAGGTCCTGCCGGCAGACCCGTTTTCAACCCTTGATGCCGAAGGTGTTGGCAGGCTGGTCGCGATAGGCTCTAAGGAGGGAAAGGAAGCCAACCCAGAGCTTGAAGTTGGTGTATGCGGTGAAACAGGCGGAGACCCGGACTCGATAGAAAAATTCAACAGCGTTGACGTTGACTATGTAAGCGCATCACCATACAGGGTTCCAATAGCCAGACTTGCAGCGGCACAGGCGGAACTAAATAAAAAGCATAAGGCGTCAACTACCGCCTGAGCTTTTTCCTCTCTTTATTACACGCATTAGCCAGCATTTTGGCAAGCCTGGAATTTTTTTCCTTTATTTTTTCAACACTTTCAGAAAAAAGCTGGTCATTACCTGTCATACAGTATACTGCAGCAAGGTTATACTGTGCTTCCATGAACGTCGGGTCAATTGCTATGGCCCTCTTAAAACAATCCTCAGAGTACTCATAGTTTTTTTTATGAAAGTTTACAAGCCCTAGGTTATACCACCCTTTCTTTTCTTCTGGAAACTTTTCTGTGATCAGCTTAAATGTTTCTTCGGCTTCTTCCTGATTTCCAAGCTCTGCCAATGTTACACCCATGTTAATCAGCGCCTCCTTATAATCGGGGTCCATCTTGAGCGCGCTACGAAAAGCTTCGACTGCGTCGTTTCTTTTTCCAATAATATTATAAGATTTTCCTAGGAACAGCGCGGCCTCCTTGCTTTCTGGGGCCGCAGACAGGGCTTCGGAAAATGACCTGACTGCATCCTTGCCCTTGCCCAGATAGAAATAGGAATATCCGAGGAGCATAAGAGATTCATACCTGTCAAGCCCGTTTCTTTCAAAATTCTTAAGGAGTCTGATGGTGTCTTTGAAGTTTCCCTTGCTGAAACTTTCCCTTGCCCTTTCCATAAAAACTCTATTTTTATCCAATATAAAATGTTAATGGTGGGGCTGGCCGGATTTGAACCGGCGATCACCAGCGCCCGAGGCTGGCAGCCTGAACCATGCTAGCCGACAGCCCCCCACATTATTGCACTTTCCCCCGCCCTCCTTAAAAACTTTGCAAGCTCATCGACTGTTGGGCTACCTCTGGCCTCGTCCTTTGTAACCTTTAGCGCAGCGGCATAATTGGCCAGAGTTAAAGCCCGGGGCTCGTCCAGCCCTTTATATAAAGCTGCCATAAACGCGCCGGTAAATGCATCGCCGGCCCCGGCCGTATTCATTACTTTCAGCCCAAAGGACTCAAGGTCAACCCTAGAGACCCTGAATTCCCGGCGGTTAGTTATTATTTTGGCTCCTTCGCTCCCCATTGTAACTATAATATTTTTAAAAGACTTGGATATGCAGCTGCCAACGCCATCCATTTCATCTTGATTTAAAAAAATGTAATCACCGGAAATTTTACAAACCGATTCTGGGTGGCGTACAGCAAAAGCTGCAGGCACATACGCCTTTATTCCGCTGGTCATTTTAAAAGCAATGGATGCCAGGTTGGGGTCAACGTTGGCCGCTATAACAAACTTGGATTCTCCGACCGGCACCCTCTGCGACAGGAGAAAATCATAGTCAAGGGCAGAATTTGCGCCATAATAAGAATTTATCTGATTTTGCCCGGACGGGTCAACTAGCACAAATGATTGCCCGCTCTCAATACCGTCAACAATTTTAACGCCGCTTGAGTCGATATTTAGTTTTTTAAATTCATCAAGGTGAAGCTTGCCGGCGTAGTCATTTCCTATAGCGCCAATAAAACGCCCGCCTCCTGCAAGCTTGGCAAAAGCCGTAACTATGTTCCCACCCTTTCCACCGAGGGTTCTTTTTATTTTAAGCACCTTTGATTCACCGCCGGGGGAAGAAATCCGGTCTACATAGAGGTTTATGTCAACATTTAACGTGCCTATAACAGTAGCTGGCAAATACATGTCAATCATTCGGGAAAAGGGCATAATTAACTTTTTGAAATCCAGTAATGTAAGCCATCATCAGTGAAGTATCAGAATATTACCGAAGCCGGCCAAGAACAAAACATAGTTGTAGATAAATTAAAAAGACAATCACAGAAATAGTCTTGCATATTGGAAGAAGAAATGGCTGTGTTGCAGCACCTTAAGCTTGCGAGAATTGATTACGGCAAATCAATAGCTTTATCTACTGGCATAGATTTGCGGCGGGTCATTATTTTACTTGAAAAATTAGAGAAAATTGGGTTGATTGAACGGGTTCAGGGCGATTCAATAAAAAGAAACAACGCAAAATTCAAACTTTCCAAAGAAGTGCACAAACATCATCTGTACTATAGGCTAACAAGAGAGGGGAAAATCTTACTCAGGGAATCAAAACTGCAAGGGCGTTCTTCCCTTAAATCCTCCACGGGAAATCAATAGCATGAGTTATGACATTGCCATAGCAAGAGCTGGAAAGCCGTATGTGCAAGATGAGGGCTCAAAACACTAAAGATACAAAAAGTTGATGCTTAAATTTGTCGATGCGCAGGGGATGAGCAGCAACAGGGTGAATATCTGTCCTACCTTTTGTTATGAGAGAGCATGTGGAGAAAGGCTGTTCTGAAGCAGGCATAAAATATATCAGCCAGCAGTCAGCGGACAAATTCCGCTGATTGCAATGTGTGTTTTAATGAGATCATCACCCTGGCAAAGCCCTTTGGCAACTGATCAAGATTATAATTAGAAAAACTAATAAAGTTCAGGCCTCCTCTGTTTAAGAAGTGGCAAGTAATCCCTCACCCTCAATAACCTTTCTTTAGAGAGCTCAACGAAAATTAGCCCTTCTTCTTCTGTAGCCCTTGAAATTATCATTCCGGCTGGGTCAGCTGCCATTGTTATGCCGGTGAAGCTGTTGCCTATCTGGTTTGAGGTAAGCACATATATTGTGTTCTCCATGGCCCTTGCCTTGACAAGCGTTTCCCACTGGTCCTCCTTGTTATATCCCTTGTACCATCCGCTGGGAATTAACAGGGCATCTGCGCCTAGAAGCGTGACCCGCCTTGCAAGTTCGGGGAACCTTATTTCATAGCATACTATAATTCCAAATCTGAACCCCATATAGTCAAAGATTAAAGGCATATCATCTGAGGGTACAAGGTTTTCCCTTTCGCTGGAACCGAATGCTTCAAAAAGGTGCGATTTGCTATATTTTGCTAATATTTTACCTTCTGGTGTTATCAGATATGCAGTGCTATGCACGGCTGGCTTTAAGCTACCCCTGCTGTAGACGCCTATCAGAACTTCAATATTTGAGCTTGCGGCCATTGACTTGACTTCACTAAGGAACTTTGAGTTTTCATCTTCAGAAACTTCATACAGGTCATTTTTGCTGATATCTTGAGTAGCAAAGAAATCTGTAAACTCGGGAAAAACAATTAATTTCGCGTAATTTTTAGATGCAAGGTCAATAAATTTTTTAACTTTAAGTAGATTTTCCTCTTTGTTTTGGTTCGAAGTGAGCTGTACGAGGGCAATTTTTAATTTTTGCACAGCATTTATGATAGATCTGGCAATTAAAGAATTTATGCATTAAAATTATTAAAGAACAATAAAAATCAAAGCTCATGCTTGCAAGGAGGTGGCAGTATTACAATTATGTAAAGGATGACTGGCATTGGCAAAGCCACCTGTGGATAAGTATGACATTATAGCCTATGAGAACCTTTCTCTGAACAGCATGATGAAAAACCACAGCCTTGCGAAAGCAATACATGATGCATCACTGTCAAAATTCTGGGATAAGATTGTCTGTAAAGCGAAGCAGAACGGCACGCTTAAAATTGCAGTTGATCCAGAATATTCAACACAGAAATGTTTGCCATGCAAAGGCTGCGCTATCAGAAAGAACATTTGTCCGCCCTTCATGTGGCCAGAGGGACTACAAGGCTGGAGTGATCATACTGCAGCGCGCTCTCGTAGGGATGGGCATGCCCGAAGTCATCTATGACATATTTAACCCTTTATCATCACCATCCTGAAAAGGTCAGTATTCATCTATTCGGGGATCACCCCATTTTCCTTTTCACCCGTTATGAAGCACCTTCCCTATTCACGCGACGAGGATCTGCCTCATAAGTTCGCCCAGGGAGAGAGTTCTTCATACGTTTCATTCCTTTTCAGCATCCAGTATGCGTAAGCTTTCTGGCTACAGCGATTATTGCCTTTCTATCACCCTTTTTGCGCTTAATCTTTACGTAGTATTCCCTTAGATGTTCATCCTTCATTATTGCGATCCTGGCGCATTCAATGATGTTCCTTCTTAGCCACTTGTTGCCTGACCTTGTTATATGCCCTGTATACACTTCATCCCCTGATTGATGAAGTGAAGGAACAAGCCCAACATATGCAGCTGCATGCTTTGAGTCTGGAAACCTGTTTATGTCTCCAAGTTCTGAAGATAGAAATAATGCGGTGTAAGGCGCAACTCCAGGTAGTGTGTCAAGCAGCTGGGCATCTGACATTACAGTGAGAACTATGTCTGCATCAAGCTCCTTTATTATAGATTCGGTTAACTCAAGGTCTTTTAGCCTTATGTTTATCTCCCTGAGGCCTAACTTCTTTAATTGCTCTATGCCTTTCTCTGTAAACGGTGCCTTAATTCCTCTCCTCTTTAGCATCCACTTGATGGAGATCTTGAGCTGTGCTCTC
>JBMFTE010000002.1:0-60210 GCA_049967195.1 Nitrososphaeria archaeon
AAACACAGGTGGCGGGGGAGGAGAAATGGTATGGCTGATGTTGCCCATTATCTGACACTGTTTGAACCCAATTAATTTTTAGAAATTCCCTATAATATATGCGATTTTTCACCGCTCCGTTCCCCATTACCAGCTTGCGGTAACTGAGCCTGTTGGGGATGTCACTCATGATATGATATATGCACTCTGCTTTGATTCAACGACTTTAAGGGCAAAATATATTCCCCCAGTAAGGAAAACCGCATGGAACGCTGCCCAAATGACATTGACAATTACCGCTTCACTGACCACCAATGATGGTCCGGTAATAAGGAAAATGCCCCTTATTATTGATGCATAAAGCAATAACAGGAATGCTGCGTGCGCTATAATTTCCCTATATGAACGCCGCGCCCTTCTTTTCGGAGTAACCTTAAATGGAACCCTTCTTCTGAACATCCAGGCAATAAATGAAAGCGTGACAGGCACAAATACTAAATATTCAACAAACTGGTGATACAAGAACCCCTTTAACCCATACGACCTGTTCCTCATCATCGCTATATAGATAGATAGTGAGAACAGCACGAACGGGGCATAGCCCAAAATGTATATCGTCGGGTTTAATTTCATTACCTGCATTCCAAACAAAAGAAACGCTATGGGCCCAATGAGCTGCATTATCGTAAGGGGCCCTGTTTCAACCCAGTAAAACCACCCAGATATGTAATCGTAAAACGCGTCAAATCCAAGGTTCGAAAATAAAATGGTCCTGAGCAACTGGAATCCTCCCAGGGACCACCTTGACTGTTGTGTAAAGTAAGCAGTTACATCGGTTGGCGGTTCGCCGTACCATATCAATTGCCTGTTAACATATTTTGATTTGTAGCCAAGCTCGTGTATTTTAACAGACGTTGCTATGTCCTCAGTTATTGTTGATTCATCTATATATCCTGCCTGTTTGAGCACAAATATCCTGTAAACTGTGCCTGAACCCAGCGAGAATGCCGATACGTTATCCCTGCCCTCCATCATAACTAGCAAGAATGGAACCTGCTGGAAATCTGATCCAACTGACAATTTTGTTTTCAGCTCAGTGTACTTCTGAGGCACTTGCACAAACCCCACTGTCTGGTCGTTGAAGTAAGGCACAACTTCATCAAAGAAATCCTCTGTTGGCCTCTGATCAGCATCAAATATTGCTGTAAGGTCATAATCTGTTTCAATAGCTTTTAGAGCATCATTGATCGCCCCAGCCTTAAATCCTCGCCTGTTTGTCCTGTGCTTGTACTTTACACCAATGTCCCTGCAAAATTGGGACAGCTCATTTGCAATGCTAGCATCAGTTGAATCGTCAAGGAGGAAAACATCTCCCCTTGCCCTTACTGCAGCTTTGACAGATCTTACCGTTCCCTTTACTATTTCAGGATTTTCATTGTACGAAGTTACAAATGCGGCTATTTTCAACTTCAGGTCTTCGCCCACCAAATTCGTGCGATATTTGCTTGCCTTAAAGTATAGCAGCGTAAAATTTGCAAAATTGAATATGCCGAGGGTTATTGAAAGCCAGATAAAGTAAGTCAGCCATACCAGATAGACATTTTCCCGGGTAAAATATGTTATTATTGTTGATACAATAAAGGGCAGCATAAAGTAGATCATGTTGGCTGGCTTCAATGTTCATTATTATCTATACAGGGATTTAACCTTTTTACTGATCATAAAAACACTGCTTTAAGCGGCGGATGCATGTTCCTGTTCTCAAAAATTATGCAGCGCTGAGAGCAGGAAAAGCATAAAGGAAAGGGCTTTGGGATGTGGAAGAACCATTTTGGAGCATCAGTTCCCATGCCTGGATACTTATTCTGCGCTAGTCAATGAAGCTACCAGTTTTAGCTGGGTATAGTGCACATTGTCCTCTAAACGTTAAACAAAAGCTACAAAGCACCAATATACTAACCTCTTTTTGCACCATAAAGATTTTTATAATTTAACCGAATATTGTATCATTATGCAGCTTAAAATTATACCGGCCTTAAGTTACAGGCTGGTATACCCATTTGTCATGAGCCTCGCCGCAGAGCTGGGCGAGCAGAGAAAAACCATCACGGTAGTTGACTTTACAGAGGGCAGCGCAATAAGCAGCCAAATCCGCATTGCGGGGTTGTACAGTGAAATGGTAAGGAACAAGTCATTACTGTACTATATAAATTTGCCCATTAAAAGCTATGAGGAAATTAACACCATGGTTGAAATGACATATAAAAACCTCATGAATACAGATGTGAAGGTGGTCCTTTTCCCGAACAAATCAGAAATAACATCCATCATGATTGCAGCGGAAACTGAAATTTACAAAAAATACTTTGGCGGAGAACCAGTAAACATTATCCTGATAGCCGGCATGGATATGGTCATAGCATCTAATACTGCAGAAAGCCCTTTCATCGGGCTGGATCGTTCAAAAACATATGTTGCCTTGCTTTATGAAAAGTGGCAGGAAGACCTGATTCCAGCATATGATGCAAAGGTAACTGAGCTTGTAAATAGCGGTGGATACAGGGGACATTCATATGTGCTCGTTGATCCAGCGGAGGTGCCAAGTTCCTTCACAAAAATCAAAAAATACAACGGTGTCTCAGAAATTATTGTGGAACTGTTCAAGCCAGCAGAAAAACTGGAAAAAGCGCAGGGCACGGAACAGCTTGACCTAGTTGTAAAGGAAAGTAACATCATTACATTAATCGGATCAGCTTTTTCAAAAAGAAATGAAATCTTAAAAGAGATAATTGATGGTACGGATCATACCACATTTATACTAAATGCCGGAAATTTGAACCCGCAGCCAGGTTCAAGGGAGCTGAAGCTGGCGCCAAGTTTTTCAGATGAAAGGTTTAAAGCCAAAAATATAGCTGATGTAAAGGGTATTTCGAAAAGGCTAGCTGAGGAGGTCATAAAAAACGCCAAGATCCAGGAAAATATACTGATTGTGGTTTATGAAACTGGAAATATAACCCCGGGTGTTGTGGGATTTGACCCCCGAACCGTAGCTCACGAATTCTGGGATAGCTTCATAACGCATCTAAAATATAATATTAAAGGGCTAAAGGTGGTTTTTGCATGTGATCCCGCAATCGAGCACTGCGAAGCACTGGAATCACTGTCAGATGCTGTAGTGTCATGTGAAAACCAGCAGGAAATATCCATTAAAAAAAGGCAGTGATGAATTCAGCAGTAAATTTTTTGCCTGTTTAACATAAAATGGCTGTACATTCAACCAGCAAATTAAGCAATGCTAGATTGTGAGTGATTATTGGTTATTCACTGACCATTAAAACCAATATATATTTTGTAATATGATAACCCTTTGCCAGGAAATTTGCTTGATGCAATAAACGCCTGGGCGGCATGTTTACGTTCAACAGGCTCCTTCTTAATTAGCCCCTTCGGGCATGTTTGGTTTTGATAGCGTATTTAGCCAGCTCTCGTATTATAATGGTGCATGCCCATACTATAATATATGCGATTTTTCACCGATTAGCACCATAAATCAGGTTTGCGGGGAGTGGGATTTGAACCCACGCACCCCAACGGGACGAGGTTCTGAGCCTCGCGCCATTGACCAGTCTAGGCGACCCCCGCATCAATCAATCATAAAAAATATAGATTATTAAGCTTTAGCAGGGGATTACATGATGGCACTATCGTATTCACGTACATTATTAGATGTATTACAGAAGCAAACATAGTATACTGATCATAAAAACACTGCTTTAAGCGGTGGATGCATGTTCCTGTTATCAAAAATTATGCAATGATGAGAGCAGGAAAGGCACAAGAAAGGGCTTAGATGTGGAAAACATCCATGGGCCAAAGTTCAGCCGGAATACCCGCTGAGTATTCCGCACGAGCCGATGAAAAAGCATTTTTAACCGGGCGCAGTTCACATGAAAGCTAGTAAGGAAAGATGCGGAAAAATATAAAAGCCAATGCGATTTAACACTATTGAGGTATTGTGATATGTCAGAATCGAACTCTGTTACTTTAAAGGTAATGGAGGCTTATACTAGGGATGTTGGCCGCGGTGTTGCTAGGGTTGATTATGAGGTTATGGATGTTCTAAACCTTCAGAGCGGTGACGTAATTGAAATTAAGGGTAAAAGGAAAACTGTGGCTAAGGTGTTGCCACTGTACCCAACTGACGAGGGAAGGGGAATAGTGAGGATAGATGGGCTGATAAGGAGCAATTCGGGTGTTGCAATTGGTGATAATGTATCAATAAGGAAGGTGAAAGCCGTGCCCTCTGAAAAGATAATAATTTCGCCGCTCGAAGACGTACCATACATTGATGAGAGGTACATAACTGACGCGCTTGAAGGGCTTCCGGTTGTCAAAGGTGACAACATTATTGTGCCATATTTTGGTGGCAGGATAACATTCAACGTTGTCCAAACTTCGCCAGCAAATGCTGAGGCTGTTATAATAAATCAGAAGACGGCAATTGAAAGAAGCGGAAAGGGGCAGGGGTTGAAGGGTGTGCCCAGGATAACATATGAAGATATAGGCGGCCTGAAGGACGAAATACAGAAGATAAGGGAGATGGTCGAGCTTCCGCTGAGGCATCCAGAGCTGTTCGAAAGGCTTGGGATAGAGCCACCCAAGGGCGTTCTCCTTTATGGTCCGCCCGGCACGGGAAAAACGCTGCTTGCTAAGGCTGTTGCGAACGAAACCAACGCCACTTTCATACATATTTCCGGTCCTGAAATTATGAGCAAATTTTACGGAGAATCTGAAGCCAGGCTAAGGGAGAAGTTTCAAGAAGCGAAGGAGAAGGCGCCTTCAATCATATTTATAGATGAAATTGACGCAATAGCTCCCAAGAGGGACGAAGTTACTGGGGAGGTTGAAAGAAGGGTCGTAAGCCAGCTGCTGACCCTGATGGATGGGCTTGAAGCAAGGGGAAAGGTGATAGTAATTGGCGCTACAAATAGGCCAAATGCCATTGACCCAGCACTGAGAAGGCCTGGAAGATTTGACAGGGAAATTGAGCTAAAAGTTCCGGACAAGTCTGGCAGGCTGGAGATATTGCAGATACACACCAGAAATATGCCACTTGCTGATGATGTTGAAATAGAAAGGCTTGCAGCACAGACCCATGGTTTTGTTGGCGCTGACCTTGAATATCTGTGTAAGGAGGCGGCAATGAAAGCTCTTAAGAGGGTTCTTCCAAAAATAAATTTGGAGGAGGAAAGGATTCCAGCTGAGATTCTTGGTGAGTTAAAGGTAAAAATGCAGGACTTTGTGGATGCGCTTAAGGAGATAACCCCCTCTGCGATGAGGGAAGTTTACCTTGAAACACCGGAAGTAAAGTGGGAAGATATAGGAGGCCTTGAAGACGTTAAAAACGAACTCAAGGAAGCCGTTGAATGGCCGCTAAAGTTCCCTGATGTTTACAAGAGGCTCATTTATAGAATACCAAAGGGTCTTCTGATTTATGGCCAGCCAGGAACAGGAAAAACCATGCTCGCAAAGGCTGTGGCCACGGAAAGCGAGGCCAATTTTATAAGCGTCAGGGGGCCGGAACTGCTTTCAAAATGGGTTGGTGAGTCAGAAAAGGCGGTAAGGGAGGTTTTCAGGAAAGCGCGGCAGGCTGCCCCATGCATAATATTCTTTGATGAGCTGGATGCTCTTGCACCGGTAAGGGGCATGGCGGCTGACAGCGGCGTCACGGAAAAGGTTGTTTCTCAGCTGCTTACAGAACTTGATGGGATAGAACCGCTTCACGGCGTAGTGGTAATAGGTTCTACAAACAGGATCGATATGATAGACCCGGCACTGCTAAGAGCCGGCAGATTTGACAGGCTTATATATGTGCCAAAACCTGACAAAACGTCAAGGCTGGAAATACTTAAGATACATACGAAGGATGTGCCTATATGTTCCTCAAGCAGTGTTGCGGAAGGGCTTTGCACTGTTGATGATCAAGTGAGTTTGGAGAGGATAGCAGATGAAACAGAGGATTTCAGCGGCGCAGACCTTGAATCGGTTGTGAATACGGCAATATCCATAGTGTTGCAGGAATACTTAAGAAAGCACCAGACGCCAGAGGATGCAAAGAAGGGGCTTGACCGGGTTTACATAGGCCAGAAGCATTTTGAAGAAGCTATAAAGAAGGTCAGGGCTTCGAGGGAAGGTAAGACAATCGAAAAAGCTGCAGTACAATATTACAGGTGAATTATGTGTGCTGTGCGCGTCCAGCCTTATCGATAAAGCGGAAAGTTTTAGCCGGGCGCAGTTCACATAATTAAGAATTTTCCATTGTGGAAAATAGCATTAATGCTAAATTATATTTCAGCAGTCAAAGGCGCATTTTTTAGGTAAATTTATAATATGCCTAACGTGAAAAATTAATATGCTTTATCCTCCACCGATAAATTATGAAAGGCCTGAAAGCATGGGCAGGGCATTATCCTTGCTTAATGAACATCCAAGAACTCTCCTGATAGCAGGCGGTACCATTGGCGTGCTAAGCCTGAAAAAAAGGGCTGTAAGCCCAGACCTTGTGGTTGATATTGGAAGATTGCAAGAATTAAAGGGGATAAATTTCAGGGATGAGAAGTACCGAATGGGTTCTGCTGTCAAAATCTACGAAATAGTAGAATCTGAATTTAACGGGCCGGGATTTTCACTCTTAAGGCAGGCAGCTTCCAGTGTTGGGGATCCGTTGCTAAGGAATATGGGAACTGCCGGCGGTAACGTTTGTCTGGGAGACCCAAGCAATGACCTGCCCCCAGCCCTTCTTGTGCTTGGCGCGGAACTAAACGTAGCCGGTCAGGGTGGAACGAGAAACATAAATATATCAGATTTTTATATTGCTCCTTTTAGGACTTCTTTGGCAAAAAATGAAATACTTGTTTCCATAGACTTTGCTGAACCAGGGAAGGGGTACAGGTGGTTCTACTATAAGCATTACATACGGCACCTTGACCATTCGGTGGTTAACGTTGCGGCTCTTGGCCGGGTGGAAAACCACAGAGTTGAAGATTTAAGGATGGCCATCGGGGGCATGTCCGTGAGGGTTCCAACGCTTATTGAAACTTCATGGATAAAGGGAAGAGCTGCAGGTCGGGAAGAATTGACAAGAATTGTCAAATCAGCTTCAGAAAAGTGCCTGTGTTTGGACGACAGGCAAGGATCAGGTGAATATAAGAAGCGCGCGCTTGAAAAAATCTCCAAGATGGCATTTTTATCCGTAGTGGGGAATGGGCAATGAAAATAAAACTCAACGTTAATGGCGAAGATTATGTAAGCGATGTGGAACCAAGGCTGCTGCTGGTTGATTTCTTACGTGATACCGTTGGACTCACCGGCACCCATGTGGGGTGCGAAACAGGAAGCTGTGGTTCATGCACTGTGTTGCTTGATGGAAGGCCGGTTAAGTCATGCCTTATGCTTGCAGCCCAGGCAGACGGGTCAAGAATAATTACCATTGAAGGAATTTCAAATGGAGAAGGCATGAACAAGGTTCAGAAATCGCTGTCAGAATCCAGGGCGCTCCAGTGCGGGTTTTGCGCGCCCGGGATCGTTGTTACTGCCACATGGTTTTTGGACAGAAACGAAAATCCTGATGAAAGTGACATAAGGGAAGCGCTTTCCGGAAACATTTGCAGGTGCACGGGGTATCAGCCAGTTGTTGACGCAGTTCTCAACGCTTCAAAAAAGGTGAAATAAATTGGAATATACAGACAGGCTGATCAAAGGTCATGGAAAGTATGTGGCTGACATAACTTTACCGGAAATGCTCAACATGGAGGTCGTAAGGAGCAAAATTGCTAGGGGTAATATTGTTTCGGTAAATGGAGGCATCACCGCTTCCGACATAAGCTTTTATCTGGGTTCTTCCGGCGAGGGTTACGGAGAAGGAAACGTTGCTGTAAAGCAGCCTGTTCTGGCAGAAAAATATATCAGCTATTACGGGCAGCCGGTTGCAGTAGTTTACGACAGCAGTAAATATGTAGCTAAGGATCTTGCCGAGTCAGTTGAAATCAAGGTCGAACAGCTTGAACCAGTTGTCACGCTGGACCAGGCGTTAAAACTTCCACCCATACATCCAGGCATCAAAAGCAACAGGGCATCGGAATTTACCCTTGGAAAGGAGTATCCAGACAAAGGGGATGTTGAAGTTGAAGATGAACTTTATCTGGAAAGGGTTGTGGCAGATCCGCTTGAGACACGCGGCATAGTTTCCTTTTACCGTGACGGGATTCTTAACGTCTGGATATCTACGCAGTCAGTTTACAGCATAAGGGATGGGCTAAGCGCCGCACTTGGGCTGCCACATGACAGGGTCAGGGTAATACAGGCAGACACGGGGGGCGCATTCGGATCAAAGAGCGCGGTTTATCCTGAATATGTAATTGCATCCTATATATCCATGAAAACTGGCAAGCCAGTAAAGTGGACAGAATCCAGGGAAGAGCACCTGATGGCCAGCAGGCCGGGAAGAGGAGCATTTGGCAGGTTAAAGCTTTCAGCAACAAGGGATGGAAAAATAGTTGGGCTGAGGGGTGAAGTGATTGTCGATATAGGGGCTTACGGGGACATGCTTGGGCTTAATTCGCCGGCATGGATAGCCAGGCAGTTGACCGGGCCTTACGCAATAGCAAACGCATATTTGAAGACCACAGCGCTGTATACAAACAAGGCGCCCCTAGGGCCTTACAGGGGTGCCGGCAGGCCCGAAGCGTCGTTTTTTATGGAAAGGATGATGGACCTGCTGGCAGATAAGCTCGGTATGGATCCTGCAGAGATCAGACTCAAAAATGCAACTGAATCTACTTTTAAATCCCCTATGGGGCTGGTTGTAAACGCTTCAAAGCAATTTCTGGAAAGGGGGCTCAGGGAAACAGGCTATTGGGATATGACCAACCCTGGCAAAGGCGTTTCATTCTTCATACTGATTCCGGCCGTTTTCGGGGGCGAAAGCGCTAGAATTTCAGTAAAAGATGGCAAAATAAATGTATGGCTTGGGGGAAACGCGCACTGGCAGAGGCATGAGCTATTTGTAAAGAAAATAGTAAGTGATGTCACGGGGGTACCTGAAGAATACATAGAACTAAACAAGGGCAACACCGAAGAGCTTGATTACGGGGTTGGGACATGGGGCAGCAGGTCTGCGATAGTTGCTGGGCAGGCTGTGTACCGGGCAGCAATGAAAATCAGAGAAATGGCTGAAAAAGAGGGCAAAGGCGTTCTTTCGGGGGCATACGACTACAGCGTCATGGAAAACATGGAGCTTGACCCATCAAAGATTTCATTTTTACTTACTGTTACGTCGGCAAACTTGAACGAAGCAGGTGACCCTGAAATTAAAAGCTGCACGGCATTTTATGACGTTGGTGAGCCTCTTTCCAGAACAAGCATAACTGGGCAGATAACTGGCGGCCTTGCGCAGGCAATATCCGAAGTCCTGTTTGAATCACAGACCTATAACCGTGAAGGAAAGCCTGAAGCCCAGACGATTTCTGAGGCAGGCGTGCCATATGCGCACCAGCTCCCCCGTTTCAGGGTTATTATCGCGCAGGAGGGAAAATCAGATACCTTGCACGGTGCAAAGGGGGTTGGTGAGGCTGGCACGGTGGGTGGCCTGCCATCAATTGCCAGGGCTGTTGAAAGCGTCACCGGGAAAAGAGTGAGAAAATTGCCGGTAATGTACGGTGTTCAGTGAAAAATTATATCTGACGTATTTATAAATCATTTATACAATAGTTATTACATGGACGCAGACGATATGCTTGACTTTTATGAAAGTTGGCCGGGGTTATTCTCGCCAGTAAAGCCTGAATTTAAAGTTAAAAGGGCTAACAAAATTATAGTAACCGGCTACGGAGCTTCGCTGATCCCGCTTATGATGATACGCGAGCTATCCAAAGAAGGGTTGATTAAAATACTGCATCCAGGAGAAATGCCAAGGGTACTAGAACCCGAAACAGCTTTTCTGGCAGTAAGTCATTCAGGGGACACAGTTGAAACCATAAATGCCCTTACCAGTGCAAAACGGCTTGGTTATGATTGCATATCTGTGGGGGGCGGTGGCATCATTGAGCGGAAATCTAGGGATATGGGAATTGAATTTGTGAGGATCAACACAGCTCCCACAAGCAGGCTGGGTTTGCCGTACCTCCTCTCGGGAATATCACCAGTTGTTGACGAACTGCTGGGTACAGATCTGACACCAAGGTTCCAAAAAATGTTTGCTGATTTGTCAAAATCGGTGAGTTCCCTTGGGGCCGAGGCGAAGGCGATGGCTGAATTTGAAAACGGTTCGTCATATGTTGGGCTTTATTTTTCAAACAATGCCATAAGTGCGGCGTACAGGCTCAGGTATGTCATAAGTGAAAACGCAAAAGTGCATTCAATATTTGAAAACATAATGGAGGTCGTGCATAATGGTATAACAGCATGGGAAATGACCTATGGGCTACCAGTTCTTATGATAAGGAGCAACCTTGATGATGACATTACCCGGCGCAGATTTGACCTTATATCTCAGGCACTGGGCGCGCTGGGCCACAGGGTCAGGAGCGTTTTGGTGAAAAAAGACGAGCTTTTGAGCACCATATTTATGCTAGACCTTTCAACGGTGTACCTTTCAATTTTAAGGAAAGTGAACCCATTCTCAACTCAAACTCAGGCAATGGTCAGAGAAAAGATAAAGGCTGGCAATGACTAATAAAAAAAGAGGGTATGACTGGGAGGATAAGCTGGTCAAGTACTTTGAATCTGCCGACTGGATATCAATCAGGCTCGGTTCGCCCTCAATACATTTGCCTGACGTTCTGGCGATTTCGAATAAGGAAAATGCAATGGTTGCAATAGAAGCCAAATCCAGCATGGGCGACAGGATAGTAGTGAGGAGGGACCAGGTGCTCAGGCTATTTGAATTTCTTTCAATATTTAAGGCCTACAGGAACAGAACGCCGGTAATAGCAATAAAGTTTCTCAGGACTCATGGCAAGGCCTTGGAAGAAAAGTACTACACGGTTTATCAGGTGCCAGATTTTACACTTAGATTTTTACGTGGCTCAAAACAAGTTCCAAAAGGAATAAAAGAATGGCGCCCCCCGTTTAGGACCGATGGTAAAAAATGAAATTAACAGTTCTTGGAAGCGGTGGGAGTGCCCAGACGGTGGAAAGGGCTTGCGCATCATATCTTCTTGATGGTAAAATTTTGATTGATGCCGGGCCGGGTTCTTACAGAAACCTGCTGAAAGCCAGCTACGATCCGCTGCAGCTAAGGGCTCTGTTTTTATCTCACCTCCACGGTGACCATTTCTTTGACATAGGGTCTCTGATATGGGGAATGTCGTTCATGCAGCGCGAAGAGCCCTTTACCATAGTGGGGCCGGCTGGCACGTCAGCTATGGTACAAAATATGCTAAGCGCGGCAAACACTCCCCCCTCATTTATGAAATTCAGCTTGAAATTTATCGAAATAAAGCCAGGTGATCAGTTTGTCGTGCAGGGAATAACTGTGCTTACAGCTTCAGGAAAGCACATAATTGAGGACGTGGCTTATAGAATTGGGGACATATGTTATACTGGCGATACTGCGCCTTCAGACTACATAGTTAACCTCGCAACTGGAAGCAAACTGTTGATTCATGAAGCTTCAGGTCTGGCTGAAAATGAAGGCTTTCTTCAGGGAGTTGGCCACAGTTCATCCAGGCAGGCTGGGCAGATAGCATCAAGGGCAAAGGTTGAAAAATTACTGCTTTCCCACATAACGCCAGCTGTCTCAAACAAAGAGAATGAACTTCTAAATCAGGCAAAATCAGAGTTCAGCAATGTTGAGATTGCAGAAGACCTTCTGGCATTCTAAAATGGGGGTGCACCTCTGACGGCAAACACTTCCTTAACGCCCATCTTGGCCAGAATCAATGCGGTTTCCCTGTATCCACGGTCAGGCCAGCAAAAGCACAGAGCCCTGTCAAAGCTGCCGGCGTAGTTCCTCTCAAGGTTTTCTTTTTGAAATTTAACTGGCCGGCCATTTTCTGTAATGTAAAAGGCATAACTTGATGCTTTTCTGGCATCCAGTATCAAAATGCCGTTTTGGGCAATCAGAGCTTTTGCCTCATCTGGCGTGATCTCCGTTATCTTCATAATTCACCCTCTGCTGTATGTGGATATAAGGATGATGCAGCCGTTTATTGCAGTTATTGGCATAGGATCTTGGGTGCGGTTTCAGTGGCCAACCTGAGCCTTCTTTCTGACGTACGAGCTGGCAACCTTGCCTTCAAAATCAGCCAGCACATAGGCGTTTAGCAGTTTAGCTTCGTCCGGGTCAGCGATAGTTTTGAGCCTCCTGCTCTGGCCACCGCCCATGCATATATAATTATCAGCCTGCATCAATAGCCTCCAGACCTGAATGATCCTGGCATCTCCAAGGGTTCTTGTATAGTCGAGAAGCCTGCACGCCTTGTCAAACAGGGTTCTCTGGGCAAAATCAGCGTTGAACGCGCTGTCACCATAATCCATATCATGCAGCGCCATGTTTTCTGGCACATAAAGAGTGCCATTGGTTACTGGGCTTACAGCTTCGCTAATGCTGCTCAGCGTTATGCCTCCCTGCGCAATGTAGTTTGTGAGCACGTCTATGAACTTTTCACCCCTGTTTGCCATCTGTTCGGCTTCAAGGTAAATGACACCGTCAACCTCGGTCAGCCCTTCAAACATGCCTTCATATGCCGCTTCTGAGGCTTTTCTGTTCCTTATTATCACCTTGATATCACCGGACTGCGTTCCATAGACAAATTTGTGGTTGCTGAAACCATTCATTTCTTCCGTCAAAACCGCAGCTGCCCCGCTTGCCTTGGCAGCCTTTTCAACCTGTTCATTGTAAATCAGGAATGGCATAACTGCAACATCCGAAACTTTCAGGCCAAATTTGTTTAATATTGTACCATTCATTTTCAGCTGTTCAGCCATTTCTTCTACAGAGTTTTTGCACAGCGGGTAAAGCCCGTTATAAAGCGTAGTGTTGGCAATCAGTAGCTGGCCGCTGTTAGAAGCATCCTTTATTTTGTTCAAGAGCTCCGGGTAGTACTTTCCAGCGTTTTCTAGAAATAGGCCGCTGATGGCAAGGTAAACAGGGTATCCCTGTTTTGTCATGGACAGCACTCCATTAAGCAAGGGTTTATAGGAAAACTTGGCGTAAGCTTCAAACAATTCCTTGGTGAGCTTGCCGTCAAAGTACCTGTCAACCACGTTTGAATCGTTGAGTATTTTGCCAAGCCTTTCATTAATAAACCCCCTATTCATCCCAAGGGGTGGGCTAAACGATATAACCAATGATGTTGCCAATTTTATGTACTTATTTACACATTTCAATTAAAAGGGTTTTTGACTAATATAATTGACCTCAAAGTCAAGCTTAAGAAATCAAATATGGCTAAAGCCATGAAGCAGCACGGCATAAAGTGGGCCAAAGGCTGACCATTTAAATAGGGGGTGCTGCAAATTATTAACATGCAGCATATGGTTAAGGGCCTTGAACTGAAAGAAACTGGAAGAAAAAAGATGAACTGGGCAATGGATAGGATGAAGGTTTTGAGCAGCACTTACAGCGATCTGGAAAAGGAAAAACCGTTCCTGGGCATTAATATTTCGATGAGCCTTCATCTTGAAGCCAAAACGGCTGTGCTTGCCATGTACCTCCAGAAGCTGGGAGCTTCAGTGAGCATAACCAGCAGCAACCCCATAACCTGCCAGGATGACGTCGCGGCAGCGCTTACCGACGACGTTAGCCACGTTTACGCATGGAGGGGAGAAACCGAAGATGAGTACAATGCCAATCACATGAAGTTGCTTGCAAATGAGCCTAACATTTTGGTTGACGACGGGGCCGACCTCACCGCAATGGCAATTTCATCTGGAAAGGTTTCAGGAATATACGGTGTATGTGAAGAAACAACAACTGGAGTTAGAAGGTTAAAGGCGCTGCAGGACAGCGGAAACCTGAAGTTCCCTGCAATTGCGGTTAATGATGCAAGGGGGAAATACCTTTACGATAACAGATTCGGGAGCGGGCAGAGCGTCGTAGATGGAATAGTCAGGTCAACAAACATTATGCTAGGTGGCAAAAGCGCGGTTGTTGCAGGGTTTGGCTGGGTTGGCAGAGGAGTGGCTGAAAGGCTCAGGGGCATGGGTGCCGTAGTTACGGTTGTGGAGAGTGACCCGTTTAAAGCTTTGGAGGCTTACTTTGATGGGTTTACTGTAACAAACATGGACAGGGCATCGCAGTATGGCGACGTGTTCATAACGTGTACCGGGGATAAAAGGGTGATTTCAGAAAGGCACTTCAGCAAAATGAAGGATGGTGCATTTCTTGCAAATGCCGGTCACTTTGACGTTGAAGTGGATGTGGCTTGGCTTAAGGCCAATGCCGTATCCTACAGCAATGTCAGACCAAATGTTACAGAATTCAGGCTTAAGGATGGGAAAAGCCTATACCTTCTGGCGGATGGAAGGCTGGTAAACCTCGGGGCAGCTGACGGGCACCCGATAGAAATAATGGACCTTTCATTTTCGCTGCAGCTGTTGAGCGCGCTGTACCTGCTCAGGAACCACGGCAAATTGGAAAACAGGGTTTACCCGGTACCGTCCGAAGTCGACGAGGGAGTTGTGAAAAAATTCCTCATCATTAACGGCGTGAAGCTTGAGGAACTGAGCAGCGAGCAGTTAAACTATATCAACAGCTGGTAACTGTGCTGACAGGATACCCTGCTCCTCTCACTCCAAATTAAGCTCCTTAAGCAGCGCTATAAAGCCCTGACCGTTATATTTTAGGCCATATTCCCCTGCTATTTTTTCGCAAATGGCATTTTCCACTATGCTCTCAAAATCTCCAAAAATTGTGTGGAGAGCCCTTACAAAAAGTTCGGGATTGTTCTGCACATTTTCGGGTTTCAGATTATAGGTATGCTCCAGATGCCACAGCACAACGTTTTTGTTTATTTCACCATATTCCGCCAGTGCGTCAGAGATCAGTTTGGCAACTGTATTTTTTCTTCCTTCCATTTTACATCATCTGAGTGAATGTCATTGTTCTATTTTCAGCGTTAACATCTATGTGATACAGCGATCCTGGCGGTTTCACCGCTTTCCAGAATAGGTGGCCGGATTTGTAAATCAAGCGCCTTTCCATGTCGGCGTACTTCCTTTGCACTCTGGCAGCGCTCAGGTCGCCGCTGCCGTAAAGCAGGGACAAATTTTTAGATGATGAGCTACGGGGCGTTATATGGCTTACAAACTGCTCATACCCCTGGGGGTTTACAACCGCAAACTCCTCATCGGCAAGAACATCCACAATGTTAACAACATTATCACCAACATGCCCGGAGGTCATAACTGCATTGTACTTTACTGGGTCAAAATCCAAACTGCCACCATTGGCAGTTATCACCTTTAAATTTTCCGTCTTTGAGCCAAGCATTTGATAAATATTAGATGCAATTTCATCTTCATATTCAATTTTTGAAATAATATAGTTGACCTTTTTTCCGGCAAGCAGATAATCCGCAGCAACCCATTCCCTGAATAAGGAACCAACCACGTGACTTACTCCTTCTCCAAACACTGTAAGTATCCTGTTCCACCTGCTTAGCTGCATGTCAATGTTCGCTTCTTCAGGCCTTGCTATGGCATTGACGTTTTTAATGCTTAACGAAAAATAACTAGGCGTCGGTTCATTTACCCTGAACCCATTAAAAAGCGTAAAATAGAACGGTTCTGGGGGGACGGGGTTGTCCCTGTCCTTAGTCACATTTATGCGCCTTGCTTTACCACCCATTATTTTTTCGTCGGTCATCTGGATTATTGCATCGCTCACAAATTTTATCTGGGTCGAAGCGCTGCTTGTACCTTCACTTATTATTAAAAGCGAGCCCGTTTTTCCCTTAACCGAATTATATATCAGTTGAAGGAATGACCTGATGTCTTTTTCATCCTTTATGCCGTAAAACATAGCATCGAGTGAATCAAGAACCACCAGCTCCGAATTTTCAAGTGAATTAAGGATGGTGGAAAAGGCCCTTGAAGGGTCCCCAGTCATCATCCTCACTATTTTTATTTTATTTTGAGATCCAGGCGATATGAGATTTGCCTTTGATAGGATTGATGATTCGGGTTCGGCATATGATACATAAGTGCAGTCCTTCTTACTTTCGATACAGCACGCGAGTGAAAAGCTGGTTTTGCCAATGCCAGCATTTCCTTCAACCAGGCTAACGTAACCGGCCTTCAGTGGTATCTGGGTTGGCCAGTTCTTAGAAAATAACACCATTATAATGCTTATCAAAAAGTGATATATAAACAGTGCTTTTTAAAATGGGTTATTGTCCCGAAATTTTTGCTGATTTTTCAATGGTTTTCCAGTCAAGCCAGCCTGACGCAACGGCATTGTAGCCGTGTATGCTTTCAAAACTCTCCGCCCGCGCATAGACTGCCTTCACACCGTCAAGCCCAGCCAGCTTCATGTGAATCGCATTTATTGCAGTCCTGTAAATGTCTTCTACAAACTTTGTGTTCTTAAGTGAATTGTATATCACAAAGGCTTCGTCAGCCCTTTTGAGCGTGCTATAAACTGAACCGCTCATTGACTGATATGCCGCATCAAGTAGGTCATTTACATTTGCCTGTGGCTTTCCGTAAAAGTCAATAAATAAGCCCAGCCTGGCCCTCTGCATGTGGGTTGGCGTTATTTTATCCACATGTGATTCAAGTTTTGTCCTCATCAGCTCTGCCCCGCATGGGCAGGTTGAAATTCCAGTGACAGTAACGCCCAGCATGCTGTTTTCGTTTCCGTCCCTTGCCCTTATAGCGCGTTCTGAGAGGACAAACCGCTCTATGGAATCAAGGTACGATACCGGGGATTCAGTGTACAGAAATCCCTCACCTCTGATGGCCACCCTGCTGTTAACGGAGTATTCATGCGCAGACAATATCCTTTCAGCCATAATACTTGCAAGGTCTTCTATTCTTTTTGCATCAGAAATTGATTGTATTAACCCGATGGTGGTCCTTGACATATTGGCACCCCTCATCTTTTGGGGAATATCAACGGTTGCCCTCACCCTAGCTCCAGAATACTTTATCCTGTCATCTGAGAAATTGGATATGGGGAACCTAAATCCGTTTATGCCAACGTTCTTTATTTTAAGCAGAGACCCTGGCATTTCGTACTGTATGTCCCTTGAATTCTTCGCCACTGTTTTCCATTCGTCTTGCATTGGGTGTCAGTTCATATGACCGTTAATAAATTATTATGCAAAAATTATATAAGCTTAAAGGCAAGCCGGCATAAGGATTTGACATGAAAAACATAGTTATTATAGGAGGCGGGGCTGCGGGGATGAGCACTGCCTCAAGAGTGAGGAAGCTCATGCCTGATTCATCCATAAAGGTTTTTGAGGAGTCATCATATGTTTCCTATGCTCCATGTGGCGTTCCATACTATGTTGAAGATACAGTCAAAGACATAAATGAACTGGTAACTTATACCCCAGAATTTTTTACCAGGGAAAGAAACATAGATGTCCACATCAGGACACGCGTTACTTCAGTAGATGCAGGGGCTTCTGAAGTTTCATTTATTTCGGAAAACGGGGAGGGGAGCACAAAGTTCGATTACCTTTTGATGGCAACTGGAGCCGTGCCATTTGTCCCGGTGAAAAAATGGCTTGACGGCGATAGCATATACACGGTTAGGCACCTTGAGGATGGGGACAGGATAAAGGCAAACCTTTACAGGGCCAGCAGCGTGGCGGTTGTAGGTGGAGGTTACATAGGCGTTGAGATGGCAGAAGCGCTCAGCAGGCAGGGGAAGCGGGTAACCGTTCTGGAAATGAAGAGGATAATGCCAAACCTTGACCAGGAAATTTCATCCTCAATATCTAGTTATATGAGAGCAAAGGGCGTTACAGTGAGGGAGGGTTTTGAGGTTAAATCAATTGAAAATTCGCCCAACTCCGTTTTAATTTCTGACGGAAGCACAACAGAAAGGTTTGATGCCGTGGTGCTTGCGCTTGGAGTAAGGCCAAACGTGGAACTTGCAAAGGCCATGGGGCTGAAGATCGGTGAAACTGGCGCGATCTGGGTGGATGAACATTTAAGGACAAGCAACGAAGCGGTGTTTGCTGCCGGGGACAGCGTAGAGGTTAAAGATATTGTGCTCGGGAAAAAGAGGTACATTCCTCTTGCGCCTGAAGCCAACAAGGAGGGATATGTCGCCGGGTCCAACCTCGCCGGAATGCCCATGGCATTTCCGGGAAGCGCAGGAGCAGCCATAACCAAATTCTACGATATGGGAATAGGCAGCGTGGGAATAAATGAAGAAGAAGCCAAGGCCAATGGGGTAGACTACTACGCAGTAAAGATCAAGCACAATGCAAGGGCATCTTACTTTCCTCCAAATGAAACAATTGAAATGAAGGTAATATTTGATAAAAAGAGGAAGGTGCCCCTGGGTGCCCAGCTCATCGGGGGCGAAATTTTCGGGCGGCTGAGCGCACTGAGTCTGGCAGTATCATACGGAATAGATGCTGAGAAGCTGTTCTTCTCTGGCATACCTTATGCGCCACCTTTCGCGCCTGTATGGGATTCAGTCATAGTGGCTTCGAGGATTTTCAATGAACATGTACTATGATATAAATGACATAAGAAAGCTAAGGAAGGCTCTCAGGCTGACGCAGCGCCAGCTTGCAAAAATATCTGGGTTGAGTCAGTCATATATTGCCAAGATAGAATCGGGCAGGATTGACCCGAGCTACAGCAAGGTGCAGCAGATATTTAGGGCCCTTGAATCCATGAAGCCAACCAGCCCCCTGAATGCAGCGGCCATAATGAACAACGGGTTGATTTGGATATACGGCGATGCCAGCGTCAAGGAAGCCGTCATGGTTATGCACGAAAGTTCAATAAGCCAGATGCCAGTGTTTGACAGGGAGCAGAGGGTTGTTGGAAGCATCAGCGAAAGGTCAATGGTGGAGGCAATGGGCAGGGGAAAAGATATCAGGAAGCTGGAGCAGATGAAGGTTTCTGATGTAATGGAGCCGCCATTTCCGCTTGTAGACGAAGTTGCCCCGATAGAGCTTATAGCAAAGATACTGACGTTTTACAACGCAGTGCTTGTCACAAAAAAGGGAAAAGTGATAGGTATAATAACCCGTTCTGACCTACTTAGAGCCTAAATATGATTATAAATGCCAAAAGGTACGACAAAAATGAACCCTCAGTGGAATTTGTAGAGAGAAAAGGGAAGGGACATCCGGATACGGTGTGCGACAACCTGAGTGAAAAGCTTAGCGTAGCACTGAGCAATTACTACATAAAAAAGACTGGAAAAATACTTCACCATAATGTTGACAAGGCAATACTGGTAGGAGGGCAGTCAAGGGCGTGGTTTGGAGGCGGTGAAGTTCTCGAACCGATGTACATAATGCTCGTGGGAAGGGCAATCAGCAGGATTGGAGGAGAAGAGGTTGTGCCCATAGGCACAATGGCTCTGAAGGTGGTAAAGGATGAGCTGAAAAAGACATTCAGGTACCTTGATCCAGAATCTCACGTAATAGTCGATTACCGGATAAAGCAGGGAAGCGCAGACCTAGTTGGGAATTTCAACTCGGAAAAGGAAATACCATTATCCAACGATACAAGCTTTGGGGTTGGCTTCTACCCCTTTACTGACACAGAGAGGCTGGTGCTGGAAGTGGAAAAGTACCTTAATTCGGAAAAGGGCAAGTCAGAGTTTCCCCCGGTTGGGGAGGACATAAAGGTGATGGGATTCAGAAATGAAAAGAAAGTGACGCTTACAGTTGCGGCAGCCATGATATCGTCGCTTTTAAAGGGCAGCGGGGAATATCATGAAATCAAGCAACAGCTGACGGGAAAGCTAAATGAAATAGCTTCAGGTGCTACAGAGCTTGACGTGCAGATAAAGCTGAACAATGCAGATAACGCCTCTAAGGGGATATACTATCTTACGGTAACTGGTACAAGCGCCGAAAGCGGGGACGACGGTCAGGTGGGAAGGGGTAACAGGGCCAATGGGTTGATTACGCCGCTTAGGCCGATGACGCTTGAAGCAACAGCAGGCAAGAACCCGATCAGCCATACCGGTAAACTTTACACAATCCTTTCCCAAAGGATAGCTCAAAAGGTTGTTGAAGAAAACAAGAAAATCAGCAGTGCATCAGTTTACATGCTGAGCCAGATCGGGAAACCAATAACTGACCCCCAATCGGTTTACATAGAAGCAGTTTCCGAAATGAGCAGCGAAGCTGTTAGTGCATATTCACAACCAATAGTAAATGAAATACTCGACAAAGCGCCACAAACCTGGAAGGACATACTGGAAGGAAGGGTGCAGCTGTACTGAAATGCGCAAAATAATCGCAGAAGTTCCTCCACATTACATTAAATCCCTAGACACTTCTTATCGCTTTATGGATAACTTCTCAGGGCTTGTAAATGGCTTCAACCTTACAGACATGCCTCTGGGCAGGGTTACAGTGGACAACTGCGCATTTGTTGCTGGAATTAAAGGGTCATACGCCGCCCGGCTCATTTCTACCATTTCAGTTGGCCACCGGGACATCGCGGCAAACAGGTCATACATTAGGGGGCTGTCGGTTATGGGGATAAGGCAAATGCTGCTGGTTCAAGGGCCATCCCGCGCATCAACAGTATCTGAACTGTTGCCGTACGCAGTAAAGGAGGGCGAACTTGTAGGAGCTGTAATTTCCAATGAACGCAAAACAAGGGAAAGGATAACAGCAGGGGTCAGGTTTTTCGTAACTCAGATGTATCCAGAGGAAGAAGACATCATGATGCTGGGCAGGCTGGGTTTTTCTGGCGAAGTGATGATTTCGGTGCCAGCCTTCGAGAGTATGGATACTGCAGGTAAGCTCATGGAAAAAGGTTTTGTGGTGCCGGAAAGCGTTGCAAATTCAGGCAATCCCGGTTTGGCAACCAGAAAAATTTTGCTTGATATGATGGACAGAGCTAAAGTAGCTGGATTAATGGCTTCAGCTTATGTTGTGCCTCTTCAGGTTGGCATACTGCAAAAATGGCTTGAGGATCTTATAAAAAATATGTAAAAATTGCAATATAAATCAAAAATATATGCAAATTCCAGCAGATATTTAAAATCTTAAATATTTATGCGAATTTAAGGCAATTAAGATTGATTTTATCCATTTTTTTACTCTAAAATATGGATAAAAAATCTTTTTATGCGTTTTTTATTGTAAAAAATAGATTAAAAATTTTTATTTGATAAACGTATTATATACCTAAAATTTATAAAATCATAGTTGTATACCAGCTGTAATATGCACACTGATAATTATATGTCAGGGGCTAGGGCAATAGTAAGGGCCCTGGAGAACGAAGGGGTAGATGTCATTTTTGGAATACCAGGTGGTGCAACTTTGCCCCTGTATGATGCGCTAAAGGACAGTAAAATAAGGCACATACTAGCCAGGCACGAGCAATCAGCATCCCACATGGCTGACGGCTATGCCAGAGCCTCAGGGAGGGTCGGTGTATGTTCAGCTACGTCAGGCCCAGGTGCAACCAACCTGCTTACAGGAGTTGCGACTGCTTATATGGATTCTTCACCGGTTGTAGCCATAACTGGGCAGGTTGCAAAGCCATTTATTGGCAAGGATGCATTTCAGGAAATTGACACGGTTGGCGTTTATATGCCGGTTGTCAAGTACGCCATGCAACCTCTGAACCCAAAAGAAATACCTGAAGCAATAAAGATGGCATTTTTCATATCATCAACCGGCAGGCAGGGACCGGTCATTGTTGATGTACCGAAGGACGTTCAGACAGGGTCAGATGAAATGGACTTTTTCAAAAGCGTTGACCTTAAAGGATATGATACCAGCTATAAGCCAGACCCGGCTAAGGCAAGAGAGGCGGCGAAGCTCATATTACAGGCACAGAGGCCAATTATACTTGTTGGAGGCGGGGCCATCAAAGCAAATGCCGGTCCATTGGCTGTTGAACTTGCTGAAACGCTAATGGCGCCAATCGCAAGCACATTGATGGGGAAGGGCGCTGTGCCAGAAAACCACTTCCTGAGCGTTGGACCAATTGGCATGCACGGCACTTATCATGCCAACAGGCTCATAACGGAATCAGACCTGGTTATAGGAATCGGGGCAAGGTTCTCTGACAGGACCACCATGGACGCGGGAGAATTTGAAAGGGAAAAGATGATAATCGGCCTTGACATCGACCCTACCGAAGCCAAAAAGAACCTCAAAAATGAGCTGGCAGTAACGGGGAATGTAAACGAATCGCTTGCAATGATACTGCAATTTGTAAAGAGCATGATGCCATATGCAGAAAATTCGCCATGGAAAAGGAGGGTAAAGGAACTTAAAGATCAGTTTGATGGCAAAGTATTTGGAGGCCAGGCGGTATCTCCCGCAATAGTAAGGAAGGTCAGAGAACAGCTTGCTGACCATGACATTGTAACGACAGAAGTTGGGCAGACACAGGCATGGGCAGAGCTGTTTTACAAGGCGCTAAAGCCACGAACCTTCATAACCAGTGGCGGACTTGGTACTATGGGGTTCGGGTTCCCCGCTGCAATAGGGGCTAAGGTGGCAAGGTTCGGCTCAAATGTCGTAGACCTTGCTGGCGATGGCAGCTTCCAGATGACATCAAACAGCCTTGCGACAAGCGTAAAGGAAGGGATACCGGTTATAGTAATTATATTCAATAACTCCACACTTGGAATGATAGCCCAGTGGCAGAGGATGGTTTATGACAACAGGATGGTTGCTTCCTGGCTTGGGGAATCGCCAGACTTCTCATATTTGGCCAGGGCATATGGTGCCGAAGGCATAAAGGTAAATGGGGCAGAAGACTTCGACAAGGCATTTAAGGAAGCTTTAAGCAATGAAGTTACAACTGTCATAGACGTTCCAATACCGCCCGAGGAAAATGTCTTGCCGTTTGTTCCGTCCGGCAAGAGCCTGAGGGAAATGATAGTATGAGCAGCAAAAGGATATTCTTTATACGTGTAGCTGACAGGCCAGGTGTGCTCTTCAGGATAACATCGGTATTCAGGAGAAGAAACTTTAACATTGAGAGTGTTACCGTGGGTAAGGCCAACATTCCAGGCGAATCCAAGATTGTAATTTCAATAGATGTTGATGAAGAGGGAGCTGACGCCTTTGCAAGGT
The DNA here is from genome assembly GCA_049967195.1 of Nitrososphaeria archaeon. Lineage (GTDB taxonomy): Archaea > Thermoproteota > Nitrososphaeria > Conexivisphaerales > UBA164 > KM4347-05. The sequence continues at coordinate 23,241 of JBMFTE010000002.1, forward strand.
TGGTTAAGAGGATCATAGACGTTTATGAGGTGGTTGAAGCGCCGCTGGAATCATGCACGCTGAGAGAACTCACGCTGATAAGGATGGAGGGCAGTGATGCAGGGCTGGAAGGTATATGCAAAAAATACGGTGCTAAACTTACAGTTAATGAGGGAGTCTACATAGAACACTGCGGAGAACCACAAAATTCCGACGCGCTGCTGCAGGAACTCAGTAAATATAAGATAAAGGATATATCGAGGACGGGGATAACCGCATTGGTGAAAGAAAGTGGTAAAGATATATTACGATTCGGACACTGATTTATCTTTAATTAAATCAAAATCAGTAGCTGTAATAGGTTACGGAAGTCAGGGGAGAGCCCACGCTCTGAACCTAAAGGACTCAGGCGTTAAGGTAACTGTGGGAGTAAGGGAGGGCGGAAAATCATGGGAAGCCGCAAAAAGGGATGGCTTCAAGCCTACAAGCATTAGTGAAGCTTCAAAGGCGGCAGATGTAATATGCGTGCTCATTCCAGATACTGAACACGGCACGGTCTACAGGGAAAGCATCGAGCCCAACCTGAAAGCTGGCAAGGCACTTATGTTTGCGCATGGATACAGCATAAGGTTCGGCCTGATCAGCCCCCCAAAGGATGTCGATGTTTTTATGGTGGCGCCGAAATCCCCCGGGCCCAAGCTTAGGGAGGCTTACCAGCAGGGATTTGGTGTGCCATCGCTCATAGCAGTGGGGCAGGACTACAGTGGCAAGGCCAGGCAGCTGGCGCTCTCCTACGCGAAGGCATTAGGCTCGACAAAGGTAGGGGTTCTGGAAACTACGTTTTCTGAGGAGACCGAGGAGGACCTGTTTGGCGAGCAGGCGGTGCTGGTCGGTGGCCTGATGTACCTGATCAATACAGGATTTGAAACTCTTGTTGAGAACGGTTACACGCCTGAACTTGCATACTTCGAGGTCCTGCATGAGATGAAGCTCATAGTGGACTTGGTTTACTCGTCTGGACTTACTGGAATGTTGAAGGCAGTAAGCGATACAGCAAAGTACGGCGGGATAACGAAGGGTCCATACATAATAAACGATAAAACAAAGGAGAAAATGCAGGAGCTTTTAGAATCCATAAAGGACGGATCATTTGCGAAGGAATGGACCGGAAATCCGGCTGAAAGCAGAAAAAGGCTGGAAAAGATGATGCAGGATATAGAAAACCTCCAAATTGAAACTGTAGGCAAAAAGATAAGAAAAATGGCCGGATTAGAGAAGTAAGCAAAATTGCCAAGAGCATACGTGCTTGATACAACTCTTAGAGATGGCGAGCAGACACCGGGGGTTAGCCTGACTTCTGAAGAAAAGATAGAAATCGCAAAAAAGGTCAGCGACCTGGGGGTGGATGTCATAGAAGCTGGTTTTCCGATTTCGAGTGAGGGCGAGTATCAGGCGGTTAAAAAAATAGCGAATCTGGGGCTTAACTCAAAGGTTGCTGCTCTTGCAAGGGCAAACAGGAAGGACGTTGAGCTTGCAATTTCAGCAGGGGTTGAGCGCGTTCACCTCTTCATCGCGACGTCCGACATTCACATGAAATACAAACTTAACATGACAAGGGAAGAAGTGCTGAGTGCTATAAGCGAGTGGACAGCATATGTCAGGGATAAGGGGCTGGAGGTTGAATTTTCAGCAGAGGATTCGACAAGGAGCGACAGGGCCTTCCTTATGCAGGCATTCAAGGCCGCAGCGGGTTCTGGAGCAAAAATGCTTGACATAGCCGATACAGTTGGATTCGCTTCGCCCCAGCTGATGGCTGAACTTGTTGTTCAGATCAAAAAAGAGGTCCCGGGTGTTGGAGTAAGCGTTCACTGTCATAACGATTTTGGTCTGGCCACAGCAAACACGCTTTCTGCCATAGTTGCCGGGGCAGATCAGTTCCATGGCACAATTAACGGAATAGGCGAAAGGGCAGGCAATGTGAGCATTGAAGAGGTTGCTGTTGGGCTTAAAATGCTCTATGGAATAGAAACCGGCATCAGGTTCGAAAAAATATATGAAACCAGCAAGCTTGTGGAGAAGCTCACCGGCGTTCAGGTTTCAAAGAACAAGCCTCTTGTAGGCGACAATGCATTTGGCCATGAAAGCGGAATACACACACATGGGATACTTTCAAACCCACTAACGTATGAGCCAATAAGCCCTGAACTCATAGGGAGAAAGAGATGGTTCATGGCAGGCAAACATGCAGGCAGCCATGGCATAGCTGCAATGCTGAAGGAAATGGGCGTGCAGTTCAGTGACAGCCAGCTTAACGAGATCGTAAATCAGGTGAAGGTCCTTGGGGACAAGGGCAAGCAGGTTACCGATGCTGACCTTTATGCAATAGCCAGCTCAGTAACTGGAAGCTCTCCAAAAAAGTTTGTTGACGTTGGAGGAATGGTCTCGGTAACTGGGGTCAACGTGCTTCCAACCACATCCCTCAGGCTTTCTTTTAACGGCAAAACGCTTGAATCTTCAAGCACGGGCATAGGCCCGGTAGATGCCTCGCTGAAGGCCATTCAAAAAGCGCTGGAGGGTACAATGACACTGTATCTGCGGGAGTACAGCATACAGGCAGTTACAGGGGGGTCTGATTCGCTGGCACAGGTGAGCGTGAAGGTGGAGGATGAGGCCGGTCACGTTGCATCTTCTACTTTTACAGGGTCTGACATTGTGATGTCCAGCGTGGAGGCCATGATCGACGGTATAAACAAGCTGCTGCTGAAAAGGGGAAATTCTTTATGAAGTACAGGATAGCGTGGATGAAGGGGGATGGGATAGGACCGGAAATATCTGATGCAGCTATTGAAGTGCTAAATTCGATTCAGGAAAGCTTTCCAGTGAAATTTGACATAATATTTTATGATCTAGGGGATAAGAGCAAGACTGAAAGAGGCAGTGCGCTGCCAGAGGATACCGTTGAAGGGATAAAATTTTCTGATGCGGCGATCAAGGGCCCGGTTGGGGAAAGTGCTTTTGAAAGCATTGTAGCGGTAAGGCAGAGGCTTGACCTTTATGCAAACATCAGGCCGGCAAGGTCATACGAGGGGGTTCCATATGCAGGAAAGATAGATGCAGTAATAGTCAGGGAAAACACGGAGGATCTTTACAAGGGAATTGAATTTGAGGTTCAGGGGGTTGCCACATCGCTAAGGATAATAAGCGAGAGGGCAACTCGCAGAATAGCGAAAGTGGCAGCGGCATATGCTGTTAAGAGGAAGAAGCATGTTACAGTGGTTCACAAGGCAAACGTCCTCCGTGTTTCCGACGGGCTGTTCAGGAGGGTGGCATTGGAGGAGCTTGGGAATAACGGCCTGACTGTTGATGAAAAGTACGTCGATGCGATGAGCATGGCCCTGGTTCGGAACCCCGAGCAGTTTGATGTAATACTTACACCGAACGTTTACGGAGACATTCTGAGCGATGAAGCATCCCAGATAGCCGGTGGGCTGGGATTTGCAGCCTCAGCAAATATAGGAGATTTAAATTCGCTATTTGAGCCCGTGCACGGTTCGGCCCCTGACATAGCAGGAAAGGGGGTGGCAAACCCCTATTCAATGGTCATGTCGCTTTCAATGATGCTTAACCACATCGGAATTTCTAGGTCAGACAGCGACGCTATGCGTGCTTCAGCCGCAGTATCTTCTGTGGTTGAAAAAAGTATTAAGGGGGGCATCCTTACTCCTGATGCAGGAGGCAGGCTAACCACAAGGGAAGTCGGTAAAGAGCTTGCCAAAGGAGTGAAGGGGTTTGTCGAAACTGGATGAAGATCTAAATGAAAAGTTAAACAAGATAAAGGAAGATGGCCTGAAGCTTAGGGAAATCCTTGAAAAGCTAAAGCAGATAAGAGATGAAAAGGAATCCATAAGGAGCAAGCTCAGGGAAACAAGGCCTCAGGGTTACTACAGTGATAAGGATATTTTGGAAGCCCAGAGGGAACTAATTGAAATAGAAAAAAGGATTGAAACAACAGTGATGAAAAAAAAGGATGAAGACATGGAATACAAAAGGGAGAAGGAGCTCGCAAAAAGACTGGAAATTATGAAATCAAAAAAGAAGGTAAGCGATGAAAGGAACAAGCTTGTAGACAGGCTAAAGGAACTGAATGCGACAGAACAGCCACTGAGAGACGATGTCAGAAAGCTGATAGAAGAAAGGGAGGGACTCAAAAAGGAGGCAGAGGTGCTTAGGATCAAGTTAAAACTGATGAAATATAAGGAGAAGGAAAAGGAAGAAAGAAAGGAGGAAAGGAAAAGAGAACGTGAAAGGGAAAAGGAAGGAATCTCTGTCAACCTGGGGGGACAGGTTAACATGGAAAAAGTTAGAGAAGAAATAAAAAAGAAGCTTCAGGAGGGGCAGCCTGTAAGCCTAGACGAGCTAAAGGTCATGTATGAAGGCGATAAATCCCGTTGAATTATAACGTTGTTTCATTGGACCTATGTGGCACTATAGCAGACTGCAGGGTTTATGATGACATGTGGTATAGGGTCATTCCCGAGCTGTATTCAAGAAGCAGGGGCACGAGCTTTGAGGAATCTGTTAAAAAGCTGAGGAAAAGCTACAGCGCGGTTGGGCCTTCAAGCCTTAACTGGTACAGGCCCTCATACTGGGTCAATGAGCTTTCGCTTGACATGACAGAATTCAAGAAGGCGGCATCGAACATATATGTGAAAGTTGATGAGAGTCAGGTGAGCCGGCTCAGGGAAAAGTACAGGGTAATACTTACCACCAACGTTGCGAAGGAGGTGCTGGAACTTACTGTTAACCTGAAACTGTTTGATGGCATTTATTCATGCGTAGACATGGGCACGCCAAGGAAGGACGAAACATTCTGGAAAATGGTGATCGAAGGGGAGCATGTAAGGCCTTACAGGATCCTTCATCTTGGGGACGACTACGTGTATGACTACCTTATACCATCTATGGCCGGCATAAGAGCCCGCGTAACTTCCTTAAATAAAGTTGGTTATGACCTGCGCAGGGAGCTGTTTATTAGACCCTAGTCTAATTGGGCGCTGCTTTTTTGCGCCTTTAAATATGCCGGCACTTTTTGACACCCCATGAACTTGAACGCAGCTATTCTTGGATATGGCGCATATGTGCCATTCTACAGGATAAGGACTGAAGAAATAGCTAGGGTATGGCACGGGGGAGGTGCTGGGCCAAACAGAATGAAGGCAGTAGCATCGTACGATGAAGATATACTGACAATGAGCTACGAATCGGCATCTCAGGCACTGAGCATGGCTAATTATCCGAAAATTCAGGCTATACTTGTGGGTTCGGAATCAAAGCCCTACGCAGTAAAGCCCACCGGTTCGATGCTTAGCGATATACTTGGCTACAACAGCACACTGGGTGTTGACCTTGAGTTTGCATGCAAGGCGGGTACCGAGGCGGTGCAACTGATAAGCGGAATGGTCTCTGCTGGAACAATCGATTATGGCTTGGCAATTGGTGCCGATACTGCACAGGGCAGGCCGGCTGATGAGCTTGAGTTTACAGCCGGAAGCGGCGCAGCAGCAATTGTGCTTGGGAGGCCTAACGGCAAGGAAGTTGCTAAAATAGAGCACTCGGTATCTTATGTAACAGACACCCCTGATTTCTGGAGGAGGCCCCATGACCAGTACCCGGTGCACCTGGGTAGGTTCACCGGCGAACCGGCATATTTTACTCACACAACCTCAAGTGTGAAGATGCTGTTTTCCGAAACTGGCATGAAGCCATCTGATTTCAAGTATGCAATATTTCACCAGCCAAATCCAAGGTTTCCGGTTGAAGTGGGGAGAAGGCTTGGCTTTACGGATGAGCAGCTGAAGCCGGCCCTGCTCAATGACGACATAGGGAATACATATTCAGCAAACACATTGATTGCTCTGACAAAGGTGCTTGACATGGCGGAGACGGGGGACAAGATAATGCTGGCAAGCTTTGGCAGCGGTGCGGGCAGCGACGCGTTTGTTATAGAAGTGAATTCAAGGGATGATGACGACGGATACATTCCGTTCAGCGAAAGATTAAGAAACTACAGGGAAGTTGATTATGCTACATATGCAAGGTGGAGGGGCAAGATACTGAAATGAGCAGGGTTTTTATAAGGGCAGCCTCAGCCCTGCCCGTAAGCGAGTACTGGACCAAGTCTCTAGTGGACCTGATGACAGATGCCGCAATCAGAGCAATTGACGCAGCCAACGGGGCAAAGGTGGACAAAATAATAGTTGGAAACATGATGTCGGGGTATGCCAACCACCAGGAGCACCTGGGCGCCCTGCTTGCAAGTTCACTTGGCATGAAGGGAGTGGAAGCAATAAAAGTAGAGGCAGCCTGTGGATCGGGGGGAGCCGCGGTTCATGAGGGTTACCTCTCTGTAAAATCAGGTGAATATGAAAACGTGCTCGTGGTTGGTGTTGAAAAAATGAAAGATATGGATACGCCAAAGGCGACCAAGGCACTGGCAATGGCAGAAAGCTCGGACTTCACGCAGGCGGTCGGGGCATCATTTATATCCCTGAATGCCCTGCTAATGAGGCTATACATGAACTCGTATAATGTTGAGGAGGAACTCATGGACTATTTTCCGGTGATAGCCCACAAAAATGCTGTGACATCGCCTCATGCCCAGTACAGGAAGGCGGTTACGATAGAAGATGTAAAAAGGTCGCAGGTTATAGCCGACCCCATAAGGCTTCTAAGCAGCGCGCCTTCGGGCGATGGGGCAGCAGCGGTGGTTCTAAGCGCAAAGGACGGGCCTGTTGAAATTCTTTCGTCAGAAATAGCAACAAATGACCTGATAGTTGCGCAGAGGGAAGAGCCGCTGAGATTCCTTGCTACAGAGTTCGCATTTAAAAGGGCCATGCAGAAATCAGGCATAAGCGTGCCGGACATAGACTTTATGGAAGTGCACGATGCATTCCCGATTGTCGCATCGCTCGCACTTGAAGCTATGGGCATATCCAAAAAGGGTAAGGCGCCTCAGGATGCGGCAAATGGGAGGTTCAACATGGGTTCGGAGTTGCCAATACTTACCTTTGGCGGGCTGAAGGCAAGGGGGCACCCGGTTGGAGCAACAGGGGCCTACCAGATAGCGGAAGCGTTCATGCAGCTGGCAGGCACAGCAGGTCAGAACCAGGTGAATGGAGCCAAAGTGGGGTTGACCCACAATGTGGGAGGCGTTGATACAACTGCGGTGATTCATGTATTGAGGAGGGTTGAGTAAATTATGATACCAATAGCCTACTGGAGGAACAGGAAGGTCTACACCAGGATTATCGGGTCTAAATGCAAGGACTGCGGATCGGAATTTTTCCCCCCAGTCAGGGTCTGTAAAAAGTGTGGGTCCAGAAACTTGGAAGAAAGGGAGATGCCGAAAAGCGGGTCGTTGCTTGCATATACAAAGCTCAGTGAACCAGCACAGGAATTCAAAGAATATGCACCAATATACCTTGGCCTGATAAGGCTCGACAACGGCGTGAACATAATTTCAATGATTGCAGATGCCGATGAAGAGAAGCTCAAGGCGGGGGCAAGGGTGCAGGCTACGGTGAGAAAGTGGACAGAGGACGGAAAGGGCGGCCTGATATATTACGGCTACAAGTTCAGGGTTTTACAGTGAAGTTTTCAATGAACTTCTTTTCGCGCTTTTTTGTAATTTCAACAAGCTGTGCCCTTCCCTCCTCAGTTGCCATGTAGAAATCAAGGTTGCCTGTTATATCCTCAAATTCATTGTTCTGTTCCCATCCTGCATCCATATGGCATTAATTGGTTTTTTGCTGACTGCATTACATAATTATTGAGAAGAGAAACTTAAAAGCGTAACTGCGATCCGCTTAAAAGCAATGGCTTTATAATTGGGTAAAATTTTATAAGATAGACCATAAAGCTACCCATAGTGATCAAAGTTGAACCTTTCTCTTTTTGAACTTAGGGCAAACATGATAGTGACCCTGCTGATTATAATAGGGTTCACAACGCTTCTTATATTTGGCATATTTGCCCTGGTGGGCGTCACCAACATAATCCTTGTGGTTTCAATAGTGGCACTGATAAACATAGTAGAATGGCTGTTCGGCCCCAAGCTAATAGACAGGATGTACCACACAAGGGAGGTAAAGGATGGTGAGCTGCCGGAAGTAAGCGGTGCGGTGAAGAGAATAGCTCAGAGGGCCGGTATAAAAGAACCAAAGCTTGTTGTAGCTGACATAGACATGCCAAATGCATTTGCATATGGTTCGCCCCTCACAGGGAGCAAGGTTGCAGTCACAAGGGGGCTCCTCAGGATATTGAATCCGGACGAGGTTGAGGCAGTTCTGGGGCACGAGCTGGGACATCTGAAGCACAGAGATGTTCAGGTCATGATGGTGGTATCAATACTGCCGGCAATACTATATTATATTGCCTACATTTTCATGATAGATTCATTTTTTGACCAGAGGAACAATTCCGGCGTCATGGTGATCATAGGCATAATTGCTTTTCTGGGGTACATGGTGATGAGCCTGCTGATGCTTGCGTTCAGCAGAATGAGGGAAAGCTATGCTGACTTCCATTCGACACAGGTTGTTGACAACGGCGCAAGGAAACTGAGCTCCGCACTTGCAAAATTATACATTTATAGTTCAATAACCTCAAAGAGGAAGCCCAAGGAAGCAAAGCAGGCTGGAACCATGAGAGCGCTTTTCATAGTGGACCCATCTTCTATCAATGCGGACGACCTTAAGGCGCTGAGTTCTGATGAAGCACTACAATATGTCATGAACAGGAGGACAACCTTTACTGACAGGATTGAGGAGATGCTTTCAACTCATCCAAACATAGTAAAGAGGATAAACAACCTGAAGAAAATTTCTGAATCGCAAGCGTTTTAAGCATCCCCATTGATTTTATTGAGCATGAAGGAGGAGGACAAGCAGGTGATATGGTTGGATTACTTTGATTCATCCCTTAGCAGGAGTCAGGGAAGAAGGGTTCCAAAGAACCTTTCCGTGTCAAACCCCAGGCCTGAACCATTTATGGATGCACTTAAAAAAATGAACATTGAAGCTCAGCAGCTTGAAGCCAGACATCCAAAGAGAAATAACAGGAGGACCTTTTACATACAGGCAAAACGAACCATTCCAAAGCAGCAGCTTCTCAGGAAGCTGGCGCAGAGCGTTAAGGGTGTAAAGTGAGTTATTTTTTGTCTCCCAGCCACCATTTCAGGTATTCCTTTTTTGGGTCATTGTTTTCTTTAAATTTCTTTTCGTCTATCAGCTTAACCAGCTGGTTATATGTGACATAAAGGCCGCACCTTTTGCATACATACATCTTTGTGGCAGGCTCATACATCATCGGTTGCCCGCAGTCGGGACAGGCTATGGTCATGACAAACTTACCTGATAACCCATTTTTATGCGTTTCTACAAACCCACACTTACTGCTTTTTTGGCTGATCCACTTCAGTATATATCATGGAAATAAACATGGGTGAATTGTCCTTTGGACAAACGCCTGAAATCTTAAGCACATAATCACCCTCCTTAAAATCCCTCTTTATCTTATAACCGCATTTAGGGCACTCTTCCACGGTATAGTACTTTGGGGGTTGCTGGTTCTTCTGTCTGGACATCATTTACTGTGCAACCCCCAGCGTATTCCCCACTCCAATTATAACCGCCTTTCCTCCCTCTGGTACTTGGGTTTCTACAAGGGAAAGTATGGTGTTTCTCGCCTGATCTGTTGCTTCTGCTATGTCCCTTGTCATTACTGAAATTGCTTCAATAAGTGACTCCTTTATTATAACTGCATACACGGGGATGCCAAGTTTGGTGGATATCTCTTCGATCTTGAACTTTTCAGTACCTATTCCGCCTATTGCTGCTCCCATCCCCATTGCAACATCACCAGACTTTTCTCCTTCAAGTTTTAGTGCTGCATCAATCATAACCACTGCAGAAGATCCAGAATATGGTCCTTTTAGCAGGCTGGTCAGTGCATCGTCGACCTTTCCCACGCTTGCCCCTGGACCCTTTGCCTTGATTATTGCCACTTTCCTACCTTTATAATCCATTTCTGAATAAACAGTTTCATCGTCATGCTCATACTTCTGAGAGTCCTTCATCCACCTGGATACAGTGAGCGGCCCTGCAGCATCACCCAGCGGAAGTAGTTTTTCCAGAGCATCCATCGCGTTAAGATATGCATCTGCCTGCTTTACTATGCTGGGCAGTATCATCTGGAGCTGCGCAGCAAGGTAAATGCCATCTGGTGATTTCTTGGTCATCAGGTAAAAATGCCTGACCACTCTGAATATCATGTCCAGCGCAGATGCAATTTCAAGCATATTTATTGCAGCGGTCCTTTCAAGGTCGTTTGCTGATTTCATTATTTCCCTGACCCTTAACTTTACGTGCTCCTCCTGAGTTCTAATTATGAGCTCCATTTTGCCTACAATTCCCACAGGGTCCATGTTTTCGGGGAATATCGTAACGCTCTGTATCATTCCCTCTATCGTTTTCTGCCCATCCCCGGCAACGCCTTTTCTCTGAAGGTATCCAAGCAGGTTTCCTCTTGATTTTTCCGAATCAACCTTTAACCTAGACAGGTATCTCCCCACGTCTGCCATTATTGCATAGCCCTGAAGCCTCTGGCCGTAAATTATCAAAATTATGTACGGCACCCATATTATCACCATGTACAGCGCATATTCTGTTGGTGAATTAGGAATAAATCCGAAAAGCGGGGAAAAACCTGCGCTCATCTGCCTACGTCATCCTTTTTATCTTATATCTCTTTATTTCTTCATTTCCATATATACCGTAGGTGCCGTTTTTCCACTGCACCTTTATGTAGGGCCTTCCCTGTATATTTACAAAATTTACTACGGTGCCCAGGGCTCCCCTTTCTGATTTTACCTGGTCCAATATCTTGAAAACACTGGTTAACTGATCTGCCATGTTTGGACATTTTATAAATTGAGCTTAAAAGCTTTACTTAGTGTTTAAAGTATTTGCATTTGATATAGAAAAATGCAAATGTAATAACAATAAGCTTTTAAAATCTGCCCGGCAGAAATCTGGCATGAAAGTTTCAATTCTTGGAGGCACGGGGGATCTGGGGAAGGGACTTGCGCTCAGACTTGCCGAAGGGTCAGAGGTAATAATCGGTTCAAGGGATCCTGAAAAGGCCAGGTCCATAGCCGACCAGTACATTGCTGAATTTAGGGGCATCAGGGGGCGCATTCCAAAAATTACAGGAATGCAAAACAGTGAGGCAATATCTAATGGGGAATACATAATATTTAGCATACCTTTTGAGGTGCTGCCGCAGTTTCTGGATGGGTTAACGGTTGACGCTTCCAGGACAGTGATAGTGCCTGTTGTGCCAATGAAAAAAACAAATGAGGGATTTTCATATGTTCCATATCAGGTTAATGGGCAGCAACTTTCAGCTGCTGAGCTTGTCAGGTCAAGGACCGGAAGCCAGAGCGTAGTATCGGCATTCCATACAGTTCCAGCCATGAGGCTCGCTGACCTTACGCAGACACTGGATTATGATGTAATGGTTGCAGCTGATGAGAGGGCCACATATGAAAAGGCTGCAGCGTTAATCAGGTCAATTGGTGGGCTAAGGCCGGTTTATGCCGGGAAGCTTTACACATCAAGGTACCTAGAGCCCCTGACACCTCTCCTGCTTAATGTAGCTATAAACAACAGGTTACACGCGCCAAGCCTTAAAATTGTATGAACGTTTATGAAATAATAAAGGGAATAGATTTTTAAACCCTGTAAACTTACCAATATGAGGACATTTGAAGTTTCCAATATGCACCTTTGATGCAAGGGTAGGAGTTTTATGCCCAAGGTGTGAGGAAAGGCTGAAGAACGGCGAAATAAGTGATGCAGATGTGAAAGCATCGTTCGTGCTTGCAAAGCTAGCAACGCAGGTTCCAGCCTTGGACAGGCTTACACTTAAAAGGGCATACCTTATTGATGACGATTATGTGCTGGTGCTGAACCAGGGTGAAGCAAGGGCCGTGTTGTCAAACAGGCCATTGATGGGTAAGCTTAAGGAAGCTCTGGGCAATTTCTGGGTTGCAGAACAGACATCAGATATGAGGCAATTTATCGAAGACCTGCTTTACCCTGTAAGGATACTTACAGTTAATGTAGTGTGGATACCTGACGGGACCAGGCAGATCAAGGCCGTAATATCAGGGTCCCGGGGAATGAATTTTCCAGTTGACCTGGGCAAGGCCGCGAAGATTGTCAAGGCAATAAAGGGCGACGACGTGATATTTGAATTTGAAAGAGGAAGGTTTGAAAGAGGGAGGCCAAGGAGAAGTGCAGTCCAGGGACTTGGAAGGTCTTGAGGGAAAGAGCGTAACCCTGACCGGCTGGATAGATAGCTTCAGACAGCTTGGAAAGATAACATTTGTAGTCATGGGTGACCCGGAAGGAAATTATCAGGCTATAGCGCGGGAGGACATGGCAAAGAAGATTGTTCAGGTTCCCAGGCAAAGCTACGTAAAGATATGGGGGCAGGTGGCACGGGGGCAAGGAAAAGCCAGCCCTTTCGAGGTTAGGATTGAGGGCTTCGAGGTTCTCAACAGCGCAGATACCGTGCTTCCAATAGACCCGGCTTCTAAGGTAAAGAGTGAATTAACCACAAGGGTGAACAACAGGCCACTTGACCTCAGGGTTCCAGATGAAAGGGTCGTTTTCCTAACCCGCGCAAGGGCAATGCGCGTGATAAGGGAATTCCTTGCGGGCTCCGGGTTTGTTGAAGTCGATACGCCAAAAATAATAGCAACCGCCTCAGAAGGGGGCGCAGAACTATTCAAATTTGATTATTTTGGTAGACCAGCATATCTCGCTCAGAGCCCGCAACTTTACAAGGAGGAACTGGTTTTATCTCTGGGGAAGGTCTTTGAGATTGCCCACTACTACAGGGCAGAAAAATCAAACACCGTGAAACACCTCAATGAATTTACAAGCGTTGACATAGAGGCAGCCATGGCAAGGAGGGAGGATGTGATGAAACTCATAGAGGGGCTTGTCAGGGAAATGTACAGCAAGCTTGAAATCAATTATGCCATGCCAGAAAGCTTTCCAGTATACACTTATGAGGATATAGTAAAACATGCGGGGCTAAAGTTTGGTGACGACCTCTCCTCTGACGTTCTTGGCGACTTTGGGAAGGGTAAGGGGTACTACTTTATCGTTGACTGGCCGATTTCTCTTAAGCCCTTTTACACCATGCCAAAGGGCGATGTTCTTAGCGAATCGTTCGACCTGATGTACGGGGGGCTCGAAATAGCTTCGGGGGGCCAGAGAATACACCAGCACGAGATGCTGAGTACAAGGCTGAAGGCGAGCGGTCTTGACCCTGAAAGCTTTTCTGAGCATTTGAAGGTTTACAGGTGGGGAATGCCGCCCCATTCTGGATGGGGGATGGGTTTAGACAGGTTGCTTATGGTGCTCATGAACAGGGAAAACATCAGGGAAGTTGTTCTCTATCCACGGGATTCAAGACACTTGGCTCCCTAGCGTTTTCTTATTATCCTTTTCCTTTCAGCATCCATTAGCGCAAGGAAGAACAGGTCATCTTCCTTGCCTGAAATCGTCTCAGGTATCTTGGAAATAGGCACGTCAAAGCATAGCGCTATGGCGGCCTTCTTTCCGTGGTCCCTGATAAGTGCCCTGGCCTTTTCAGCCCTGTTCCTAAGTTCATCGTTCTTTCCTGACATCATATCTATCACAGAAGCTTCATCTGCGTCAACAAGAGATATGTCTGTTGAACCGCACCTGCTGCAGCTCGGTGGATCTCCAAGGTAGTAAACTTCCACAGGATAAACTGAATTGCACGAATAGCAGTAAAGGGTCTTTGCGCAGCCCATGGCCCTGGCCCTGGCCCCCTCAATTATGAGCCTTTTCAGCCTTGCAGGGTCTACCACCTCTCCCTGCCTTGCCATCTCTTCAAGCCCAATCATGGCAATTGGCGTTGGCTCCTTCAGCTGCCCTAATGATATAACCTTGACCCTGCCGTCCCTGATGGACTTCAAGACGTCCGCTATTGCTTTCCAGTCAAGGTCCTCCTCCATCATCGTCCTTATTGCCTCATCATATACCGCAGTCCCCTTTAGTGATGTTGCGAGCAGTTTAGCATCATCTATGGTTACCATTTTGCCAGGCTCAATGGCTCCCATCTTTCTGGCTGCCTGGATCAGCCTTCTCCTGAATATACCGGTTTCCTCACAGCTCTGCCTTGCCAGTGAAGCTGTGTCGGCATTCATAAGTTGCATGATGGAGTTTGTTACTTGTTCTGGTGACACGCCAGGGGATTCAAGTATAATTCTGTATGCATCGCTTTTCACCTTTACAGGGTTTCCAGCATTCTGGGAAACAAGGTATGCAAGCATCCTCGAAAGGGTCCTGTTCTCTGTTAGTCCTAGATGGGTGTGCACTATAATGTATGACCCGGCACCCTCAACGGTTATCACGCTGTCAGATGGAACAGGCAGCCCGCGCTTGACCTGAAGCTCAATTTCCACTATTGCATTTTCCGCAGATTCTTTATCAATGGGAAACTGCTCTGTAAGGAATTTCACGGCCTCGTCTGTGCCCATGCCGGCTATTGCCCCCCTTATCCTGCCCACTTCCTGAGCAACTTCTTTCACCACCGGTATCTCTTCGCCTATCCAGCTGGGTATTGCCCCAGAGGGGTCTTCGACCCTCTTTACAAACACCCTGTTCCTGTTTATGTCAGTGATTATCCATGCGCTACCCGCCAGGATGAACTTCGACCCTATTTCGCCATATTCAGATATAAAGGATTCGTCAAGCTGGCCGACCCCGCTGCCGCTTTCATCTATGACCGTGTATGTGACCTCCTCTGGGATCATTGTGAGGTTGGAAAAGTAATAGTCAAACAGCGGGCCGGCCCGGGGGGGCCTCATTATTGCGCCTTCTAGGTGCCTGACCAGAGAAGGCCTCCTTTCAGACATGTAATTTATTACAGAGATTACACTATCTGGTGTAATATCATGGTATGGATAGGTGGAACTCAACAGGGAAACAAGCTCCTTGTCCTTTATCACCGTCCTCTCCATGATGAGCCCGGCTATCTGCTGCTGCATGACGTCAAGAGGGGCGGCTGGCACGTTTATTGACTCAACATTTCCCTCCATGGCCCTGTTCGCAAGGACCACTGCCTCAAGTGCATCATCTGAATCCTGGACAATCATGATCCCCCTGCTGACCTTGCTCAGGCTGTGGCCGGACCTTCCCACCCGCTGAATCAGCTTTGATGCTTGCCTGGGGGAATTGTACTGGACAATTACGTCGAGGTCGCCGATGTCTATTCCAAGCTCAAGGCTGCTCGTGCATATGACCCCCATAACCCTGCCTGCCTTCAAGCCCTCCTCGGCTGAACTCCTGGAACTTATTGAAAGGCTTCCATGGTGTATTGCTATGGGGAACTTGGGGTCAATCAGCCTCATCCTGCTGACAAGCGATTCCGCTTCGCTCCTTGTATTTGTGAATACCAGCGACTTCTTGCCCCTGATGTTTTCCATTATAAGCCTGAGCCTGTGAGCCACATCAGGAAATAGCGGGCCCCCATCCTCGCCCTCCCTGGCTTTCTGATAAATTACCCTGAACTCAAATGCCTTCTTCGGGAATGCCTTTATTATTTCGCAATCCCTTCCCTCCCCTACCAGAAACCTGGCGATTTCTTCGGCATTTCCTACTGTAGCCGACAGGCCAACAATTTGCACCTGCCTGCCAGTCAGGGCTTCCAGCCTCTTTAGGCTTATTGCAAGCTGAGTACCGCGTTTGTCGTCAGCAAGCTCATGAACTTCGTCCACAACTACATGCCTAACTGACCTTAACATTTCCCTGAGCTTTCTAGCTACCAGCAGTATCTGCAGCGTTTCAGGGGTCGTTATAAGTATGTCTGGAGGGGCAAGTGCCTGACCCCTCCTGTCAGCTTTAGGCGTGTCGCCGTGCCTTACTGCCATCCTGAAGTCAAGCCTTCTGGCCCACCAGCCAAGCCTGTCAAGCAGGTCTCTGTTCAGGGCCCTCAGGGGGGTTATGTAAAGCGTGCTAACGCCGTTTCCCCTTCCTTCACTGAGCATCATATCAAATATTGGCAGCATGACAGCTTCGGTTTTTCCAGATCCCGTTGGGGAAATCAGCAGGGCATTCTTGCCAGTCAAGATTGCCGGTATCGCCTTTGTCTGGATTTCCGTGGGTGCATCTATGCCCTTTTCAATTACCAGTGACTGGAGCACCTCTGACAGGTGGGGGAAGCTATCCATGGGGCTCCTGAAGCCTCAAATGCTTATAAGTTTGATTGAAAGTTTAATGATAATAGCTTTTTTCAAAAACAGGCTTCAACATATTTATATAATCTTCCTGCATAATTATATTTATGTGCAGGCTTCAGTTGCAGGTATTTTCAGAGCAGGCAGCTAGTATGGGTGTTCCAAATGAAAAAGGGTATTTCCAAGATTTTTGAAGAAACGCTGGAGCAATATGGTGATGTATCCAGAAAGGTTGTTGTATGGCACCTTGAAAATACAATTGGGCTAAAACTTGATGACATCGAAAGCAACCCCGGCAGGTTTTTGGATGCATTGACTGAAATATTTGGTGATCTAAGCCGGGTAGTCGAAACCAGCCTCTGCGAAAACATTTCGCGGGAGTATGGAATAAAGTACAGTGGTGAAGGGCTGGTTAAGTTGCTGGAAGAAATAAAAGTTTGACAAAGAATTTATAGCTGCCATTAAATAATACGGTTCATGCCGGGGAGATTCAGGGGTTCAGGGTATTCAGACATTCCGGGAGTCGTAAGGGAGGAGATGGTTCCACTGCAGGAACTGCTGCGTGCAATGGCGATCAGGAAGGAAGACATCATTGCAGATCTTGGGGCAGGGGCAGGATATTATGCTCTTGTGTTTGCAAAGCTGGCAAGCAAAGTATATGCCATTGACGGCATTGAGGAAAACGCAAAATTGATAGGGGCAAGGGGCATTCCGAACATATTCCCGGTAACTGCAGACCTCTGTTTTAAGATTCCAGTGAAGGATTTTACATACGCCTTTTTTTCAAATAGCTTGCATGACATGGAATGCTGGAAGGATCTGATAGGCAAATTGTATTACCTGCTGCCTGAAGGTGGGAGGCTTGCTGTACTGGATTTTAAGCCGGACACCCCATTTGGGCCTCCGCATGCGAGGATCTCAGCAGAACAGCTTGACCAGGTGGCATTGAGCGCCGGGTTTTCAAAAAAAGGCACTGCCGATTTCAGGTACCACTACCTTTCCCTGTTTTTCAAGAAAATCATACAAAAATAGCTTTAAATGATAAAGGATTTGCAGTGGACTTCAATCGTGTTTCATCAATGGCAAACTTGAATTATGCAGATGACATTAATGCTATGCAAGCTGTGATTTAACAGCAACATTTATTTTGTAGTATAACAGTGTTAATCGCAAATTGAAAACAGCCTGCGAGGAAGTTGTGAAATATGTTTTACCGGCATACAGGAGCATTATCGCAAAGGACCTTGTTTACAGCTATGGCCTTACTCAGGAACAGGCGGCCAAGACAATGAAAATTTCTCAGGCAGTAATCAGCTATTATATAACAGCGAAGAGGGGCAAGGGCATTAAAAGGTATGAAGAGCTTAAAATATTGAAAGATAGAGCTCACGAAGATTCCAAAAGGTTGCTTAGCGGTGTTCCGATAGAAACTGTTGCAACTGGATTCTGCGAACTGTGCACCCTGATGAGAAAAAACAACATGCTGAAGGAAGAAGTAATAGACACCTGTACCCATTAGAACCTTTATGCGTCAAAGTAAAGCATGAACTCGTAGGGGTTAGGCCTGGCGTTTACCATGTTAAATTCATGAAGTTCTATCTCCTCTATCGTGTTAAGCACTTCCATGCTGAAGAACGGCTTAAGGTATTCATTATCTGATTTTAGCTCTTCAACCGCCTCTTTCAGGCTTTCCGGCAGCCTCTTAACCCCCAGCTCTTTTAGCTCTTCATCAGAAAGCTCATAAAGGTCCCTGTCAACCGGGCTTCCAGGGTCAATTTTTCTCCTGATCCCATCAAGCCCGGCCAGGACAATGGCTGGAAGCGCAACGTACGGGTTGCAGCTCGGGTCCGGCGTTCTGAACTCAATGCGCTTTTCCTTCTCCTTTCCTGACCTGTATACCGGTATACGGACGTTTGCGCTCCTGTTTCCCCTGCTCCAGGCCACAAAAGTTGGCGCCTCATATCCAGGAACAAGCCTCCTGTAGCTGTTGGTGGTTGGGGCGACAAGTGATGCCAGGCTTCTGCTGTGTTCTAGAAGGCCTCCCGCAAAGTACCTGCCCTCCTGGCTTATTTCAGCGTAATCATCTGCAGAATCATAAAACCTGTTCTTCTTCAGGTCATAACCATTTCCATCCCAGATGCTGACGTGAACATGCATGCCACTGCCATTGTCACCAAAAATTGGCTTTGGCATGAATGTAGCATACTTACCAACCGACTTGGCCATTTCCCTTGCCACGCTTTTCACAGTAACAATGGAATCAGATGCCCCGACAAGGGTATCCATATAGAAGTTAATTTCAATTTGACCTGATGCGGCAACTTCGTGGTGGTGAACCTCAGGCAGGATGCCAAACCCGAACAGCGCATCTGAAACCTGTACCCTGTAATCCATGAGTGAATCCATAGGGGGCACCGGGTAATAGCCCTCCTTTTCCCTCAACCTGTAGGGGTTATCTCCATATGGCGCTTCATTTGACGCCACCATGTACATCTGGTGGTTACCGCCGTCCACATCCCATCTGGCTTCATCAAAGACAAAGAATTCTAGTTCTGGTCCGAATACAGCAGTCATTCCCATGCTGGCAAGATGATCCTGAAGGCTTTCAGCTATGCCGCGGGTATCGCTGGGCAGCCTTTCACTGGCTGACTTCCGGTAAATTTTACCTATCATCCTGGATATCCCTGGCCTCCAGGGGATCTTGGCATAAGTAACCGGGTCTGGCACAAAAACAAGGTCTGAATCCTGGATGCCAGAAAACCCCTTTATGCTCGATCCATCAACTTTTGGAAAACCTGTTTTAAAAGAATCTTCATCAAACGTATGCGATGAAACTGTAAAGTGCTGCATCCTTCCCCTGACGTCAACAAACTGCATGTCAACGTACCTGCTTTCTTCAATTATTTTCTTCAGCACATCTCCAGGCTTAGCCTGTCGTGGCACAGCTTTCCTGTCAATTAAATCGTATGGCATGCTGACCGTATAAATAACTACGTTTATAAATCTTACCTGTATATTGTGATAATGTTTGATTATTTTGTAAAATTAGCGAACAATTTTTGATGATATGCCGCGCTCAATCAAAACCTGTTTAAACCTATCTGATGCTTCCTTGAGGTCCGATGCTTCAATCATTTTTATGTTCTTCTTTCCCGGATCAATTGACACGCTAAGTTTTGGAACAGCAATAAAGTAAGCTTCCTTTATCCCAGCATCATAAATTTTTGAGAGAAATTCCATAAGACTTTTAACGTTTACAGCTTCTCTCTCCACTTCAACATCAACCACAACGGTTGATTTATTGTGCTCAAATGCAAAGTCAAAGCGATGGATCATACCGGATGCGCCTGTCACTCCATGGCACCTTTTAGGGTACATGCCTAAACCTTTTATTGCCAATGCAACCGGTTCAATATCATAGGCATTTACAGCACGCAGGGATCCAAGCGCAATCCAATTAGCGGTTGCAATGCCAAAACTCTTGCCGCAGGTTTTGCAGACAAAGTTCAGAGCTTCTAGGATTCCAGCATGAAGGCCACAGTTCATACACTCTACGTCATTTCCATCAACCTTTATGTTATTAGACCCGCATTTTGGGCATACCATCTTGGAGAAAGGGTCTGGTGAGCCACACGACGGGCAGGCCATGGTCTGGTAAAGGTCACTTACGGTCAAATTCCCTGATGCCTTTAGTTCATTTATCTCCTTGATCAGTTCCTCCTTCGGCACATCCAGACTTTCCAGAAGGTAGGGAACAGTGAACCCTGTGAGGTTGTCAGGATACATTTTAACGCCAAATTCAGCTGTAATTGATTGGACGTGTTTCTTTATGCAGTTCTCCATGTTTTAACTTTTAACGACCGATTTAAAAGCAATATGTGAGCCAGTTAGTCATATTAGCATATTTTGTGCAAAGATCCTGCACTATCCGTAATAAGTGAACAAATTTTGCATTGAAATATTTTTCCCTTAAACTTATAAGGGGCTGGATACGTAAAGAAGCCATATGATGTTGCAATATATGCCCGGTGCTACCGTAGTTGGAATAACTGCAAATGATGGCGTAGTTCTGGCTTCAGAAAGAAGATACGCCTACGGCAATTACGTTGTTAGCAAGAACGTCAAGAAAGTTTTCAAGGTAACGGAAACTGTGGGCGCTGCATGCGCAGGGATGGTTGGGGATATGCAGGTGCTTATAAAGAATATACAGTCGTTGATAAGGCTCAGGGAAATGGAAACAGGTAAAAAATCTAAGCCAAACTCAGTCGCTAAGCTAATGTCGGTTCTGATGTTTGAAAACAGGATGTATCCCTTGCTGACCCAGGTAGTTGTCGGCGGGGTTTCAGAAACTTCCCAAATTTACGTTCTCGATCCGTTGGGGTCAGTTTTGCCGGACAAGTACGTGGCCATAGGCAGTGGCGAAGAAATTGCAATTGGCGTAATAGAAAACGATTACAGGGAGGACATGTCGTCGGATGAAGCCGCAGACCTTGCGGTAAGGGCAATCAAGTCAGCAGTAAAGAGAGATGCAGCAAGCGGCGACGGCGTGGATATCCTAACGATAAAGAAGGACGGCTCTGAACTGAAGAGCATTAATTTCTAAAACAATTCACTGATTTTTGTTTTCTGTTCTGATAAAGCGGGGGTTACGCTGCGCCATGCTCATTGCCCGCCTGTATCCGGCTAGCCCTATTATCACAACAACGGCAATTACCAGAAAGAAGCCTACCCCAAGGTCGTGCAGATTGTGGACATATACTGGCGTCACTATTGCGACGTTGAGCAGCCACGGTGCATAAAGTATTGCAGCCCCGGCAACTATGAACGCGATACCGCCATATTCCAGCACATAGGTGCTAATGGTCTTGCCTACAAATGCGATCCCCTGCAAGTTAAGCTTCTTGGTTGAACTGAGCCACTTGCCAAATGCGGAACCGAAAAGTATCTGCATGGTCATGGTTCCAAGCCCAAAGAGCAGTCCAGGCAGGAATCCAAACCACGGCGAAGGCATTGAGGGGGCCAGCACGGTGTATATTATTAGCGCAAATGCCCCGAACCCAAATCCGGCTATGAACCCATGGATTAGTGCAAGCTTTACGGGAACAGGTTTTGTGTCAATTTGATCATTGGAAACATGCGCCGGGTTTATCTCGTGCTCAAGCTCCTTCTTCTGAATTTCACTTCCCTTTTTATGAATGCCTAACAGTACACCAAGCTTTTCTTCCAGATAGTGCCAGTGAAGGTACTTGCCCTTCTTGGCAATGTACAGCCCTGCAAGCGCCATTGCCAAACCAACGAATATGTATGTCAAACCAAATGCAGCAGCTGTCATAAATATTCCTGCAAGCGCAAAGTAACTGATTTCTGACAGGATAGCCCTTTGTGCCGTGAAGCCGCTGGAAAACACCAGTCCAGTCTTTGCGCCACCCTTTGTGCTGAATGTTCCAACAGAGTATGAAAAAGTGATCGGCCAGGTGTGCTCATCAGGGGTTATGCCATGCACTATTCCAAGCAGGTACGATATTATGAGCGCACTCAAAAGCCCAACGTTTTCAGGATTCCAGAGATTCAGGTATGCCATCTTAGATCACCTAATTTTCCACGATTGGTTTGCCATGGGGGCACCTGCTGGGGTTACCAATCCTGTTAAGTACAAGCAAAGCTGTATGTTCGTCTATCATATAATCAAAATTGCTTATCATTTCGCATGCCATGTCTGCGTCACTACCGCATTGCACTAAGAATGTCTCAAGCGCTCGATGGCCAAGCATTATCTGTCTGTAGACCCTTTTACCATCTTCGCTGAGTATCACCATGCCCCTGCTCCTCTCTATGAGCTTCTTGCTTTCAAGCCTTTCAAGCAGTTCCTCCACTGTTGGTGGTTTTACCTTCATTGCCTCCGCGATTGTGGAAACCCTCATCGGAAAGCCGCTTTTGGAGCCCTGCCATATGCTGACTATGCAGTCCCTTTCCTTTTTAGTAATATTAGTATTAACCGTCATAAATTAGGGTTATACTAATAGTATTTATAAACATATCCTCAAAACTTAATTTTTGCTTCCAGGCCATGCCATTCAATATTAAAGCCCAGCGCCATCAGAGTTGAAATGCTGGCATCAATACCGGCTTTGCTTAAAAAGTTCAATGCCTGGTTCGCATCGTCAGTATTCAGCTGTAAAATTTCAGTTCTGAGCCTTTCTGCCTTTCCCGAGCTTATTAGGTTTTTTCCGTCAAACAGGTATCCTTCATGTATATTTCTGATGAATGCTTCCCTGACTATATCCTCCGGCAGGCCTGTCTCTGAAGCTATCTTGTTTATGCTTACAATGTCACCGGCAACTTTAACTGACATTGCCCTTTCCAGCATTTTATCCCTCAACGGCCTCTCTAGTTCCATAAGAATTCGATTAACCCTGTACGCGTCGGGTGTTTTTTTGTACATAAAGATGTTGCCCCGAATTTCAGGCAGTTTGCCCTTATAGTTTGAAGAATCAATAGCCACTATCAGGTTGTCAACATTCACCTCCTTCAGCTTCCTGAACTTCCTTTCAAGGTATTCGGCTGTCCAGAAGCCGACTATCTCCATGTAAACCCTTATCCCCCCCTTTTCAAATAAAAAGTCGGGTATAACCGTATAACTCCCAGCCCTTAGAGGCTCCGGTTCCCGCTTAATGTCCCAGCCGGTTTTCATGGAAATAAAATCCTGGTAAAACTTTCTCTCAACGCCACTGTCAAAAGTAATTTCCCCGCTCCCTGATGACACCGGGTCATCGCTGTTTGCAGTTAGCACCCTGCTCCCTATGCCGGCTTCGATCCACCACTGCTTTGCCTTTGTAATAAAGTAAAACAGCCTGGAAATGCCCAGACCGTATGCCCTAGTGTTGTGCATAAGGGTAGCCGGGCCGTCCACGGTAATTGATGGACTGTCAAGCTGGTACATGAGGCCAAACCTCTTAATGGCCCAGATCACCTCTTTCCACCTGTCGGAAACCCAGAACCTCAAGTACGTCGACCTGAGCAGTATTGAACTGACTTCACGGAAGTTGTACTCGAGTATCACTTCTGATGATTTCGGCTCCCTGAAATCCTTAAGCACTGCATTTTGCGGCAGGTCAGACCACATTGCATTTCTGAAATCATCAGGAGTAATCCCGAATTTTTTTGCGCCTTCGTTTACTACCCGTGCAGCAGTTTTTGCATCATAATGCCCGATTTCGCTCATCCTAGAAAAGGCAAAATCTCTCAGTGGTTGAGGGTCAGGACCGATTTTCTGCTCAAATGTGCAGTACGCAAGTAGGATGTCATAGAAACCCCTGACCACCTTATAATCGCCATAGGCTTCTACCTCCTTAACCCTTGCGTCGATTTCCCCCCTTTTCCTTCCCTTAGAATTTCTTAAAACCTCGGAAATCATATCAGCAAGGTACGCGTGCTCCTGGCCTGAATATCTTGGCCGGAATTTTACCGTCAACCTGTATCCCCTGCCATGGATTTTTTGCGTCTGTAACTTGCCCTGGGTTCTGTTGTGTTTCTGGCGACTATTTCTATTAGCTCAGCCTGCTTGCCACTTACCTTCCTAAGGATCCTCCCAAGCCTCTGTATGAACTCCCTCGAGCTCCCGGTTCCGCTCATTATTACCCCTACAGACGCATCAGGCACGTCTATCCCCTCATCAAGCACCTTTGAAGTAATGACCACTTTGTACCTCCCCTCCCTAAAGCTTTTTAATATAAATTCCCTTTCTGACTTGGGAGTTACGTGGGTTATTGCGGGCACCAGCAGTAGCTGTGAAACCCTGTAGACAAGTTCGTTGTTCTGTGTGAACACTATAACGCTCTTTCCCCTGTACTCTTCCAGGATGGTTATCAGAGCGTCAATCTTGCTTCTGGCGTTAAGGGATATCCTGATCGCCTCGTTCCTGGCCAGCAGGGCTCGCCTTGCATCTGGGTCTCTGCTGCTCATCATGACCAGCCTGAGCAGGCTTTTGGGTGACCTCATTACTATTCCTTTACTCTTCAGGTATCCAGAATAGATATCGTAGTTCCTCCTGTAATCCCGGAGCTCATCGTCGTTTAAATCAACCGTTATTCTC
Source organism: Nitrososphaeria archaeon (assembly GCA_049967195.1). Lineage (GTDB taxonomy): Archaea > Thermoproteota > Nitrososphaeria > Conexivisphaerales > UBA164 > KM4347-05. The sequence continues at coordinate 47,651 of JBMFTE010000002.1, forward strand.
CTTAACCTGAATTCAGAAAGGTAAGTTCCCGCAAGGTCGTTGGGAGAAAGCCTGTAAACCACCGGACCGAGCAGCTTCTTTAACTCTCTGTGCAGGCCGTCCTCCCTCTCAGGGGTTGCAGATAGGCCCATCCTGTGTGGTGCCACGGAGTACAGCGCTATTTCAGAATAGCTTGGCGCAGGCAGGTGATGACATTCGTCAGCTATAAGCAGGTTGAACCTGTTGCCAGCATGCATTATGCTGCTAAGAGCTGAATCATAGGTTGCCACGGTTACAGGTTGTATTTCATGCTTGCCACCGCCAAGCTCGCCGGCCCTGATGCCAAGCACATCATTTACGGTTCTGGTCCACTGGTTCATTAGGTCGATTGTAGGAACAAGTATCAGCGCACTCTCACGAAGCTCATAAATGGCCCTCAGCGCTATCATGGTCTTGCCCCCTCCCGTGGGCAGCACTATAACGCCTCTCATGCCTGCCGACTTCCACATGTCGAGTGCCTCCCGCTGGTACTTCCTCAGCACTCCAGTAAATTGGCATGCATCCAGTGGAGGTGTATCCAGAACCTCATCAATATATTCAGCGCCGGACCTTTCCAGGTCATCCCTCAAACTGCGGTAGTCAATGCCCAGGCACCTGTAATTGCCTGACCTTTCGTCAAACTTTACAAAGGGAAGGTCAACCTTCTCATTTATTACTACAGTTCCTCCCTGATACTTGAGCTTTAAAACCAATGCATATAGATTATAGCATAAAAATATTAACGTTCCTGTCTAAAATATTTTTAAACCTTAATGTGTAAACATAGATCATTGAATCAGCTCAGCTTCATAATGGTTGCAAAGGGGTTCAGGACATTTATTTTTGGCGCTGTGAGCGTCATGACCCCCATTTACCTTTCCGTGCTTGGATATTCGCCATTTTACGTGGGGCTTGCCCTTTTTACCATTGTTGCCGGTAATGTAATGTCAAACGTTCTTCTGACTTGGTACGGGAACATGTTTGGAAGGAAGAGGTTCCTTCTGGTTTTTAGCGTCCTGATGGTGGTTTCCGGGCTGGTACTGTACTCAACGACCGCGATATGGATGATATTTTTGGCACTTTTTCTGGGCAACATAAGCACAACAGGCACTGAAGCAGGACCATTCCAGTCTATTGAAACCGGTGTTATGCCATCAATGGTTCAGGAGTCAAGGAGAAGCAGGACCTTTGGGGTCTATAACCTTATAGGTTACGGCGCTTCATCGGTCGGCGCGCTGGCCTCTTCGCTGCCGGCGTATTTCAGGGATTCCATAACCGCTTTTAAGTGGATATACCTTGCTTATGCGCTAGTGGGACTGCTGTTATTCACAGTGTACACCACGCTGAAGAATATCGAGGCTCCCAAAAAAGGCATCGGCCTTGGCCATATGAGCGGGGTAGGCCTTAATGATATGAAGAAACTTTCGTTGCTTTTTTCAATGGATGCTTTTGGTGGGGGATTCGTGACCCAGTCTATCATGTCATACTGGTTCTACCTTGCCTACCATGTATCTCTGAAAGATCTGGGGGCTATATTTATGGTGGTGAACATAATTACTGCGCTGTCAATACTGGGCGCATCGTTTATTGCAGAAAGGATAGGCAACCTGAGAACTATGGTGTTCACCCATCTGATTTCGAGCACCTTCCTGATAATGATACCTTTTGCGGGCTCGCTTGCGGGCAGCCTCGTGTTCCTCTTCCTAAGGCAGAGCACATCACAGATGGATGTGCCGACCAGGCAGGCTTTTATGGCGCATATATTTGGGGAAAGCGAAAGGGTGTCCGCTAATGCAGTAACAAATACCTTCAGGAGCTTAAGTTCGCTTCCAGGGTCGCCAGCTGTAGGGCTGGCACTCTCTGCAGGAATGCTTTATATTCCATATGTTATTGGGGGCGGAACCAAGATGCTTTATGATGCATCCATATTTGTTTCATACAGGAAGAGAACTCGCTAAAGCTTAATATATGCCCTGCTGAAAGTGATATTCATGTCATATGGAACACCCGAACTGGTTGATTTTGAAGAGGAAGGCGGAGAACACTGGATAACCCTCAAGCTCAAGGATGGTGCAGTAATAAAGGTCAAGACGGAAATAGCCGGCGTGCTGAGAATGGGCAACGACCCCAACACCGGTATACCGGTTTATGCAGTGCAGGCAACAAACGTGATAAGGCTTGTAAATGTGCCAAAGGACCTTATGAGGAAGAAGCAACCTGGCGAAACTTATGGCTGACAGCGCGCTGGAAGTCACTAAACTAATCGTAAGATATACGGAAAGGGTTGCTGTAGACGAGCTGAGTTTCAGCGTAAAGGGCGGGGAGATATACGGCCTGCTTGGCCCAAACGGCGCTGGTAAATCATCAACAATAAAGGCGGTTCTGGGGCTTGTCAAATATACTGGGAAAATTGACATACTTGGGATGGGGCCGCCGTCGTCAAGGATTATGAACAGCATTGGCGTTGTAATGGAAACGCCAGCACTACTTGAAGCGTTAACGCCCAGAGAATTCCTTGAGTTTGCAGGCTCAGTGAGGGGCTCGTTTGATCAGAAGAGGGTTGAAGCATTAGTTGACGCGTTTGAGCTCAGGGAATACATGGACATGCCCATGGCTTCGCTTTCTGCCGGTAACAAGCAGAAAGTGTCTGTCGTTTCCGCACTTATGCACAGGCCAAAGCTGCTGCTGCTCGATGAGCCGTTCAATGCCCTTGATGTAAAATCCGTGAGAATAATGAAGGGGCTGATACAGAAGCATGTTGATGATGGCGGTGCCGTGCTGTTCTCAACGCATATAATGGAGGTTGCAGAGAAGATATGCACCAGAATTGGAATAATAAATTCAGGAAAGATAATGGCAGAGGGCACGCTGCAGGAAATAGAGGAACAGGCCAATGCCGGTAACCTTGAAGATGCATTCCTGAAAACAATCCACGCCGACGAACAGATAAAGTCACTGCTGGAAGGGCTTTAGTCATGTATAGCGTCAGGAAGGTTGCGTCCACAGTTTACAGGGAGCTTCTGTTTCAGGGATACACCGCTTCCAGGCTTTCCGGGATGCGGCCTTCAAATTCAAGGTCAGCTATCAGGGCATCAAAGTGGAACAAGGTTATACTAAGTGTAACATACGGCGGCATACTTGCCGCAATGAGTGTAATCTCGTATATCATTGGCAGGCCTTATTCAAGTTCACTTGAAGCGTTTGTATGGTCCTTCTTCATGGTGACAATCTCATCCCTTAACATGTCATTTGCAACGCAGCAGTCAGGCTACATAAGGGACCTGCTGTTGACCTTGTCTGTAAATGATAGCGACTTTTCAAGAATAGCATCGCTTTCCTTCTTCATGACAATGGACTTTCCGGTCTACAGCGCGGTAGCGGTAACGGCAGTAATTTCGATGTTTTTCGGTGGGTTTCCATATTCATTCATGGGCTCAATTCAGGGCATAGCTCTGGGGATAGCCACAACGTCGGTATTTGTAATAGTTGGCAACAAGGGCTCCAGCAGGCCGAGGCTCAGGTCAATTTTTAGGGTCGTGTCAATATTGCCGCTGATGGTTGTTGTGATGTTCAGTAGCTATATAATGGAGATCAGCCCCGCGGGCATGAACCACGCCCTTTCGCTTCTGCCGGTAACCAGCACATTCTTTGGCGGGGAAGGGGTCATTTACGCCGTTATAACTCTGATTTACACTGCAATATTTATTGCACTTGCAGTACTGCTCTTCCTCAGAGCCAGCGGCCTCATCCTTTCCACTCAGGAAATTTACACGTCATTGCGCAGGAAGGCTGCGCGCAACTTTAACATCAGGGGAAGCATGGGTGCCCTGCTGAGGGTGGACATGGTGCAGTCATTCAGGTCCAGGATAGCTGGCATTTGGGCATTGCCATTCGGGTACCTGATAGCGGCAATTGCTTCAGCATTTTCCAATGGTTCATACATATCTAGAAACACGTTCATGTTCATAGTTTCATATCCAATGATTCTCGGGATAATGCTTTCGTTTTTGCCATATGCGCTATACCTGAGTGAAATCAGGGGTGCAATAGCCTTCAGGATATTGCCAATATCGCCAATCAGGAACTTGATGAGCAAGGAGGCAATTGCGGTAGCAGCATATTATGCTGCTGAAGTGCCCATGATGCTGCTGCTTTTATTTTACAGGGCAAGTATACTCTCGCTGGTGCCCCTGCTGCTGGGTTTCGGGCCGCTATTTGCTTCTACAGCGTTCATGGCAATCTTTTTTGAAAAGACAGTAAAGGAAGGCGGAGCCCTTTCAACTCTTTACACGATAGTATACGGGATTGTCACTCTCATAATTGATGCAATACCCCTTGGGTCTTTCATCATCCTGTATATTTTTATGCATAGCTACATTTACCCTTCACTTGCAATGCTTGCGGTTTCGCTGATAGAGGCTGCAGTAATGATGGTACCACTTTCAAAAAAATGACCAAATAATAAACCTGACACCAGTGAAAATACGTTGTCAATTAAGAGGCGTTTAGAGCTTGTTGAATCTCAATTCTATGTCCCATCAACAGCAAAAAAATTTTCTCAAAAATTAAGCAAGTAGGGCAAAAAAGAGAGAGCAGGAAGTAAACAAACGAAAGGTGCGGCCATAAATAGCTTTGACGTGTTGAGGAACCACCTTGACGGGCCAAATTTCAGCTGGAATAGCAGCGGAGCATTCCGCGCTAGTAGGCAAAGTGTGAACGGCATCCCGAGCCACCCCCTGATTGCCACAAGGGTAGGCACCATTGCCTGTATCGCGTTTGCCGACAGCCTCTGCGTGAGCAGCATTCTGGCAAACTTCTCGACCAGCTCCGCGTCTCCTGATTTTTTGCTGAGCCTGTTCAGCCGTTTCTCAAGATTTGCCCTGCTATGGCATATGTCATTGTTCATAATGATATTATTTGCCGTGGCGCTTAAAACATCAGTATTGGCCTTTAGGGCTCTGTTGGAGCCCCCTCAATATGCCTGCACAGCCTTCTCATATCCCTTGGCCATCATTCTGGCAAGCCGGAAGCTCCTCCTGATCGTTTTCATTATCAGCGGAAGCATGTACCTCCTCTTTGCCAGATACCCCAGCCTCAGGTAGAAAACCCTGTATGCATCTGTAAGCTTCCTTGCTACCAGATTTGCCGAATACCCGAAAGCCTCATACTTGATAAGCGGATGCAACACGGTGTAAAGTGTCCAGTCCTTTGTCGCTATCAGGCCATTTTTGTCAAGGTCATAGTAAATTGGCGTCCCTGGGAAAGGAGTTAGTATGGAGAACTGCGCATAATCAGAATTGAGCTTAACCGAGAATTTGATAGTCTGGTCCATTTCCTCTGGGGTCTCTCCGGGAAAGCCGATGATATATGAACATAAAACCCCCACTTTGTACTTCTTAGCAAGGTTGACCGCGCTGACCGCCTGGTCAAGCTTTATCCCCTTCTGCATCAGGTCAAGCACTCTCTGAGAACCGGATTCTACACCAAAGTACATGTTAGTTGTGCCGCCCCTCTTCAGGTCCTGCATCAGGCCCTCGTTGATCGTGTTGACCCTGCTTGAAAGGGCCAACTTTATGTCAAGCTTTTCGTCAACTATGGACCTCATAACCTGCGATGCCCTCTTCATGTTAAGCGTGAACGTATCATCTATGAACTCTATATCCCTTACGTGGTACTTCTGCTGAACGTCTCTGATTTCATCTATCACGTTCTGCACGCTCCTGGTCCTGTACCTCCTGCCCATCATCTCAGAAGAAGAGCAGTACTGGCAGCGGAAGGTGCAGCCCCTAGTGGTCATTATTGGGGCTTCAAGCACGCCATTCCACCTGTACCTTTCATAAGATACTAGGTCCCTAGCTGGGAATGGTACTTCATCTAGGTTTTCAATCATAGGCCTAGGCTGATTGAGTTTTATGCCACCACCTTTGTTGTATGCTATTCCCCTGACGCTGTCAAGAGACTTACCGCTTTCATAGGTTCCAATAAGGTCATCAAGCGTTGCTTCACCTTCGCCCATCGCCGCTACATCTATGCCTTCCTGCGAAAGTGCTTCATCCGGCATAAATGTAACGTGTGGGCCACCAATCACCGTGAGCGCGTTTGGCACCGCCTTTTTTATTGCGGAAAGAAGCCTGTATGCCACCTTTACCGTAGATGTGAAAGCCGTCATGCCCACAACCTTGGGCGATAATGAACTGACATATGATGTAACCTGCTCCTTTGTCATGTTTTCCATGTCAAGGTCCAGTATTCTGGGCGTGTACCCCTTCGCCCTGACATAGCCAGCAAGGTACATCGAAGCCATAGGAGGACCGTGAAGTTCAAGGAGGGTTTTTAGCTCTGCGTTCTGCGGGGGATTTATCAGCAGAACATCTACAGAATTCATAATGGAGTTCCTGTAAGAAACGAATAAAAACCTTTCCTAAAGTTCTTGTGGCTGCTCGTTCATTTGGTTCAAAATTTTGATGCTCTCGTGGTCAGTCAGGCATACTAACCTGTCGCCGTTCATAACTATGGATTCTGGGGTTATATACCTGATTATCTCACTGTTTCTAATCAGCATCAACACGTCAACCGGGATATTCTTTATTGCAGTCCCTTCAAGCTTTGAGCCCTTTCTTACATCAATCTGAACAATGTGCCTACCAGCGATAATAGCGTCGCCTCCCTGAATTGCTCCAAGAACATGCTCAGATGCAACTGAATAGGCAGCTACGCTGCCTACCATAAAGTATATTGGCAGGACAACGTCAATCCCGGCCTTTTTCATGCCATCCAAGAGTTTGTAGTCATTGTTTATTGCGATTATCCTTATGTCCTTTTTCATAAATTTGGCTGTTAGGGCATAGAGCATGTTTGTATCGTCATTCTCAAGTGCAAGAACTATTGTTGATGCCTCGGATACCTTCGCCTGGTCTAGCACTTCAACCGGCGACTTCAGGTCAGAAAGAATAAAAGGTATGTTCAGCTCCTGCAACTCCTTCAGGTTCTCCTTTTCCCTCGTGACAATGCAGAACTTATAATTCATTTCGATCAACCTCTGAGCCACATACCTGCCTATGTGAGAATAACCCAGCACGATCACGTGACCTGACATTCTCTGTATCCTCATTTTATCAATGTCTTCAGTCCACAGTTCCCTTTTTATAACGCTGGTAACAACCCCCTGAACCATTGATGCGGCTGACCCCACGCTAACTATCATTATCACAATTAACAGCACCTTTTCCAAGTTTGGCATGGAGTTCAGAGGAGGAGCATAAAAGCCTATGGTTGAAATTGTCGAAACAGAAGCCACTATTGCTGAAAGCAGATCAAGAGCTTGATAGTAAATAAATATTAACGCTCCAAAAGAAATCATGGCTGTAAGAAGCAGGAGCTGCTTCCATATATGTTTCAATACAGAATATGGCTGTAGCACTATGCTGTCTATAAAATTATTAATCCTGTCAATTTTTGTGTCTTTATATTTGTTATCCCTGTTCAATGATCAAGGCTTTTTTATCAAGTATAAATGTTTTTAGTTAAATATAAGGCGATGCCGCAACTAACATGACAAATTGTCAGATTTTCCTTTCAACGGTATGCCATATGCAACATCCATGAGACCCCCTAATCCAAAAGAAGTGCCTCAGTGTTGCCATCTCACGTGCTTCTTTACTGAATTCACCAGGAGTATCCTGTTCAATTCTGATGATATGTTATCCCTCTGGATCATTCCCTCTCCCCACAACTTGAATGCCTTATGGCATGCACCAAGCTGCACATGTTCAGCGTTAATTTGCAGGCCATCAACCAGGCTCTTTTCGTCGTCTGAAATAAGCACATAATTGCCATCAGGCCTGTTCATCAGGTCCCAGGGAAAGCTTACATCGAAAAGCGATCTCTGGTCTGCCCCGATTATGACCCTTACTTCGTTTGGCATTTTATAGATGCTTCCCACTTCAGTGCCCATTATGACCTTTTCTTCTACAGCCGTTATCATGCTGTTCACCGAAAAGGACAGCGCATTCCTCATGCCCCACGGCGAGGCTTTTATGACAGTCAACAAGAAGAGTACTGACATCAGCAAGTCCTTAAGCGTTGAAATGCTTGCGGGCTTTTTGGAAAAGGCAAACAGCGGCACCGTGTTCCGAAAGCAGGGCAGGAAAATGAAAGTTGAATTCATCTACGGCGACTACCTGACGGGAAAGGTGGTTACCCCGAAGGAGGCCGAGGACATGATGGACGACGGGTTGTGGAAGGTTATAACCACGGTCGTGGTGGAAGAGCTGGACATCGGTGAGTAACCAAAACTCATCCCGGTTTTTTAATGGCACCGTTGCCGCCTCCAAATGGCACTTACGTTTTCTCGGCGGTTTTAAAAGTATATAAGTATGGTTGCGCATGAAAGCTTAATGAATAACAATAGGACCTCTAGTAATGGTGGGGCTCATAATTGGTGTCAAAAATCACCGGTCATTTATACCAGCTTAATTCATCGCCCAGCAATAATCGTATAAGGTGGTATATTGGCTTTGCCGAAAAATGAGCGGGTTTATGTCAAAAAGTATGTGTTCAGACCTTCCGGCAATAGCTTTTACCTTGTTCTTGGAAGCACAGGTGACCACTTGACAACGGAACAGTTCTGCACCTGCAATGACTTCAACTTCAGGATGAGACCAGAGGGCTGCATACACATGCAGGTCCTGAAAAGGTCAATACAGGAAAAAAGTTATGACGTTTACAACTTTGCTGATGACGAGTTCCGCCAAGTTTTTAAATATGTACTTATGGAAGTTGTATTTATGCCCCGGTAGCTCAGTCGGCAGAGCAACAGCTTTGTAAGCTGTGGGTCGCGGGTTCAAGTCCCGCTCGGGGCTCACTTGGCTATGGGTTCAAAACCTACAAAAAACCAAGCATATGGTGATTGAGCGGAAATAATTATAGATTGCAGCGAACATGTGTTTGTAGTGATTAACCGCCACAAGCTAACGCTGAACGCTACTGAAAAGCTAGTGGATAAGGCATTTATTGCTGCATTATATGAGGGCAGTTTAAGTATTGTAATACATAAAAATATAATGCATGTCATAAGTACTCGATGAGACTTACAAATAGCAGCGCATACATCTTAAAAAGGAGCTAGGAGTTTGAGGGAAGCTGTAATTCTCAATTGCTTTAGCGTGAGAGAATGCCACTATTATAATCATAGAATAAAATAGTGCAAAATAGGTTTCCCATTTTATGGTAAACCCAACTTTAATTAACATTCTAAAGGGTGATTAGAAATATGATACACAAAGCCGAAATAATTAAATTGGGTGATAAATAGTAAATTGGCCTTGCTTGTAGCAGTTATCGCGTGGTTCCATATTTTGTTCGCTATCTCTTGGGTAGGCTCAGCAGTGTTTTTTGCCATGGTGCTGAGCCCCGTGCTCAAAGTGCTAACGCCGCAGTCTCGGGGTGAATTTCTGTTCAAATCCCTGCCCAAGATTGAACAATTTGAATTAGCTGTATCAACTCTTACAATCGTTTTTGGTGTTTTGCTGGCCTTTGTATCGGCCGGATGGAACCCGTTCATAATCTTTGGTGCAGCGTTTGGATTGACGGCCTACCTGATAGGGTTGCTTGTAATGACGCCATTGGCAAGGAGGATGCAATCAACGTTGAAGATGCTGCAGAATGGCCCTGATAATGGGTTGGTGAAAGAATTACTAGGGGTGCAGAAAAAGTTTGGCGCAGCATCGCTGATAGAGCTTATCATGATGCTTCTGACGATCAGCGCCATGGTGGCATCTGGTTTTATGTAAGTTTTTAACTGTATCCTTGCACGTCAGGTCTTTCGCATATATAATTATTGAAAATAGAAACTTAAAAGCGCAACTGTGATCAGCTAAAAGCGATGGTTTTGAAATGAAATAAAGTTCACGCTGATTTAACCTGCTTTATTGATTGCGGCCTTACCTTCCTCAGGACTCTAAAGCCGCATATGCACTTTATTTCAGGGAGAGCAAGCAGATCATCCAGTGAAACCTTCTGTCCGCACCTAACACACTCAAAATATATGTCGCTCTTTCCCTCGCTCATGATTCCATTCCTTTATGCTCCCCTAATTTAAGCTTTGTTTTAGAAGTTGTGATATCTTCACTGCGTCATCTTCAGAAACAAGTGGATTTGCTGGTAGCGAAAGCACGTCCCTTGCCACCATTTCAGTCAGTGGCAGTGATATCTGTGAAATGTAAGTTGGAGTCCTGTGCACCGGAGGATCATAATATACCCTTGAATCTATACCATTTTCTTTTAATATTCGCATTGCAGCATCTCTTTTTGGGTGTCTTACCGTGAACAGGTACCAGTTGTATTTTGACCTCTCCCGTATAGGCGGCAGTATAACATTGTCACTTGCAGCCTCCAGCTCCTTTATGTATGTGTAGGCGTTCCTTTCCCTCACTTTCAGGAACTCTGGCAGTTTCTTAATCTGTTCAAAGCCTATGGCAGCAGACATCTGCTGCATCCTGAAGTTGAGGCCGTACCCGCTCAGATTGCCATCCCTGTCAAAGCCGTGGTTCCTTATCATCTTCAGCTTTTCGGCAAGCCCGTCATCGTCAGTTATTATGGCTCCGCCCTCCCCAGTAGTTATCACCTTTCCGGGGTAGAAGCTTATGCACCCCATGTCGCCCATTGTCGAAGTGTGCCTTCCGTTGTAAGTGCTCCCCAAGGATTGTGCAGCATCCTCAATTACGTAAATTCCAAACTCTTCAGCAAGTTCATTCAGCTCATCCATATTGGCTGTGTGACCATAAAGATGAACCGGTATAACGGCCTTTACCCTCTTGTTCAACTTTTTCTTTACCTCTGCGGGGTCCAGTGTGTAGTATTCATCAATATCAGCGAATACCGGCCTGGCGCCTACAGCTTTTACGGCGTTGGCTGTTGCTATAAATGTAAGCGATGGTACAATAACTTCATCCCCATGTTCAATTCCTGCAGCCAGCAGCGCCGCTATGATGGCGCTTGTTCCCGAGTTAACTGCAATTGCATGCTTTGCGTTAACAAAGCTCTCAAGCTCATTCTCGAACATCTTGACGTACTTTCCCCCTTCAAATGACTGGTCAACAAAGTACTTTTCGGAAATTACTTTTTTAACAATTTCCATTTCCCTTTCGTCTATTATGGGTTTATTTATGGGAATGTTTTTCACGCATATTATTTAGCTCATTAATTTAAATTCTTATCTGTTAACAACGATCCTGAGGCAAGCCGATGAAATCAGCCTTGCAACCCTTACTGGTTCGGGCACCCTTCCAGCAACAGTATATGCATTGAGTAGGTCCACAGCATCATTTAATTCCAACCCGAATGCCCTTAGCCAAATATCATATCCAGTTTTCAGCTTTGCATGTGCCTGCTTTCCAAGTGAACGGTAAGGTTTAACCTTATCAAAATTGCCGTGCAAGTTCATTACGCTCTCTAGGTCCTTACCCTCTCTTGAGGCAATGCACACAAGAGGAAGTCCAGTTTGGCTGCTGACTGTGCCCGCTTCAACAATATTGTACATGCTCAGCACGCAGCCGCTGATTATTACTGCTGATATATCATTTCTGCGCATTTCCCTGTACAGCTTAATTATTCTGTCAGTTGCATCTGAACCCCCTACAGTTATAGTGGTTATAGAAACACCATCAACGGCAAAGTCGCGTCTCATTACAACGCCAGATATGAAACTCAAGGGTGGATTCAGGGAAAATGACTCAGCAATGCCCAGCACCCTTGCCATCCTCATATGTGCTATATTTGTCCACAAATTTATAAACCATGAGGAAGTCAACCCCTTGGATTTTTTTGACAGCCAACCTGTTACCAAACCCGGCTTCGATTGCTAGTGCCACACAGCCGTTGCCCACAAGATTTATTATCGAATATCTCTTAAAGAGGTTCACTGCCTCCTCGGAATCTACTTCCTTCCCCCCAAAGTACTTTGGGTCAATATATATCTTGAGCGAACCCTCCTTTAGCACCGTGCCTAGTACATCAGAATCGCATATATTTAACACGCTTATCCTGCCATTTGACTTGATATTAACAATAAATTTATCTGTCAAACTACCGGCGTCCTTGCACCGCACGCTTCACATACAAGAAACAGTATCTTCTTCTCCTTAACAAGTTTTGTATCCGGACTTCCGCATACGGGACAGGTAACATACATTTTGATGTAGTAGTTCATTACATTTTTTATTGAAGTGTTGTCCTTTTTTCCGAATATTACTGCCCTCCCGTCGTTTTCGATGGTCATAGCAGCACCAAGCTCTTTTGCAATAACTATCATCATATGCCTTGGATCACGTCTAAGCGCAGCAGCTATTATGCTAAAGTTCTTCCACACTGTCCTGTTTCCTACCACAGCAGCATCGGGTTGGGGAACATTTAGCCTTTGAGTCACCACACTAGCATCCTTGCGGGTTTGGTCCTTTATCTTGTTAAGCAGTTCAATGTATGAAAGTACCACAGTCGCTTTATCACTATGCAATATAAAACGTTTTCTGAACAACTGGCTTTGT
>JBMFTE010000003.1:0-48436 GCA_049967195.1 Nitrososphaeria archaeon
GGCTATCACGTGGAAAAGCTCCGGATGGCCGGGTTGATAAAGGAAAGGGAAGACGGCAGCTGGTTCAGTCAGAAGGGCAGAAGGGTCGCGCATTATGTGCCGGTAGGAAAGGCAATACTCATCGTTCCTTCCCCCACGAGCTTCAGGAAAGCTGGAGAGGATAACATAAAATCCTCATTTGGCGCCGTTCTGAAAAAAATATTTTATTCTTCAACAATAGGCGTGACAGCCTTTTTTCTGCTGAACCGGCTTTTGGTGGCCCTGCTATCAACTAATTCAACATCAAATGCCAGGCAGGCCTTTTACTATTCTGTATCGGTTCACCCGGGAACAGCGACTGCTGTAGCGCATGCTTTATACACAATTTATGTTCCATTAGCTGCAGGGCTTGCGGTTGGCCTGCTGTCGTTCATATTATTTGTCAGAAAGGGCAAATGACTTAACCTGAAAGTGCAAAATAACCATGCCACCCCATTCATCTGCTCCCACAATTGTATAGGTTCCCGGCTCAAAGGTTTTGTACTGTGCTGTTAATAATGGAATGCCAGTGTTTGAATATTTTATTGGCATGCTTTGGGACCAGTAACCCCCGATCTTCATGGTTCTGGACAGTTCATATGAGTTAACGTTCAGCACAGCATTGTCAATTGCAGGCTGACCCGTGGATGTGCCGTGGGGGAGGAAAGCATAAGCATTTATGTGGAACATTGCAGGACAGTTGTAAATGCCCGGTTCATAAAGCTCCATGGGCTCCCCGGCTGAAGTGATGTTTGATAATGTATAGTAGCCACTGAAAATCGCTATCCCCATGGGATCATTCATTGTGCCGCACGGGCCGGTAGAAACCGCAAAACCGGGCCAGTTATTAGACGCGGTTACAAGGTTATATTTTGGGAGCGTGTTTATCATCGAGATCGTTACCGAAATGGTTTGTCCTGAAGCGATGACTCTTGAATTTATGCTCATTATTAGCTCTAGCCCGTTGTTCTGCACGACCTTCTGACTGGTGCCTTGATTAATGGAAGCCGACATTGCCGATGCCCCTGTTAACATTACGGCCGCTATTATGGCTGTTATGATAAACGCGCGAATCTCATCTCTCATGCATAAATTTTGTCAAAAGTGATTTTAATTCTTTGCTAAAACGGAAATTTTACCTATCAAAATTATTTTCATTTCATTTTTCAGTATTGGAAATTGTTCCCACATTGGATTTGCTCCTCCCCTCCCTCTCGATCGCGTACAGGAATATGCCAAACATTATGGTCACCGACCCCACATAAAGGGCCTGAAGCCCAAGGGCGATCATTATTAACACTGATAGCAGAATTGAAACAACCTGGACATACGGGTAGAGGGGTGAGTTGAACGGTCCCCTTATTCCCCTTTTCCTCACTATATATACCGCCAGGCCCGTTAGGGCGTAGGAGAATATTACACCAAAGTTAGAAGCCAGAGCTATGTACTGTATGTTCCCCAGGAAGATAGATGCCATTGCAATGGCGCCAACAAGCAGCACTGCTCTTTTCGGAGAATCTTCCTTTCCGCCGAGAACCCTAGGAAGGAGGCCGTCCTCGCTCATCTGTAGCAGTGTCCTGGAGCCGGCCACTATCAGGGACAGCGTAACCGTAACGGTTGCGACAAGCGCCACTATGCCTATTATCTGGTCAACAAATAACGGTGCCCTGGAAAATGACAGCGCATTTAGGAGGGGGTCAGCCGTCACGGTGTACAGCTTCCAAGGCATCAGGGCTAGCATTCCGACCACTACAAGTATGTACAGGATCGTGCTGACAGCAAGCGAAAGCATTATCGCTCTTGGTGCATTCCTTTTACCGTCCCTGATTTCCGGTGTGAGAGTCGCTACAGTGTTAAATCCAGAGTATGCGAAAAACGCAAGGGAGGCAGATTCCACTATGCTGAACGGCCCGTTCGGGAAAAAAGGCGTGAACCTTGCAGGCACCCATCTGCCATAGATAACCGAGACGGCTATAAATATGATCAGCCCTCCAGTCGTCAGGACCACAAGTAGCTCCTCCAGCTCTGCCACAACCCTTACACCAACGTAGTTAAGGGCCACGGCGAAGGCCATTAACACAAGCGCAAGCCCAAGCTCATACGTAAGTGACTGGAACCCGATGAGGGTCAGGAGGTATGATGAAAATCCAAGGGCCACGGCGGAAGTTGCTATAGCATACGATATTGCCCTGAGCCATCCCACTATGAACCCCGTAGATTCCCCCATGGTTTCCTTTACAAAGGAGTACAACCCGCCGTGTGCCACTATTTTTGAAGAAAGCTCCGCGCTGTTCAGGGCGACTGTGATGGCAAGCACGGCTGTAAGAATAAAGGAAAACAGGGCGCCGGGCCCCGCCTGATAGATCACAGAACCGGCCAGCACAAATATGCCGGCGCCTATTATGTTGCCTATGCCTATGGCTGTTGCCTGCCACATGCTGATTTTTTCCAATGCTATTGATTTGCAGGCGGAAGATAAAAACGTATTTGCCCTATGACATCATGCCTACCTTCAACTCTATGTCGCAGTCTTTATCAATCAGGCTGCCCCAAACAGGATGTTTTTGCCTGCTCGCCCTTATCCCATAAATGCCTGCCAGCTGTGCAAGAAGCGCCCGGGCGAATGCCGGTGCTCCCGTTGCACCGGGTGAGTTGAAGTTTAGCACGTGCACTACGTTCGTTGTGCCCAGAACAACCGATTCTGGCACGAACCCATCCCTGGATATCAGACTGTGCCTGATCCCGGATGTTCCCCTCTGGTCGGCATTGCTTGTTCGCATGTTCGGTATGAACTTCCTGACCCTCCTGATCATCAGCGACTTAGAAACACTCATTCCCCAGTCATTCCACACAAGCTTCAGCATTTCCCTGTCCAGAACCATCCTGATTGCCCTCCACTCCTTTGGCGAAATGATAGATTTTAAAATTTCAGACATTGTTCCAGTGTAAGCATAGGGACCGGATACAAGGAACGCGTTAGGGCCTATTTCCGTCTGCCCGTCAGGCCTGATTATAAAGTGGGGGTCAAGGAAGGGATATTCCGGATTCCTTGGAACGGTATAGATGTTCCTGCTTACCCCCTTGAACCCTTTTATTTTCCAGTAATCCCCCCTGAAATGGAGCTCAGAATATCCCGGGGTCAGCCCATCAGACCTGGCCAGCCCGTACGCCCCCCCGCCTGAAACATTTATCACCAGCCCTGCCTTTATGCTCACCATCCCTGATGAGGATTTGCAGACAACTTCCGGCCTTTCGCCCCCGATTATTTGCTCTGTCTTCATGTTCCAGAGGGCCCTGACGCCATTGTTTTCAGCCAGCTTCATCACCTCACTGACCATGGGCCCGTAGCTCACGTTTGCATCAAGGTTGCTGAGAATAGCACCTGCTGCCACAACCCTGGGTTCCAGCTTTTTTACCTCGTTCCCGTCAAGCAGCATGAATTCATTTTCGTCCATTCCGTTCTGAAGCGCCCATCTGCCGTACTTCTCTATGACGTGCATGTCCCCCTCGTTTAATGCGAGTTCCATTACACCCCTCCGGACCCAGGGAAGGCCGGCCCTTGATGCAACTTCATTCCAAGGGTCGTATGATTCCACCGCGCTCTTTGCATATACCTTTTTGCTCACCGGGTCAAGGTAAAACGGCCTGTGAACCACACCGGTGTTGCGGGAGCTGGAATGGAAGGCCGGCCCGTTTTCCATTTCGACAACAGTGACGCTCCTGTCTGTTATCGAAGAAATTTCATAGGCGAGGGAAGTCCCAAGCGCCCCAGCACCAATTACCAAAACGCCCGTCTGCAGGCTCACACCATGATTCCGTACTGCATGTGAATAACCTTTATGTTAACCGTGATAGTCGGGCAACCCCCTCAGGTTCATCTCGAGAAATTCCCTGAAGTAATCGCTCCTTGGAATGTCCCTGTACCGTTCCATTGAAAGTATGTCGCGGAGTATCTGGTCGTCGCTAGCCCTGCAGCGGGTTTTTACGATGTCATTAAACTCCGTATAAGTTTTTGCAACTGTATCAAAAATTCCCGCCCCGGTGCAACCGAAGTGGGGAAAGCATACCCTTTCTGGGTTCATTTTCCTCAATCTTTCAACTGATTGCAGGAACATTTTCATGTCAAACGGAGGCGGCGCCGCGGGCCATATGCTGTTGCCTATCAACATGCCCAGTGAATCCCCCGGAAACAGTACCCTCTCATTTTTCAGGTACCACGCTGAGCTGTGAGATGCGTGGCCGGGAGCAGCTATCAACTCCAGCTCATATTTGCCCACCCTTATTGTGCTGTTGTCATTGAGCGCCATGACCCTGTCCGCGCCGACCGGCCTGACTTCGCCCCACACCCGGTATATGTCCCCCAGAGTCTTTGTCGAAGCCTCAATCAGCCTTGACGGGTCAACCAGATGCCTGGCACCCTTCTCATACACAGCTATCTTTATGCCAGGAAGTCTGCTTGCGAGCTTCCAGGCGCCCCCGCTGTGGTCAACGTGAACGTGTGAAACCAGCGCATAAGATATCCTGCCCGCTTCTATGTGCTCTGACGCCCTGCTGATATATTCCTCTGTTACGCTGGAAGGACCGGTCTCGACTATGGCGGCCTCGCCGTCAGAAACAATAAGGTAACCATTCAGTATCGGCACCGTGCCCATGGTTCCAAGGTTCAATATCATGCATCATATTTTGCCTGCTGGCTTAAAAAGCTGGCTGATGGAACTGCTTAATTAGTCTTGTGCACAATTATTAGGTCATGACGGTATATGTAGTTTCCGCAGTAAGGACCCCCTTGGGGAAGCTCGGGGGTACTTTAAGGGGCCTGAGCGCTGTTGATATGGGATCCACGGTAATAGGCGAGGCAGTCAAAAGGTCAAAAATACCTGAGCGGGAAATAGGGATGGTAATAATGGGAAACGTGCTGAGGGCAGGCCATGGGCAGGATATTTCAAGGCAATGCGCAATTAGGGCAGGCCTGCCAAATGCTGTTGATGCGTACAGCATTGACATGGTGTGTGCCAGCGGAATGATGAGCATCATAAGTGCGGCCCAGATGATCATGACAGGGGATGCGCACGCTGTTGTGGCAGGAGGCACTGAAAGCATGAGCCAGGCTGAATTCACAGCTGCCCTTAGGGCTGGCGTGAGTACCGGTTCGGAAATCGCAATGAAGGATACAATGTTCGCCGACGGCCTGAGGGATCCATTCACCATGAAACTCATGGGGGAGGAGGCCGACATGGTAGCTAAGGAGCACGGGGCTCCCCGGGAGGAACTTGACCGCATTTCATATGAAAGCCATGTAAGGGCAGCAAGGGCTGCCGATTCAGGCAAATTCGATAAGGAGATCGTGCCGGTGCCGGGCCCAGTAACCAGGGACGAAGGGATAAGGAGGGATACATCAATTGAAAAGCTGACAGGACTAAAGCCCGCTTTTGGAGGATTACACACTGCAGGTAGCTCCTCACAGATATCTGACGGCGCGGCAGCGCTTGTGCTTGCCGACGAAGCAACCGTCAAAGAGGCCGGCGTAAAGCCAATCGCAGTTATAAGGGGGTACAGCTGGGCTGGGGTTGAAAGTTACAGGTTCGCTGAGGCACCGGTGCCTGCCGTAAGGAAGCTGCTTGCCCGCATAGGTATGAAAATCAGCGAAATTGACTACTTTGAAAACAATGAAGCCTTTGCCGTAAGCAGTTACATATTTATGAAAGAGTTTGGAATCCCTGAGGAGAGGCTGAACCCCTGGGGCGGCGCGATTGCACTGGGGCACCCCATCGGAGCAAGCGGGGCAAGGATAGCCGTCACAATGCTAAACTATATGAAAGAATTGCGCGCAGGTACAGGCATTGCAAGCCTTTGCCACGGCATAGGGGGGGCAACCGCTGTGGCATTTGAGATGGTGTAGAATTCCATGCCGGCTGGGCCTTACAGCAGTATGATTGATGGATGATAAATGCGTCAACACTGTCCCATATATGCTGCATAATACTGGCGTGAATTTTATATTTTTGTTATATTGAGTGGTTTTCTTGGCTTTAATTCTGGCATCTCGTCGGGCTTTCCAAGAGCCAGCATGCCTACATATTCCGTCCTGCCGGGCAGCCCAAGGGCAGCTTTTAGTTCCTCGTCGTGGAACTGAGGCACAGCAATGTACACTGTACCATAGCCCTTCGACCATGCAAGGAGCATCATGTTTCCTAAAGCCAGAGCCACGCTTTCGATTCCCCACATCCTCTCATATTCCATGTACTCATCGTTAAGTGTCCTGGTGCTATAATCAAGGAGGCCGATTATGTACGCCGGCGCGTCGTAAATTCCCTTGGCAAACATTTCCTCCCATTTGCTGATCTCGTTTTTGTCGGGAGTTCTTCTCAATACTCTTGAAAGATACGTCATCTGACCCTTTTTTATAAAGGAAAGTATTTTCTCCCTGTTTTCCCTGCTTGTAACTGATATGAAGCGCCACTGTTCGCCCCCGCCGGCTGTAGGCGCCCGTATGCCAGCTGATACGATTTCCCTTATATCTTCGTCCGGCACGGGGTCCTTCTTGAACCACCTGATGCTTCTCCTAGAAAAAATTATCTCGCTCAGGTCAGCCATAATGTTTCTGTGTACCAATTCACTTATAAAAATTATGCTTCAATAACAAACAAAAATTTAATATATTATAAAGTTACATTTAACTATTGACTAAAATTGTTCCCATTTGGAGATATTAACGATTTTAAGATTGACATGGACCAAGAGCACGAACTGTTCAGGAAGTCAATAAGGCAGTTCTGCGAAGAGAAACTGACGCCGATAATTATGGAAGTTGAACGGACGAATGACATTCCACGGGGAGTGATTGAAGATGCAAAAAACCTCGGCCTTACAGGCATAGGCATACCGCAGAAATATGGGGGGCAGGGGGGCGACATGAGGATGATGGTGATAATGTCCGAAGAGATTTCGAGGGTTCTCCCCTCGTTCGGCACAATGTTGCTGGTGAACCACCTTTTTGTGGACCCTCTAATTATTTTTGGCACCGAAGAACAGAAATCAAAGTACGTTGTGCCTGTGGCCACGGGGAAGGCGCTGGCAGCTCATGCCAGCACTGAACCCGGAGCCGGAAGCGATGTGGCCGGCATAAGCACAGCCGCCAGAAAGGTTGAATCAGGGTGGGTGCTTAACGGCCGTAAGGCATTCATAACAAACGCCGACAGGGCTGACTTTTTCATAGCCTCGGCTAGGACGTCTCCTGTAAATCCGCAGTCCCGGTGGAGGGGGCTTTCGACATTTATTGTGGAAAAAGGGTTCAGTGGGGTAGAAATAGGGCACAAGTTTGACGTGATTGGACTGAGGGGTGAACAGCCAAATGAAGTCATTTTCAACGATGCTGCCGTGCCGGAAGCCAACCTTGTGGGTAAGCCTGACGAGGGATTTAAGGTTGTAGTTACAACCTACGATTACTCCCGGATACTCATAGCAGCTCAGGCAGTAGGCATTGCACAGGCAGCTTTTGAAATGGCGTTCAATTACTCAACCCAGAGGAAGGCATTTGAAAAGCCACTGGCTTCTTTCGAAGGCATCGCTTTCAAGATATCTGACATGCTGATGGAGCTCGAGGCCTCCAGGCTTTTGACTTACTGGGCAGCCTACCTCGCAGACTCCAAGAGGCCGGAGTTTTACATGGCATCGTCTATAGCCAAAACGTATTCCACAGAAACGGCCGAAAAGATGGCATCACTTGCAATAAAGATACACGGCGGTGCCGGCGTGGACCGCGAAACTGGCGTTGAAAGGCTTCTCAGGGATTCGGTGATAACCACGATATATGAAGGGGCTAATGACATACAGAGGCTGACCGTGTTCAGGAGCCTGCTCAAAATGGTTTCAAAGAACCTAGAGGTGTCCTAGGTGAAGGCTGTGGTAATAGGGGCCGGCACCATGGGGCACGGGATAGCCCAGCTTGCGGCGGTGGCTGGCTATGACGTAACCCTAAACGACGTTTCAGATGAGCTGTTGAACAGGGCTGTTGAAAAAATAAGGTGGAGCCTCAGTAAGATGAGCGAAAGCGGAAGGCTGAAGGAAAGCGTGGATTCTGTAATGTCCAGGCTGAACACGGACAAGTCACTTGAAAATGCGCTGAAGGCCACTTCGGTGATGTTTGAAGCCGTGCCGGAAGTGCTTGACCTGAAGCTCAAATTGTTCAGGATTGCAGGCACGGTTGCCCCGAATAACTCGATGCTCGCCACAAATACAAGCAGCATACCGGTATCTGAGATCGCGAAGGTAGTGCCAAATCCTGAACGGGTGATTGGAATGCACTTCTTTAACCCGCCCCAGCTCATGCCCCTTGTGGAGATTGTTAAGGGCCAGAAGACATCCGACAGCTGCGTTAAGGCTGCCACTGATATTTCAAAGCGGTTCGGAAAGGAACCCGTGCTGGTCAGCAGGGATGTACCCGGGTTTATCGTAAACAGGGTCCTTGCAAGGCTCCTGAATACATCTTGCGCGATGGTGGCTCACGGGGCAGCCACGGTCGAATCGGTGGATTCAGCTCTAAAGTACAGGCTTGGTTTCCCGATGGGGGCCTTTGAGCTTGCTGACTACAGTGGCATTGACGTATTTTATCTCGTATTCCGGGCCATCAAAGAAAGGGGATTCAAAATGCATGAATGTCCCCTATTTGAGGAAAAGTACAGGAGGGGAGAACTCGGGTTCAAGACGGGTTCGGGTTTTTACCGATACCCCGAGGCCGGGAAATACCACCGGGCAAGCATTAGCCGCGAGGCCGGGGCCGGGGTTGACATAACCATGCTTGTCGCCCCTGCGGTCAATGAAGCTATCTGGCTGATCAGGGAGGGCGTATCTGTGCCCCAGGACATCGACAGGGCAACAAAGCTTGGTCTTGGATACCCTCAGGGAATCCTTGAAATAGGAAGCAAGATTGGAATGCAAAACGTGATGCGCGCACTCATCACCTTGCGCGAACTGACTTCATGGGACGAGTACGAGCCTGATACGCTGCTGCAGGAAATCGTGCTTAGCGGCACAAAGCTCATCTAAAATTCAATGCCCTTTCTTGCAGCCAGACCCGCCATATATGGGTGCTTTATTTCCCTCATCTCTGTCACAAGGTCCGCCGCATCAATCATCGCCTGAGTGGCATAACGACCGGTGATCACAAGCTCCACGCCACGCGGCCTTTCTTTCAGCAGTTTCAGCACTTCCTTTTCCCCTATGAGCCCCATGTGCACAGCAGTGGCAAGCTCGTCCAGCACCAGCACATCAAATTTGCCGGAAACAAGGGCCCTGCCGGCCCACTTTAAGCCTTTCATGACCATTGCGACATAATCAGCCGGCGGCTTGCCTGGCTCATAAATCACCACCGAAGGTCCCGTGATGTTTTTGTCTGTGGTTATAAAGTAGTTCATGCCATAGAACCGTTCAGTTATGTTGCTATGCCTTTTCAGTATTCTTGATTCGCCATAGCAGCCGACTTTCATAAAATGCACAAGCGCGACCTTAAGGCCCCAGCCTGCTGCCCTTACTGAAAGCCCAACAGCGGCGGTGGTCTTGCCCTTTCCATTTCCAGTGTAAATTTCCACCAGACCAAGTTCCATCTAGAATATCACCGGTTCCCTGTATTCACCCCAAACTTCTTTCATCGCACCCACTATCTCACCCAGCGTGGCCCCTGCTCTGGCCGCGCCTATTATATATGGCATGAGGTTCTCCTCCTGTGCTGCCTTCTGGACATGTTGCAGCTCCTGCCTCACCTTCTGTTCGTCCCTGCCCATCCTGTATGCCCTTAGCCGGCTCATCTGCCTCCTTTCGTACCTTTCCGACACTTTAAGGACGGGGATTTCCGCCTCCCCACCCTGGGCGTGCGCGTTGACCCCGACTATGATGCGTTTCTTTTCCTCAACCTCCTTCTGGTATCTGTATGAAGATTCAGCTATTTCCCTCTGGAAAAAGCCACTGTTTATCCCCTTGACAACTCCCCCCATGCCATTTATCCTGTCCAGGTAGTCATAGGCTTCCTCCTCCATTTTGTCGGTGAGCCACTCCAGATAATAGCTCCCGCCTGCGGGGTCAACAGTGTCAGGAAGGCCGGATTCCTCCGCTATTATCTGCTGCGTCCTGAGGGCTATGGTGGCCGCAAGCTCGGTCGGGAGGGCCCATGCCTCATCCAGGGCATTTGTGTGTAGGCTCTGGGTCCCACCGAGCACGGCTGCCATTGCTTCGATTGCTGTCCTCACGATGTTGTTTTCAGGCTGCTGCGCCGTCAGGCTCACCCCAGAAGTCTGTGTATGGAACCTCAACCACATCGACCTTTCCTTTTTCGGGTTGTACCTGCTCTTAATTTCCCTTGCCCAGATCCTCCTTGCGGCCCTGAACTTAGCTACCTCTTCGAAGAAGTAAATTGAGCTGTCAAAGAAGAAGCTCAGCCTGGGCGCAAAATCGTCTATGTCAAGCCCCCTCCTGACCGCCTCATCAGTGTACGTGAACCCGTCGGCGAGGGTGAAAGCAAGCTCCTGGACGGCAGTTGCGCCGGCTTCCCTTATATGATAGCCGCTTATGCTTATCGGGTTCCACTGTGGGAGTGCTTTTGAGCTGTACTCGATCGTGTCCACCACGAGCTTGAGCGATGGTTCCGGCGGAAATATGTACGATTTCTGTGCCATGTACTCCTTGAGTATATCGTTCTGGATGGTGCCCCGCAGATCAGCCGGTGGAACCCCCTGGTGCTCTGCCGCAAGAATATAAAATGCCCATATAACGGCCGCGGGCCCGTTGATCGTCATTGATGTTGAAACAGTTCCAAGCGGTATGTCCTGGAACATGAGCTCCATGTCCTCAAGGGTGCTTATACCAACCCCTGCCCTTCCAAACTCACCCCTTGAAAGCTCATCATCAGAATCCAGGCCAAGCAGAGTCGGGTAGTCGAAAGCTATGCTCAGCCCGGTTTCGCCCTGCTGTAGCAGGTACTTTAACCTCCTGTTGGTTTCAATTGCGTCCCCGTACCCTGAGAATTCTCTAATTGTCCATAACCTTTTCCGGTACATTTCCTCATGTATGCCCCTAGTGAACGGGTATCTGCCGGGGAATCCCAGCCTCTCCATGTAGCTTCCCTTTACGTCAAGAGGCGTGTAAAGAACCTTGACCGGGATGCCGGACCTTGTTGATCTTTCATTTTCGCCCCTCCTTCCCCTTTCCCAGGATTTCAGGGCTTTCCTGATACCGCTCATTTGTCCAGCTCACCAGCAGCCTGGGAAATGATTTCCCCGATGCCCCTGCCTGACAGCAGCTCGTTTACCATCACGTCAAAGTCCCTGCTTGCAAGGTACCTGTCAAGCCTATATTCAAGACGATGACGCACAAGCTGCTTAAGCCTTGACCGGATCCTTTCCTGCCTGCTCCTGCCGTTCTTCTGCAGGTGCCTCTCGATTGCTGATGCCAGCGCGGCAATCCCCTCCCCCCTGGTGGCAACCGCCTTTATGACCTCAGGCAGGCGGCCCGGCATTCCCAGCTCAAGTAGCTCCCTGGCCTTCTCATCGGCTGGGCCAGTGTCGGCCTTGTTTACGACAAAAATGTCCGCCACCTCCATGATGCCCGCCTTGATCGCCTGTATTTCATCACCAAGATTCGGAACCGTGACCATAACCACTGTATCGGCTATGCTGTGTATGTCGGTTTCATCCTGCCCTGCGCCAACGGTTTCTACAAATATTTTTTCATAGCCCGCTGCATCAAGGGCATTTATCAGGTCGATTGTAAAGTATCCCAGCCCCCCCTTTTTTCCACCAGTTGGCACGCTTCTTATAAATGCTCGGCCCTGTCTGCCAAGTTCAGGCATCCTTACCCTGTCCCCCAGAAGCGAGCCACCTGAAAGGGGGCTGGAAGGGTCAATGCACAGGACCCCGACCTTCTGGCCGGCCTTTATCATTTCCATTGCCAGCCCGGATATTACGGTTGATTTTCCGCTACCTGGAAAGCCAGTTATGCCGACAACAAACGAGCCGTGTATCATGCCAAGCAGGCTTTCACTTATTTTATCATTGCCAAGCTCGATTTCCGTCATTACCCTAGCAAGGGCTCTCCTGTCACCAGAAAGGGCGCGTTCTATCATTTTAGCCTCCTGCACCTGCTCATTATAAAGCGGGATATTTCGTCAATGCTCGAGCCTGGTCCAAATACTGCGCTAACGCCGATCTTCACAAGCCTTGGCTTGTCTGATTCAGGTATTATGCCGCCCCCTATCAGCAGCACATCGTCAATTTTGTTCTGCTTCATCAGACGAGCTACCCTCCTGAACTGGTACATGTGGGCCCCGGACAGTACGCTCAATCCGATCACGTCCGCGTCCTCTTCTATTGCGGCCCTGACGATGTCCTCAGGTGTCTGCCTGATCCCGGTGTATATGACGTCAAATCCCCTTTCCATCAAGGACCTGGCGAGCACTTTTGCCCCACGGTCATGCCCGTCCAGACCCGGCTTGGCGATTATGACCCTGATCCTCCTTTCGCCACTCATAATATTGATATTTTCCAGAAGAGTTTAATAAATATTTAATTGTTGCATGAAATTTTATGAAAATTAATTGCAGCTTAAGCGATTAACATCTAAATTATTATATGGGTTATTGCAGATAATGCCCATGGATGACATGCTAAAGCGCCTTTATGAGCCTTCGACAATTGCAGTTGTTGGTCCTTCACCAAATAGCAACAATTTGGCAACGGTTATCCTGAGCAACCTGCTTTCAGCAAGCAGGGAAGGCAGGCTCAGCGCAGGCATTTACGCCGTAAACCCGCTCTATGAGGAATGCCTTGGCCTGAAATGCAAAAAAGGACTGGAAGAGGGCACGGACTTGGCAATAATTGCCGTCCCCACAAGGCTTGCCGAAGATTACCTGCTGCAGGCCCAGAATGCTAGCACCAGTGTCGCGATCGTCATATCAGGCGGTTTCAGCGAAAGCGGAGGTAAATCTCTCAGGAATGTTGTGCACGGAACGAGGGTGCTTGGTCCGAACACGATAGGCGTTGTAGACCCTTACAGCGGCATAAACACGCTGTTCCTCCCGAATTACAAGGCAGCCTCTGACGGCGCCAGCCTTAGGTCAATACCGGACCCTGTGAAAGGACGCGTCGCAATAATTGCCCAGAGCGGGGGGATCAGTATTTCACTCTATGACGAACTGCTGAGTTCAGGAATCGGCATCAGGTCACTTACATGCCTCGGAAATTCCGACGACATAGATGCCGCAGAAATCGTGGAATATTTTTCTGAAGACGGCCTGACGGACCTGATCGCCCTCTACCTGGAGGGGGTTCAGGATGGGAGGAAACTCATGGACGCAATATCAAGGGCCGCAGTTAAAAAGAAGGTAGTTGCCATAATCGCAGGCTTAAGCGAAGCCGGGAAAAGGGCCACGTCTTCCCATACCGCTTCAATCGTCAGCAACTCAGATGTTTACCTCGCAGCGATAAAGCAGGCCGGGGCGCTTCCAGTAAGGGATTTTAGAGATTTCATTGCGCTTATTAAGGCGTACCAGATGATCGGTACAGTAAAAGGAAGGGGGGTTGCCGTGCTGACAAACAGCGGAGGTGCTGGCGTGCTTGGCGCTGATGAGGCGTCGCTCAGCGGAATGGATGTACCCCCCCTGCACGACAGGCTTGCCGGGTTAAGGGAAAAGGGGGTGCTGCCGGGAATAGCAAGCGTAGAAAACCCGGTAGATGTAAGCGCATCCGGCGACGACAGGAGCATTGAAGCCGTCTATGAAAGCCTTATGAAATTTGACGACATAAACTCCGTCGTGCTGGTGAGCACCCACTACCCTCCAGGCATAACCGACATGCTGCCTTCCAAGATAGCCGGCATTTACCGCAAATCCGGAAAACCTACCGTGGCCGTGGAGCTCGGGAGGTCCCCGTGGTCTAACCGCATCAGGGAAATCTACGATGCGAATGGCATACCTTCCGTGGATTCGCCCCAGCAGGCTGCGCGCATTCTTGCGTTACTTTGCAGGCTAAACGAAATTGAGCCTGCATGGAATCCTGAAATGGGGCACAGCGGAACTACTCTTGCAGCTGGGGTGCACATGGAGCCCGAGCTTACGGACATCGTTGGTGCATTCGGCTTTAAAACCCCTCAGTGGACATGGGTGGAAAGCGAGGACGGCCTGCTCAAAGTCAGGTACCCTGCTGCCCTGAAGGTTTTTTCAGGCAACCTGATGCACAAAACTGAAGCGGGGGCTGTAAGGGTAAACGTGCGCAGGGAGGATGCTATGACAACATTCAAGGAACTCCACAGAGCTTTCCCAGATGGAAGGGTTTATGCGCAGGAAATGGTCAGTGGCGTTGAGATCAGGGTTGGTGTAGCCAGCGACAGTGCCTTTGGGAAGTATATTGACATTGGGGCAGGTGGAGTCCTGACGGAGCTTTTGAGGGACCACAGCACAAGGATAGCCCCGGTTACTCCAAGCGAGGCTTCGAAGATGCTTGAGGAACTAAAAATGGCTCCTCTCCTTAGGGGGTACAGGGGAGGGGTGGCCGCGGACCTGGCATCGCTTGCAGATTCAATTTCGTCTCTTTCAGCGTGGGCAGCATCACTTAAAGGGCTCAGGGAAATGGAGATCAACCCGCTGATCGTAAACAGGACCGGCTCCTACGCCGTTGATGTACGTGCAACAGTCGAACCATGATATGCATAAAAAAATTAAATTAAATCCCATTTTTTACCCATAATTTGTTTTACTGCGATTTTTGACTAAAGCTTCAAATCCGGGGGAAAATAATATACTTAAATTTTTATAAGGAATTAACAGATAAATTGTAATTTATATAAATATTTTCTAAAAAAATTTATAAAAATGTATAAATATTGCCTAAAACATATAAAACCTAGCAATGTATCGCCCAGTTTTAAGGCAAAAGTGGAACGTGATCATCGACGCCGACAGATGCAAGGGATGCGAAATATGCGTGAACGCCTGCCCTGAACAGAACCTTCAGCTTTCAAAGAGTATCAACGGCCTGGGCTACCATTATGTCGAATTTAGCTTTCACGGCAAAAGGGGCGACTGCACTGGCTGCAATATATGTTACAAAGTGTGCCCGGATTATTCAATCCTCGGGGTGGTTTCAGGTGAAGAGGCTGCTAATGGGAGCTGAAGCGATAGCAGAAGCGGCAGTTGACGCCGGTCTTGAAGCTTATTTTGGATATCCGATAACCCCCAGCAGCGAAATTATGGAGAACCTTGCGCTTCTACATGCCAGCCACAGAAGCGATAAATTCAAGGTTTATTTCCAGTCGGCAAGCGAGGTTGAATCGATTAACCTGCTAATGGGCGCCGGTGCTGCAGGCCATATTGCCATGACAGCGACTTCAGGCCCGGGATTAAGCCTTATGGCGGAGGGCATTTCGTATGCCTACACTTCGGAAATCCCCCTGGTAATAGTTAATGTTAACCGGGGCGGCCCCGGGCTTGGAAATGTGGCACCGGAGCAGAGCGATTACCTCTTTGTGACTAAATCCCTAGGACATGGCGGCAGCAAGGCCATAGTGCTTGCGCCCAGCTCAATTCAGGAGGCCATGAACCAGGTCCAGATGGCCTTTGAGCTAAGTTTCAAGTTCAGGATGCCCGTGATAATTTTAAC
Organism: Nitrososphaeria archaeon; assembly: GCA_049967195.1. Classification (GTDB taxonomy): domain Archaea; phylum Thermoproteota; class Nitrososphaeria; order Conexivisphaerales; family UBA164; genus KM4347-05. The sequence continues at coordinate 15,660 of JBMFTE010000003.1, forward strand.
CGATGCGATAATAATACACATGCTGGAGAGCGTTGATCAGGACCATCTGCTTCCCGTAAGCGTGGACTCAGGCTGGAGTGCGAGGGGGAGGAACGGCGGGGAGAGGCACCTGATAAACAGCATTTACCTTGAACCGGCCGAATTCAGGGAAATAAAGGTTAAGCTGGAGGAAAAGTGGAAGACCGTTGAACCCTTGGGCGAGTGTTTTATGTGCGAGGACGCGGAAACCCTGTTTGTGGCATACGGTATAAGTGCCAGAATAGCAATGGAAGCAGCAGCAGAACTGAGGGATAGGGGGATAAGGGCTGGCGTTTTCAGGCCAATAACGCTAAATCCATTTCCAGGGAAGATGCTCATGAATGCAGCCAGAAACAGCGACAGGATAATCGCCATTGAGATGAATGAGGGGCAGATGGTGCATGATGTGCAGTACTGGATTAGAAGGGATGTGGAGCTTGTCCCGTTCATGGGTGGAATTTATCCTGACACCGAGGAGGTGATAGAAAAGTGCAAGCAAAGCAGCTGAGCGCTGTTTTCCCTGGGGCTGTAAATTCATATTGCCCTGGCTGCGAGCACGGCCTTTTGTTAAAGTTCATTGCCATGGCGCTAGAGGAGCTTGGAATAACTGAAAAGGCGGTAATGGTTGGATCTGTTGGATGCTCTACCCTCGCATTTAAGTTTCTCAACGTTGATTATGTACAGGCGCCACACGGAAGGGCACCGGCCATAATGACCGGGATAAAGGAGGTGGAGCCCGGCGCAATAGTGTTTGCAGTTCAGGGAGACGGAGATGCCCTTTCAATAGGGCTTCAAGAGCTTATCCACGCCGCCAACAGGGGAATCCCGGTTACAGTTTTTATGTACAACAACATGGTTTTCGGAATGACCGGGGGGCAGATGGCTCCAACCACTCCCGAGGGAATGGTCACAACTACCACCCCCTTCGGCAGGAACACTAAAACGAGCGGGCCACCGATTAACTCCTGCGAACTGCTTTCCTGCCTTTCCGGGCCATCATATATCAGGAGGGTTATCATAGCTCCGAAACCCGTCCAGCTGAAGGACAGGGTGATGTACTCCTCCAAGGAAGCCAATGAATCCTACAGGGCTATAGTTTCAGCGCTCAGGACCCAGATGATGGGAGGGTTTTCATATGTTGAATTTCTCGGAACATGTAACGTAAACTGGAAGATGAGTATAATCGATTCAAAAAAATATGCGCATGAGGTCAGCGCCAAAGTTTACCCGCCGCGGCTGTTCAGGGACAGGTTTGGAGTTGATTCAGTTGAAGGCTAGGATTATCATATCCGGAAGGGGAGGGCTTGGCGTGGTTGAAATGGGTAACATGCTTGCCTACCTATTTATGATTAGGGGGTTTTCCACAACCGTTGTTCCAACGTATGGTCCCCAGACGCGGGGGGGTTTTGTTGAAAGTGTCGTGGTAATACAGGACAAGCGCGTATTAAACCCTATCCCTACAAAGTTCGACGTGCTGATAGCCATGGACGTACCGGCACTTAACAGGATTAAGGACCTAATGCCTTACGGTACAATATTCTTCAATTCTTCCTTGGTCAACGGGGAGTGGCCCAACGCGGTATATATACCTGCAACTGAGATAGCAGAAAAGGTAGCCGGGAATAAAATCAGGGAACCGCGCGTAACCTCAAACGCATCCATGCTTGGTGCCCTTTCAAAAATAATGCAGCTGAGTAAAGGCGACCTCAATGAAGCAATTTCAAACATATTAAGCGACAAGCCGAAACAGGCTATACAGCTCAACATAGACATAGCTGATGCAGGATACAACTATGCCGAAAGCGAATTGGAAAAAATAAAAAATCCCCTGCCATTTTTAATCAAATAACTTCTGGAAACATACCATTTGATGCGAGTGAACAGCCTCGGCTGTTTTTTACGCTGTTGATGTGGCTCCTACTGAATTTTGGGGAGCACCCTTTCTCCCAGGATTTTAATTTGCTTCCTTTCATAATAAGCAGGTATAAGGACCAGCCTTTTTACGCCAGCATCGCTGTACTCCGTTGCCTTTTCAATTACCATTTCTGCCGTGCCCCATATTCCGCTGTCGACATTACATCTAGACCAGGATGGTAAGTCCATGAATTCTTCGGTGAATTTCCTGACCTTCTCCTCGCCTTTGTCGCCCACGTAAACGGGGACCATGTCTGTGTTGTCAAGGGTCATGGCATTTTTATTGTACTTCCCCATTATGCTCAAGCCCCACCTGAAGTCTTCGGGCCCGAAATAGTACGATATCCATCCATCGCTGATACTGGCTGCCCTTTTCAGTGCACTCTTAAGGTATCCCCCAACCAGAATCGGCACCTTTTTTGATGGCCTTGGCTCTATCGTTACATGTGTATAATTTTTTACGCCGTTGACGTCATGGCTGTAGAGCAGCATTTTAACCAGTTTTACGTTTTCCGATAGAGTTCTGCCCCGGCTGGCAAAATCCACGCCAACTGTATCAAATTCCTTTTTGTACCATCCGGCGACAGCTCCAAGCAGGAGCCTGTCGTTTGACAGGTAGCTTGCCGTTGATATCAGTTTGCTGAGAACCAGTGGGTCCCTAAGGCCAAAAAGGTAGAGAGTGCCCAGCTTTATTTTATCAGTATAGGCTGCTATATTGGATATCAGGACGATTGGTTCCAGAATCGGGTATACAGTTTTGGACCCAAGCAGCAGGTGGTCCCAGAACCATATGGATTCAAACCCCAGAGAATCGGCAAGCTTAGCCTTTTCGATAAGAGCTGGTACGTTGACCGCGCCACCTGGAACTGTAAAGTTGTCCAGCGCTATTCCTAATTTCATGAATATTTTGTTACAAAAGTTGTTAATAAACTTAGCAAAAAATAAAAAAAATCAGGCCAGCCCTATCAGGTGGTCTACTGAAATTGCGCCGGGACCGATTATTGCAAGTGTAACCGCAATCAGCAGGTAGAGCACATCGACTTCATAGCTTGGCTTATCCTGAGACACGTATGATGCTTTCATCTTTGTCTTTTTCATAATTATGTTTGAAATCATGAACAGCGCTATGAAAGCCGATACAAGCCTGGTCAGAAACCCGGTTATCAGCAATATACCGCCGAAGAATTCCAGGACCATGGCAAGCGTGGCCGTCCAGGGCGGTATGCCCATGCTCTTCATCCACTGCCCGGCCTGCTTTGCGCTGTCCTTAAGCTTAGGGTAGCCATGCATCATCATTGTTCCCCCCGTCACAATGCGGAAAATCAGCAACCATGCAGTTAACAGTGTAGCATATAATTCTATCATTGCAAATGTACGGAATTAAGTATATTATTTAAACTTGGTGGAAAAATTATACTTAACTTTCCCTATTCCATTTTAAATCCCAGCTTGCAAGCTGCTTGAGCACGCCTGAAAGCTCAACCCCCTTCTGAGTGAGGGAATATTCCACCTTGGGCGGGGAATCCTGCGTTACCTTCCTTTTTATTATGCCTTCATCTTCCAGTTCATCAAGCCTTTCGCTCAGAGATCTTGAACATATTCCCTTTATGCTGCGCTTTAATTCGTTGAACCGGGCCGGTTGCTCCCTGTCCAGGAAAATTACAATCGGAAAGGTCCAGGTTTTGGAAATTTTATTGAGTACCGTTATGAGCTCTTCCCAGTTCAAATTGTCTGACCTTTCGGCGCGCATTAAAAGGCAAATCACTTGTATTATTGATAAATGTTTCTTTAAAAAAAGCTGCACTTGTGCACTTGAACGTAAAACAAAAATCATGAAGCTCAATATTGACGACGCTGCCAAAAAATGGTTCATGTACTGGTTGCCACATTGCCTGCCAAATGATTGTGAAGAAATGCTTATTATTTTAACATATATTTTACCTGCATGGAAGTTGGCGTGCTAAAGGAAATTATTGAAAATGACCCCTTCCTGAAGCTGCTAGGCATCAGGGTAGAAAAAATACAGGCTGGGTCATGCAAGCTTGTACTGAACTACAGGAGTGACCTCACAAGGTTTGGCAACATCCTGAACGGTGGTGTCACGGCAACCCTAGCTGATGCGGCAGGCGGGTGCGCCGCCCTATCATATAACCTTAGCAAAAACGAAGTTACCGTTGACCTGGACGTTTCATATTTGAGGCCAATCTCTGAAGGCCCTGTTGTGGCAGAATCATCAATTGTAAAAAGCGGGGAAAGCCTTACGTTCACGATCACAAACATATATGACGGGAAGGGAAACCTGTGCGCCGTGGCAAAGGGAACGTACTTTTATCTTGATGAATTCAATATTTAGCGCTCTCCCCTCCAAGAAGCTCTCTTGAAAGCTCCGACATGTCTGATATGCGGTTGCTAGTGAGCAGTTCCAGTGTCATTGTATCCCTGTAGAATCTTTCAACACCAGAATCCTCTATGTATCCATAGCCCCCATGCACCTGTAGAGACGCCCTTGAAACCCTTTTTGAAAATTCAAGTGCAAGCTCCCTGAGCATCATACCCTCCTTGACGCTTGTGATGTTGTACAGGTACTTTTCGTATATGTTAAATTCGGATAAAAGCCGGGCAATGGAAAAGGCTATTGGCTGGAACTCTATAAGGTGCACATCGAACGCCTGCCTCTCCTTTGCATAGCTGACCGCCATGTCAAGCGCTGCTTCGCTCATTCCCAGCGCCATGGCTGAAACAGGATATGCCAATTCGTTGTAAAGGTTCTGCACTTCCCTCTCGCCACCGCTGCTGATGAGAATTGACTTCACCTCCGCGCCGTTAAATGCCACAGTAGAAAACTTGAGCCCCCTGAATCCGAGCTTCCTTGAGTCGTTTACAACATCAAAACCGCTGTCGACAAGCGCCAGCTGGCTGTCGTTTCCTGACTTTGCAAGCACAAGGCACAACTGGGCACTGGCATTTGGAACAAGGTCTGCAGTTCCGCTCAGGGTGGAACCTTCAATGGATACACTGCTTCCGCTAAGCAGGTAATTGATAATTGTACCAGATGCACTGCCTGATGCTATGCCGGGAACAATTTCCTGGGCCAGTTCCTTTGTTCCATACCTCAAAACCGGGCTGATGAACAGCGAATTCTGGAGCAAAACGTACATAGCCACAGAAGGTGAATGTTTGGCCAGCGCTTCAAGAAGCACCGTGTACCCATTTTCGTCGAGCCCCGCACCCCCGTATTCCACGGGCGCCAGAGCACCGAGGAATCCCTTTTCAGCAAGACTGTTTAGAATCCCTTGAGTTACCCCTTCCCTCTCTATTTTGGGCACCAGCGGGTCTATCTCCTTCGCTGAAAACTCCTCGACGACCTGCTTTAACAGTTGTAACTCTTCACTGAGCAATTTGATCACCCTGTATTGCCCTCTTTACAAGGGTTCTCGCAATTACAAGCTTTTCGATTTCGCTGGTACCCTCCCATATTTCAGTTATCTTGGAGTCCCTGTACAGCCTTTCAAGCCTCGTAAGCAGGCCTCTCTGCCCCATATATTCCAAGGCGCTGTCAGTAACTGAGTTGGCAACCTCCGCGGAAAAGTACTTGGCCATGCTGGTCAGGGCAGGGTCTGGGTTGAACTGGAAGACAAGCGATGCCGCTTTGTAGGTCAGCAAGCGCGCTGCCTCAATCTTTGTTGCAGATTCAGCCAAAACAAATTGCAGGCTCTCCTCATTTGACCCGGCCATTTTGACATAGTTCAGCAGCTCGTCAAGGGCACCCTGGGCTATCCCAACCGACTGGGCTGCAACGTAAACCCTGCTTATGTTAAAAAAGGTCATAATATAGTAAAACCCCTTCCCCACTTCCCCGACTATATTTTCTTTTGGAACCTTCACCCCTTCAAACTTGATCTCTGCGGTGTCAGTTGCCCTCATTCCCAACTTACCCTTTAGCTTGCTGACTGAAACACCAGGCCATTGCCTTTCAACAATTGCGACGCTCATCCCGTGGTGACGCTTTTCCTTTGAAGGTGGAGGCGAAGTCCTGGCAAGCACGTAGAAGAAATCAGCAATTGTCCCGTTGGTTATGAACATCTTCTGACCGTTGAGCAGGAACTCGTCATCTGACTGCTCGAGTTTGCTGCTGATGCCGGCCACGTCGCTGCCAGCTCCTGGTTCGGTAACCGCGACCCCGCTGATCTTGCTGCCGTTTAATACCGGTTCCATGTACCTTTGTTTTTGCCCGTCCGTACCGTACAGGAGAAGCAGTTCCGAGCCGAAAACTGACGCGAGTATGGACAGCCCTAGCCCCGGATCCACCCTGCAGAACTCCTCCATCGTCAGCAGCACGCCCCAGGGGTTATCTATCCTGACCAGCCCGGCTTCAAACGCCTTTTTCCTCAGTTCATATGGATAAAGCTCTTCCAGGTCATGCCTTGAAGCAGTTTCCTCCTTGAATTCCTCGTTGGCAAATTTCCTTGCCTTCTGCCTTACTTCTTCTGCATCTTCAGGCAGGCTAAAATCCATGCTCAATCAACCCTCTCAAGAACCACAGCGTAGCCCTGTCCTCCACCAACACACAGCGTAGCTACTCCGTATTTTCCGTGCCTTTCATTCAGGATTCTGGCAAGTGTGCCCGCGATCCTTGCTCCCGTGGCACCAAGCGGATGGCCTATGGCCACTGCCCCGCCGTGCACATTCACCCTTTCAGGGTCAATTCCTAGTTCCCTTATTGCGTAAAGTGTAACCACTGCAAATGCCTCGTTGATCTCCCAGAAATCGATATCATCAACCTTCAGCCCTGCCCTTTCAAGTGCCTTTCTGCTGGCAGGCACGGGCCCCTTTCCCATCAGGTCCGGCTCAACCCCAGCCCATCCGGCAGACCTGACCTTTGCCATCGGTTTCAGCCCATACTTTTCAATCATTTTCTCTGATGCCAGCATCACCAGGGAAGCACCGGCATTTAGCGGAGAGGAATTTCCAGCCGTTATGACACCACCCTGCGCGAACGATGCCGGAAGGTTTCTTATCTGTTCAATTGAGGTATCAGCCCTTATACTCTGGTCCCTGTCAATAACCAGGCTTTTGCCCTGGTATTCCACGATGACCGGCATAAGTTCATGGGAAAGCCATTCAATTGAGCCGGCTGCAAGCCTGTGGCTGCGGTAAGACCACTGGTCCATATCCTCCTTCTTTATCCCGCTCACCTGGGCAAGCTTTTCCGCAGTCAGGCCCATCACATATCCCACATTCATGTTATATCTCATGTATTCAGGCCTGACCAGCAGCCTGTAGCTCGGAGTTATGTGGGGGTTATCGCCCAGCGGAACATGGGTCATGTGCTCCATTCCGCCGGCTAGCACTATGCCAGAATTTCCCGTATCTATTTCCATAGCCCCCATAGTTATTGCTGCGAGGGATGAAGAACACGCCCTATCTATGGCCATGCCCGGAACCTGAATTGGAAGGCTCGCAAGGAGAACCGGATGCCTTCCCCCGTACAGCCAGTTTTCTGACACCTGAAATGCACAGCCGGTTATAACGTCCCCTATGTCCATAGGGTCTATTTTGTTTTTCTTGACAGTTGAGCTTATCAGCGATGCCAGAACCTCGTCCATACGGAGCCCGTTGTAAACGTCCTTTTCAGGTTCCTTTGGCCTGGACCTTGAAAATGGCGACCTCAAATAATCCACAATATATGCTTCCAAAAATTATTTCACTTCCCCCTGTACACAGGCTTCCTCTTTGAAAGAAGGCTTGAAACCCCCTCTTTCAGGTCTTCTGTCCCGTACAGCACGCCCATGGCAGTTGATTCCAGGTCGAGCCCCACGTCCTCTGGAACCTCTGCGGCCTTGTTGATGAGCTTCTTTGCCAGGGCTGCTGCTATAGGGGCTGAAGACGACGCTATCCCCTGGGCATATTTAAGAGCTTCTGCATCAACATCGCCATCGAACAGTTTTGCCACCAATCCCATGTCATATGCGTCCTTTCCGGTGATCCTTTCACCGGTTAATATCATGTGTAAGGCTCTTGACGCCCCAGCCAGCCTGGTCAGCCTCTGTGTGCCGCCCCAGCCGGGAACTAGCCCCAGCGTCACCTCAGGGAATCCCATTATAGAACTGCTGGTTGAAACCCTGATGTCGCATGCGAGCGCCAGCTCAAACCCGCCGCCAAGCACGTAACCCTTCAGTGATGCTATTACAACTTTAGGGATCTCGGTCAGCTTGCGGAAAACTCGCTCCCCCCTTCTTGAGAACTCCATAAATGAAGCCGCATCAGCAAAGTATGCGCTGAGGTCTGCCCCGGCAGAAAAATTCGCCCCTCCCCCGGTGATAATGACCACAAAGGTTTCCCGGTCGTTCCATATTTCGTCTATTGCCCTGTCAAGCTCATTTATCACATCAACGCTCAGCAGATTGAGCTTTGGCCTGTTAATGCTGATTCTGGCAATCCTGTCCGCAACTTTCTCCACACTTATCACCTTGTATCCAGCCGGCTGTTGCGCTGGTTGCTGTGTCGCAGCTGCTGCTTCTTCCGCTGGTCTGAGCTTGCCTTCGATGGCATCCCTGAGCCTGCCATCCCTGATGCTGGCAGCCGGCTCAAAGACGCTGCACTGGAATTCCTTTGAGAGCTGCTCAAGCTTTTCCTTTGCCTCAGAACTTGTCATACTCTGCGCCACGGAAACTGGACCAAACGGCCTGTTGAGCCCAAGCTTGACTGCTGTCTCAATATCATCCGGAGAAGCCACGCCGAGTTCTATCAGCTTTACAGCTTCGTTTACTTCAAGCATAAGCACGTCAAGGAGAGTTACCTTGTCCGTGGGGCTGGCTGAACCAATAACCGCCTTCCCAGAACTCCACTGGTAGAACCCCCTGCCCGTCTTTCTGCCGAGCAGGCCCTTTTCAACCATCTGCTTTATCGTGCTGCACTTTGCATAATCTTCAGAGATTTCCTTGGCATAGTAAACCATTGAATCGTACACCACGTCAATCCCCACAAAATCCATCAGCTCATACGGCCCCATTGGTAATCCCTGGGATTTGGCAAACAGGTCAACCTCTTCCGGCTTGGCAATGCCCTTGTCAAGGATCAGGCAGAAGTACAGCATTTCAGGAGCCGAAATCCGGTTTACGATGAAGCCTGCCACATCCTTTCTTACCTTGACGGGCACCTTGCCCAGCCCTTTTATAACTTCATATACGACATTTACAACGTCTTCGCTTGTGCTGTCGCCCCTGATCACCTCAACCAGCTTCATGATAACCGGGGGGTTAAAGAAGTGCACCCCAAGGAACCTAGACGGATTGGATACACTCTTTGAAAGTTCGGTTATCCTGATGTTGGATGTATTTGAACCTATTATGGCATCGGACCGGGCATATGAACTTATCTCACGAAACACAGTATCCTTTATTTCCTGCTTTTCAGGAACAGCTTCAATGATCAGGTCGGCGTCGCTTACACCTTCACTTATCTTTGTAAACGTCCTTATCCCTGCTACTATGCCCTGTGCGCTATCTTCGGTCATCGTCCCCCTCTTGACGAACCTTTCAAGGCTTTCCCTTATTTCCTGTATGGCCTTTTGGAGGGCGTCCTGGCTTACATCGATCAGGTTCACGGAAAAGCCCCTCATGGCAAAGAGCTCAGCTATCCCGTGACCCATTTCGCCCGCCCCTATTATCGCAACCCTATTAATTTCCAATTTACTTCACTGGGTAGCTTTCTTCACAACTGATACAAGCTTCTGCGAAAGGAATACGTCCCCCGAAACCTTGAGCTTTCCCATAAAGAATGCCCGTACTGCATCAGTCTTGCCTGTTATCACATCGCTGAGAACCTGGTCATCTGCTGAAATAACGGTGTCCGACTTCTGGCTACTTCCCTGGGATAGCAGGGCAGAACCGTCGCTGTTGAAATTCACATAGTACTCTGGGCCGTTATTTGGCTTGAACTGGAATGTCTTCCCGGCAAACTGCTTCAGTTCTTCTTTGAGCGATGAATTTGCGTTTAATTTGTTCACAACACTTTCCAAAACTTCATAGGAGGTCATTTCGGATTGTAATATGCCACGGTTTCTTATAAACATTTTTGAACACAGATTTCAACTAGGGGTTTATCGCTCTGCACGGTCATAGAAAATTTAATATTTGTCAAGCTATACTTTACACTTAGATGAACTATAGTATTTTTGTCCTGGTCAAGGCAGTTGCTGACGACGTAAGAATAGATCCGAAAAGCCGGGAACCCTCAGTTGCCGGTTCCAAGTATAAAATGGATGACATAAGCAGGAACGCGGTTGAAGAAGCCGTAAAAATCAAGGAAAAGCACGGCGGAAAAGCCGTGGGAATCATATTCGGGGACGATTATGCAAGCCTGGTCATTAAGGAGGCGCTGGCTATGGGTCTCGACGAAGGGGTGATGATAAAGGGGTACAGGGAAAATGACCCCAGAATCACGGCACAGGTGATTTCAAAAAAGCTGCAGGAAGGGCCATGGGACCTGGTTCTTATGGGATATTCGTCCGCGGACAGTTACACGGCACAGCTTCCGGCCAGGATTGCCAGGCTGGTGAACAGACCACTCATGGGAAACGCCGTTAAACTTGAGCTGAACGAACGCAAGGCAAGGGCCACCCTTGAACTTGAGGATTTCAATGCCCTGGTTGAGGGCGAGCTGCCGCTTGTTATATCTGTTGCCCAGGAAATCAATGTTCCAAGGATACCGACGTTGCTGCAGATTATGGCTGCATCAAGGAAGCCGCTCAGAGTTGAAACCCCTGCAATAAATTACCTTGATGACTCCAAAGTGGTAAGCAACGTCGCGCCTCAATCTGCAAGAAAGAAGGTAATTTATGAAGATATAGAAAAGGGGATTGACGAGGTATCAAAAGTTCTGAAGACCTAGGACCTGAGGGCCTGGACCAGCTTTGGCACGACAACGTACAGGTCGCCAACCAGCCCATAGTCGCATTCATTAAATATCGGGGCGCTTTTGTCCCTGTTGATTGCTATAACGATTTTTGAATCCCTCATTCCAACTATGTGCTGGATCTGGCCTGATATTCCAAGCGCAATATAGATCTTCGGCTTGACCCTCTTTCCCGAGAGGCCGACCTGCCTTTCCTCCCCAAGCCAGTGCAGGTCTGAACAGACTGGCCTGCTACCGGCAAGCTCTGCCCCAAGTGCCGTAGCCAGCTGCTGAGCTACTACCAGGCCCTCATTTTTTCCTATACCCCTCCCCACGGCAACTATGATGTCTGCCTTAGTCAGGTCAACTGACCCCTTTTGTTTTTCCTCCCTTGAAACAAGGTTTATGCCACCACTCTGGACATGTACAGTTGTTACCTCATGCTCATATGGCTTATCCGGAACCAGCGGGTTTGTAACGCCAGCCATAACGGTAAAGGCTCTGGCCGATGTCACCTTTTCCATCACCGTCTTCCCGCCATAATAGAATCTGGTCACCCTTGCCCGACCATCCTCCAGCCCAAATGACATTATTTCCGATTCCATGGGCATGTTCAGGTCCTGCGAGACCATTGCAGCCACTTCCCTACCTGCTGTTGTTGCTCCAGCAAAAAAGTAGTCATAACCAGTTACAATGTCTTCAAGTGATTGAGCAACGGCCTGAGGGTCGTATGGATAACCGTCTAACAGAAATACCTTTCTGGAAGCAAAGAGCTGGGCTTCACTGCCTTGCCCCGCAAAGGCTACGTCAGTTTCCATTTTCCCGTTAAGAAAGTTCAGCATCTCCTTTACGAGTTCCGCACTTTCAGAAAATACGAGGCCCTTCATAAATTTAATTTGCGCCGCGATGTTATAAACTTTAGCCACTTTTATCCATATGCTCTTCAACAAACTGGGACAGGTCAATTACCTTCATCGACCCACTCAGCTTTACGCTGGAAGCGTCGTTCAGCATTGCATTGCAAAAGGGGCACAATGTCACCGTTACCTTTGCCCCGGTGGATGACAGCTGGTCAAGCCTTTCATGGCTGATCCTCTTTTCTTCCGGGACATCGTACCAGTAATTAGCACCGCCAGCCCCGCAGCAAAATGTCCTCTCGCCGCTCAGCCTGGGCTCCTTCAGATTCGCAGCACTGGAAAGTATGAGCCTCTGAGGCTCAACAACCCCGTTGTACCTGGCCAAATAGCAGGGGTCATGCACTGTTACGTCCTCCTCGGCCTTTTTGAGCCTGACCAACCCTTTTTTAATGAGCTCCTCAATCAGCTGGGATTCATGATATACCTTTATCCCCCTCATTGATGGGTCAATGCTGCCGTAGTCATTTGTGAACGAGTTATAGCCGTGAGCGCATAGCACGACCAGCTTTTTTACCCCATATTTTTTGAATATTTCAATGTTTGTAAGAGCATAGTTCTGGAATGTGCCCTCTTCACCAAGCCTGCGCGCCGGGTCTCCGCAACACGTTTCCTCATCACCAAGGTATGCCAGCTTATCCGAAAGCCCAGCTTCCTTGATGATTTTAAGTAGTGACCTCACGCTTGCCCTGGACCTTTCATCAAAGCTTGGCATGCAGCCGACCCAGAGAAGATATTCAAACGGCTTTCCCTCCCTGGCCTCGCTTATCCCAAATTCCTCCTTTATCCATGAATTTCTTCCATAGTTTGGCAGACCCATCGAGTTCCCACCCTGCATCAAGTTCATCAGCAGGGACGATTTCTTCTGGTCCAGCCTGTTCTTTTCCACCATGGTCCGCCGCAATGAATAGATCAGCCCCAGATGGTCTACCCCCACTGGGCAGGAATAAACGCAGGCACCGCAGGTTGTGCACGACCAAACCTCGTCATCCGATATTACATGGAATGGATCTGTCTCTTCCCCGTTGCTTCCTTTGAACACACTCACTTTCCGGACCAGCACTCTAGGTGAAAGTATCCTCCCCGTAGCGGTTGCAGGGCAGGCCGCCTCACAGGCCCCTATTTCGACGCATGAATCACATGAAGCTATGGTATCGCTGCTCAGCTCACCTATTTTATCCACCCCCATTTTTACCTGCGCCGCGTCGACCTCGCCCGACTGTATTTTTTTCAGTTCAAATGGAAGCGGTATGTGGCTTACAGGCCTGTCAAAGTTCTTGATCAGGTTGATTGACGGCTTAGCATAGTAAACCGCTATGAAGAGGTTCTTTACGGCATCAAGCAGGTTTGCAAGCCATCCAAAACCGCTTATCCACTCGACTATGAGCTGGGCAATCGTAAAAGTTATCACAACTATCAGGATTACCTGCATCTTCTTCGAGCTTAAAATCATTTCTTCACTGGCTTTAAGTTTCCTGTTGAGCATGTCGCTTCTGTCAAGTAGCTGCAGCCTCCAATACAGTGACAGCAGGAGCCCCACAATTGCTGGCAGGGTCAGCGCCAGCATCAAATAAAGTAGGGGCCAGAGATATGGGAGCACCGGCCCCAGCAGGGCAAATGCTATGGAGAGCAGGAGGCCGACAACTATTGCAAAGTGCATCCTGTCTATTGAATCGCCACTGATTAGCCTGTTTATTTCTTCGACTCCCAGTTTCCATAATCGGTTGACGCTTAGGGCCACCGAATACCTCTTGCTCCAGAGCCCAAACGTGTACAGTATTGAAATAACGCTGAGCAGGACCAGCGCATATGTAAAGTAGAAGGCTATCTCGCCCACAAAGCTCAATTTATGTTCACCATGTTAAACCGTTTTTTCATATTGGATTGCAGGTCTGGATCTATGACCAATTTACAGAAGCAGTTAGACGCCACAGAAATATAAATATAGCCATGCCTGGGTGAATTGCTGTGGGTAAAATTTAAATTGTGGTATTATTATTTATTATTATGGAAGGATATAATTATCAGCTTAATTTGAAAAACCTTTTTTCAAACACAAAAAGGCTCTTCGGGTCCAAGGAAATCGTTTACAGAAACATCAGGAGGTATACGTATTCGGAGTTTCTCGACAGGGTTAACGGGCTGTGTGCAGGGCTCCAGGAAATTGGGGTGAAAAAGGGCGACGTCATTGGCGTGCTTGACTGGGACACAACCACGTACATGGAATCGTATTTTGCTATACCGATGTCCGGAGCCGTAATGCATACAGTTAATATCAGGTATCCGCCTGAACTCATATACCTCACAATGAACCATGCGGGCGACAGGTACGTGATTGTAAGAGATGAATTTGTCCCCATTCTTGAAAAAAGTGCTCCGCTCTTTGATTTCATCAAGGGCTGGATAACCTATTCAGATATAACAAAGAAGGTGCAGACTTCACTTTCACCTCATTATGATTACGATGAGCTTGTAAAGAGAACCAGCTGCGAACCCCCCGATATTGATGAAAATTCCCAGGCAACTGTATTCTACACTTCTGGCACCACGGGTATGCCAAAGGGCGTGACCTTTACACAGAGGAACCTGTTTCTTCATACGCTTTCCCTAGTTGCATTCATGAAATATCCGCCGCTTTCACTTACCGCCACAGATGTATTTATGTCCCTCGTTCCAATGTTCCACGTTCATTCGTGGGGGATGCCGTACGTGGCTCTGCTCAACGGGAACAAGTACGTTCTGCCGGGAAAATATGAGCCGGCAGTGCTGCTAAACCTATTGAAAAACGAAAAAATCACCTTTTCCACAATGGTTCCTTCAATACTTTACATGATTTTAAGCGCTCCAAACATTGATGAATTCAGGGATTACCTACGGGGATGGAAGGTTATAATAGGGGGTGCCGCACTGCCAAGGGGACTCGCTGAAAAAGCCAGAAATTTCGGCATAACGACAATCGGAGGGTACGGTTTGTCCGAAACATGCCCCGTACTGACAATTGCAGTGAAAAACGACCAGGCACTAAGACTTTCTGATGAAGAAGTGATGGACTACCTGACAAGCGCTGGATTACCAGTGCCGATGGCCAACGTAAAGGTGGTTGACAGTTCCGGAAAAGAAGTCCCATGGGACAGCAGTACCGTAGGCGAGGTTGTTGCAAGGGCGCCCTGGCTGACGCAGGGTTATTACCTTGATCCTGACAAATCTGAAGAGCTCTGGAGGGGCGGCTGGCTCCACACCGGGGACCTTGCGGTGATTGACAAGCTTGGTTACATTCATGTAGTCGACCGGGAAAAGGACGCGGTAAAGAGCGGCGGGGAATTTATACCCACGCTGATAGTGGAAAACGTGCTAAGCGAAGTCAGCGGCGTGGGTGAAGTTGCTGTGATCGGCGTGCCAGATGAAAGGTGGGGTGAACGCCCCGTAGCCTTTATAACGAAAAGGGGTGAAGTTGGTGAAAGGGAAATATACAACCACCTTGATAATTACGTTAAAATAGGCCGCATCCAGAAATGGTGGATCCCCGACAAGATCGTGTTCGTGGAAAGCATGCCCAGAACCAGCACTAACAAGGTTGACAAAAAGGAACTGAGAAAGGCTTACACCAGCGGTTAAGCCGCGCTTTCCGAAATGCTCTGCTCCCTCAAAAACTGCAAAAGGTAGTACCTCCCACCGGTTCCCTTTCCTGACGTACCGCTCCCCTTCCACCCCACAAACGGATGAAAGCCCACTATTGCGCCGGTGGTTGCACTGGAATACCTGTTTATGTAGACAACACCGGCACTGATTTTATTTTTGAATATTGCTATTTCGCTCTTTTTCCTTGAATACAGCCCTGCAGTAAGACCGTACTGCGAATCGTTAGCCATTCTGAGAGCATCTTCAAAACTTTCGTAGCTGTCAACAAGCAGGAAGGGAAGGAACAGCTCCTTCCTGTAAAGCTCATGCCCGTGGCTGAGCTTAACTATTGTCGGTTCAACATAATATCCGTCAAGCCCCGTTTTAAGCGCCCTCCCGCCAAAGATAACCTTCCCGTCCCTCCCTGCCAGGTTAAGGGCCCACTCAAACCGTTCATACGCCTCCCTGCTTATGAGGGGCCCCATGTACACATCCCTTTCGAGCGGGTTACCGACCTTTATTTCCCTTGCATTCTGGATCAGCAGTTTCATGAACCTTTCACTCACGTCATTTTGAACGTACACGCGCGATAGCGCGCTGCATTTTTGCCCTCCAAACCCAAACGCTGCTGCCACCACGCCTGCTGCCGCGCCCTCCAAATCTGCGCCGTCTGAAACTATGGTTGAATTCTTTCCTCCCATTTCGACTATAAACTCCTTGTTCTGGCCAAGGCTGTACGACTTGCTGATCATTCCCATACCCACCTCCATCGAGCCGGTGAACACAATTCCGCTAACGGTACTGTTTGTTGCAAGCTCATCACCAACAACCGCCCCCGGCCCTGACACATAGTTAAATACGCCTGGTGGAATGCCGGCATCCGTAAAAAGGTGATAAAGCAACACCCCCGACAGCATGGACATGTTGCCGGTCGACGAAGGCTTAAACACAACCGTATTGCCGGTTATCATCGCCCCTGAGCTCATTCCGGTTGATATGGATACCGGAAAGTTAAATGGGGCAATTACACCAAAAACGCCATATGGCTTCATCAGATGCGAAACCCTTTCGCCCCTTCCCGGTGAGCCATGGAATCCAAGCTTTACCTTTACCCTGGACCCGTGCAGGTACACGCTCTCACTGTAACCCTTATTTTTCAGCATCTGCAGGGAGTAGTACCTTAGGAAGTCAATTGCTTCATCAACCTCCCCCATTGATTCCAGCCTGTTCTTCCCGTTCTCTATGCTGAGAACCGCGGAAAGCAGGAACTTGTTTTTCGAAAACAGGTCTGCCGCCTTCATCATCAGCCTAGACCTTTTAATGTACCCAAGGCCCTGCCATTTGTCAAAGGCCCGAAGTGCTGATTCCACGGCAAGCCTTGTTTCCTCCCTGCCTGCTTTCTGGCAGGTGCATATGACCCTTCCATCTATGGGCGACCTTTCCGTGAGCTTGCTGTCGAGCGTGATTTTCCTATCCCCGATGTACAGGGGGTATTCCCTTCCCAGCCAGTCCCTTTCTGCTTCATCGACCGCGCGCTCAAAAAGGGAGTTAAAATCGCTTTCTCGCCCCTCTTCAGAAAATTTCCTGAACGTAAACTCATTTTTAAACTCTGCCATGATAATATGTTAATATATTTTAATAAATAAACATTTTCTGTTCAATAACTTGACAATATCAGTTGAATATTTATAATAATTATAAAAGATAAAATGTTTTTATCCAAGAAATTGCTATATAGTGTCATGTCCATCGAGTCGCTTCTGGCAGGAAAATGGATAGCGGGTCCAAACGCCGATTTTGCCGTGAGGAGGATAAAGCAGATCAACGGCCGCGGCTGTCAAGCAATAGCTAACTACCTTGGCGAAAGCCTCACCCGCAGAACTGAAATAGATGAAACTACCGAGCAGTACATTCGGCTGGTTGATGCCATCAGCGCCAATCTGTTAAGGGCTGATATATCTGTCAAGGCAACGCAAATCGGGCTTTCCGTAAACGAGGAAACGGCCGTTGAAAATTACGGAAAGATAGTGGAACATGCAAGAAAGGAAGGCGTGTTCGTGTGGCTCGACATGGAGTCTTCAGATACTGTCGGCAGCACGATAAAAATTTATGAATCCCAGGTAAAAAAGGGGGGCGTTGGGATAGCAATACAGTCCTACCTTAAAAGGTCCATAGATGATGTCAGCAGGCTGACGGAAGAAGGCGGTGTGATCAGACTCGTCAAGGGGGCGTACAAGGAGAGCCCGGAAATTGCCTATACCGGCTGGAAGGAGAGGACCGGAAATTTCAGGAACATAATGAATTATCTGTTCGAGAAATCTGAGGTGTTCACCATTGCAACGCACGACCTAGAGCTCGTGAGGGAGGCAATGGCACTAAATAAAAAATACAGCCGGGACATTACATTTGCTATGCTTCTCGGGATAAGAAACAAATATGCCTATGAACTTGCCAGGTCAGGGTTCCGGTGTTCAATATATGTACCTTATGGCGCCAGATGGGTTGATTATGCCTCGAGGAGGCTCAGGGAGGCAAGCAACCTGTACCTGGTTTTAAGGTCAATTGTAGAAAAGTGATTTCTTATACACCTTTCACAGGAGCCCATATTATCGCTAAAATCCCACCCACAAACATGAGCACAGACCCTATGAAAAATCCGAACAGGGTGGGGAAGGCAAACACCGATGAAATAATCAACATCATGCCTCCCGCCGCAACCCTTGCCCGTTTTCCGGTATTGAGGAACGCTATCCCAGCCACGCCAAGCACAACAAATATCAGCCCCATAACTGTGAACGGCACCGACCAGAAAAATATAAAAGGCCCAAACGTGATCGCGCGCCCCGGCGGTGCAAGCGCTACCAGTGAAAGGACAGCTATTTCCACCAACAGGGCCAGCAGCTGAAAGGCCAGGCCGATAGATGATATGGCAATTGCCGCGCGCGGCTTAGGGGCGTTCATGCTATCACAAGCGCTAACGGGTTAAATATCCATTTCCTTTTTGTGAGTGAGGTTTTAAAATTAAGCTTATTAATCAAATCTAGATTATATTTATGTGCATCAGAAAAGTATAACATTCCTTTATGCCATAGCGGTAATTGTCCCGATAACCTTCGCCATAAGGGCTTCCAATAACATGCTGGCGACAACCGCACCTCTCCTTGTGAAGTACTATTTTAACTTTAACAGCACGGAAGTCGGGCTGCTGTCTGCGCTGTCATCACTGGGGTCACTGATTGCCAGTGGCTTATTAAATTCAAGGTTAAACGCTGTTAGCAGGAGAAGGGCCTTCATAGGTTCATCGCTGGCATATGCAATCATACTTCCTACTTACTATCTGGCCGGCCCGTTGACCATCTGGGCCCTTTCAGCCGTATCGGGGTTATCTCTCGGGCTGATAATGCCAAATATAATAACCGCAGCAGGACTTGTCAATGATAAGAAATCCAGGGAAAGGATACTGGCAATATATACAGTGGCGCTGAGCCTCAGTTTGATACTTGGTCCATTGATCGAAACGGCCATGCTGACCCGGGTAACAATCCCATGGGTATTTTTGCTGTTTGCCCCATTTGGCATAATCGCCGCATTTCTTTCCTTTTTACTCCGGTTTCCAGAAGAGCGTAAAAATCCTGTAAAGGTCAGAGTGTACCACAATCCCGGCTTCAGGGTTGCTATATATAACAACACGGCCTACAGCATACCGTTTGCCTTTATAGTTGTGTTTGCCGGAATTTATGCAAGGGATCAATTTAACGTCAGCTTTGCCATTGCAACCGGCCTGTATTCTCTTTTTTACACCACATCATTCATTTCAAGGCTGGCCCTCTCAGTGAGACCTGTTGAAAGGATAGGCACGATCACAGCTTTTTCCATACTGCTCACAGCCATAGGGCTTCTGATGGCAACACTGACCAAGGACCTGCTGCTCTTCATGGCATCGCTTTTAATACTTGGCGTGCCTCACGGCCTGACCTATCCGGTGTCGCTGATTTCCATATCCAGGTCATTCAGGTCTGAAGAAAGAAACCTGGCGAACAGCCAGTTCTTTGCATTTATGACGATGGTCTCAATTGCTGTCATGCCGCTTACCGGGCTTCTAGCACAGGCAGTTGGGCTCAGGAACGTCTTTGCCCTCCTTGTGCCATTTGTGCTTCTGCTTTTTGCGCTAATGAGAAGGGACATCGCATCTATGGAAAAAATGACAGCCGTTTTAAGCTAAATACAGCCTTTGTCCATTGCATCATAGAGCCTTTCGTACAGTTCCTTCATGTCATCATTTTCATTGATCTTAAAGCTGCCGTGCTCCAGCTCATCCAGCACCCCCCTGATTTCCCCAAACAGCCTTGCTGATATAGAATTTGAATTAATGATCTCTGCAATGAGTCTTGAAGAATTGTAAAGAGAAGCAGCTTCCACATACTGCATCATTCGTGAGCTTGTGCCCATCAGGTCCCTGTCGTGCACCATGAGCCTGCTCGATATTACTGATAGAATCTGGACAAGCTGTATCGTGTGTGTTACAAGGTCATCGTGGGTTGCCGTCCCTATTTCAACGATCTTTGCCCCGGAAAAAATTGTAGACGCGATTTTTGCCTCGTTTTCCCTGTCCTTCACCGGCACCAGCAAAACCGTTTTCCCTTCAAGTTTTCTTGCCCCGGGACCGAAAAGGGGGTGAACCGAGACGCTGGCCGCGGCAAGGCCCATCATTTCCGCATTTACCCCCTTCTTGAGGCTGCTCATTTCTATGACAGTGCCAGCATATTCTGCCTCTTTAAGCTTCCTTATGACATCAACTGCTGAAGACAGGTTAACGGCAATGACCACCATTTCGTAATTGCCGTACGACGGATTTTTGATGAACTTTCCAGCGAGGTTCCCGATTATGGCTTTTTTATTTATATCAGTTATCCATACATCGTAATCCGCCTGCAGATGTCTGGCCATCCATCTTCCCATGCCTCCGGCCCCTACTATGAGTGTCCTTTGCTTATTTTTTTCCATTTTTAATTCCATCCATCAGCCTTATCAGTTCAGGGATGATCTGCTTGTAATCTCCCACCACCCCATAATCTGCACTCTCAAATATGGGAGCATTGGGGTCATTGTTTATTGCAACAACCCTCTTAGCTTCCCTTATCCCGAAAACGTGCTGGGCGGCGCCGCTTATTGCAACAGCAACGTACAGGTTTGGCCTGACCGTCTTCCCAGTTTGGCCCACCTGCCTGTCATGCTGGATCCAGCCCATGTCAACCGCTTTCCTGCTGCCCGCGTAGGTTCCGCCGAGCAATTGCGCCAGCTTTTTTAACATATCGAATCCGTCCTTCGAGCCGAGGCCCCTGCCGCCTGAAACGATCACTCCAGCCTTTTCTATTGGAATTTCATCGGAGCCCTTGATCTCTACCTGTTCCAGCATTTCCAGCCCTGGCTCGTGCAGCTCACCCAAATTCTCCTGAGTGACGCTTGCCTTCCTGCTTTCATCCTTTTCCGGCAGCGGGAATACGTTGGGTCTTACGCTTCCCATAACAGGCCTCCTCCTCAAAGTCCTGATATGCGCCAGCTGCCATGCACCAAAGGGGGGCCTTACAAGTATTATTTCCTTGGTTTTTTCGTCAACCTCAATCATTGTTAGATCTGCTGTTATACCGGTCCTGAGGTTGTTAGCTATGTAAGGTGCTAGTTCCCTTCCCCTCATCGTTCCGGCTACAAGGAATGCCTCCGGCTTGTATTTCATTGCAAGCTGCGCCAGCGCTTCACCGTACATTATTGCATAGTACGTTTCAAATCTTGGATCTTCAACATATATGACCTCATCGGCACCGTACATCCCCGGTTCATCAATCAGCGGCCCAAGCTTGCTGCCAAGCACTACTGCCACGAGTTCGCTGCCTACCTTGTTTGCCACCTCCCTGGCCTTCCCCAGTAGCTGCAGGCTTGCTTCATGAATGTGTCCCTTATCAACTTCGATGTACACCCAAACGTTCTTGTGTTCAGCTATGTTCACAGGTATCCAGTCAGGACATTGGCCGCTTGCGCTCAATTTAAAAATCCCTCCTCCTTCAGCTTTGATATTAGCCACTCGGCAGACTCCTGCGGGCTCTTGTCTTTCAATATTTCCTTCTTTCTGGGAATTTTGCTTACGAACTCGGTTTTGGCCACAACCGTTGGCGATCCCCTCAGGCCGGTGCAAAGTATGTTCAGCTTTAGCTCGTTATTTGTCAGCATTTTAACCGGCTTTTTGATGACGGCTCTCAGCTTGTTTTCAAGCGTGACCTGCCTCGGGTAATGCGAATGCATCATGACAGTAACCAGAGCCGGCAGCCTGACCCTGTATTTTTCGATATATGATTCAAGCTGTCTTTTCACGACCATGGCACCGTCGTCCATGCTTGCTTCAGTTACATAATATACATAGGGCACTTTAAGCCATGAGGCAACCTGTGCCCCGATGTGTGCCGTTGAACTGTCAAGCGTTTCCTGCCCGGTTACTATTAGGTCATAGTGCTCGAGTGTTTTTATAGTCTCCGCAAGCACATATGATGTTGCCAGCGTATCTGCACCGCCGTATGCCCTGTCTGTAATCAGGATCCCGTCGTCAACCCCCATGCCCAAGAGAAACTCTATGCCTTTCATGGCATTGGGGGGAGCCATTATCATGGCAGTTATCTTTCCACCGTATTTCTCCTTAAGTTCCAGCGCAAATTCAGCGGCGTCAAGATCGTGCGGATTGACAACGCTTGGAACCCCCTCCCTTACCAGCGTTCCTGTGTTTGGATCAACATTGACTGTGTTTGTATTTGGAACATATTTGAAAAGCAGAACAATATTTATTCCCATCTTGAACCACCTCAGCTGAACCTAAAGTAGATTCCCCTTCCGCTCTTTGGGAATTCCCAGTGTATTGCTTCCATGGGGCAGACAATCCTGCAGGTTCCGCATTCAACGCACCCTTCATAGCTGAACACCAACGTCTTTTCGCTCATTGTATAGCAGCCTGCTGGGCAAAGCCTGATGCACGGCTTAGTATCGCAGTTCTTGCACTTTTCGTTATCAACGGTGATATGGGGATTAGAATCGACGTCCCATATGTCGTTGTTCAGTATATCCTCCAGCCTTTGTGCATTAGTGCTCATAGATACCTCATCACCTCAATACCATCTGAAAGCAGCGTAAACGGCCCCATGCCATTCTCCTTTGCAGAACCAAGGACCGTGCTGAACATCTTCTGCGATTCATAGTCAAGTGAGTAAATGTGCCTCATCATGGATGCCATCATTGCCGGATATGCTGTAAAAAGCCTGCGATTGCGCATGAGTTTATGTGTGCCGCTAAACCTTTTTAGGTTTTTCATTATGAAGCTCTGGTCCAGCAGCTTTGTGTAAGCTGAAAGGTTTGCTGCCGACATTCCGCCCAGCCCGTGGGCCTGCTCTATTGCCCTTCCGGCAAGGTAACCTGAATATGCTGCAAAATCAACCCCCCTGTACGTGTAGCCAAGGTTCAGCAGGAATCCTGCAGCGTCCCCGGCTATTAAAAGCCCATCATAGGCAAGCCGTGGAGGCATCAGGGCCCAAACGTCTTCCGGAATGAGATGCGCAGAATACTCCATTATTCTTGAATCTTTGAAGTACTTGCTGATCTTCGGGTGTGCCTTTAGCCTTTCCACATATTTGTAAATTTCATCACTTGCGCCCGGTATGGCGCTGTCAAGCAGCATCACAAGGCCAATGCTCACGGAATCCTTGTTGGTGTATATGAAGCCGCCGCCCGGCAGCCCCGAAGTCACGTCACCCATCAACGACCACGCCATGCCTTCACCCTCGCCCAACCCAAATTCATTAGTCAGGACCTCCGGATTTACCTTTACAACTTCCTTTACGCCCAGAGCAACATGGGATGGTTTCAAGGTGGGCACCGTGCCCGTGCTTTCCAGGACAAGCCTGTTCACCCCTTCCGCGTCAATTACGACATCTGCCTTTACGGATTCATTCCCGGCCTTGATGCCGGTTACTTTATCGCCCTCCTTCAGAAGTCCGGTTACAGTTATATCATTTACCATTAAAGCGCCGGCGTTTTCAGCCTTAAGAGCCATCCATGAAGCCAGCTGGGACAGGTAGGTAGTAAAACTCTTGTGGTCATTCCCCTCATAATCCAGAGAAACCAGCTCGTTCCCGTGCACAAATGACATCCTTTCCCTGGTCACCCACCTGTGTATTGGAGCCGACTTTTCAAAATCAGGATATATTTCTCTAAGCGGCGCAACGTACACCCTTCCCCCGAACACATTCTTTGAACCCGGAGACCTTCCCCTTTCCAGCACCAGAACTTTGAACCCCTTTGTTGCAAGGTAGTATGCCGAAGCTGAGCCGGCGGGACCTGCACCTATCACTATCACATCAAATTTATCAGGAACTTCAGCCATTTATGGCCACCCTTCTAAAATTTGAAATCCGCATATTTTTGCGTTGAATAATATTTATGATGTCACCGGATAGGCTGGGGGTTAATTTAATGTTCATTTTTTCTCCCATTATTGTAATCCGCAGTTATCTTAAAAACTTACCCTTTTTGCGACATTTAAACTGAAATGACAAATCCTGTGACAAAATTAGGTTATATTTAATGCTGCAAGAGTGCGGCTCATAATATATTAAAAGGGATCATCACAGTTCAGATACCCCAGAGCAATTCACTGCCGCACACTGTATATCTGCTTAGCACGAATAAATGTTTTGCAATGTTCATTTTGAATAATAATATTCGCCGGTTGACTTCTGTTCGCGGTCCAGCCTGCTGCCTGGTTTGTTAACCCTCGGTCTGCTGGTTATTTCATCCCTTCTATATGTTATGTCCATGCCCCTTAGAAACACGTTCATTGCCTCCCTCTTGGGCAGCGGCCCGATGGCTGCCCCGTGAACATTTGGCGTGCCAGAAAATACGATTATTGAATCTGAAATCAGATCGATAATCATCAGGTCATGGTCTATGACTATACCTGACCTGCCCCGCCTTTTCATGTAGTTTGAAAGTATCTTTGCTAGCGCAATTCTGTCCTCCACGTCAGTAAAGGCCGAGGGTTCATCAAGCGCATAAAGCATCGCGTCCTGTAGCAGTGTTACAGCAATGGCTACTTTCTGCAACTCGCCGCCGCTCAGCTCTGAAAGGTTCTTGTTCAGCAACCGGTCAACCCTGAGGGGTGTCATGAGCAGGTTCATGTTTTCAAAGCTGTTCCATTCCAGCCCTGCAAGAGCCTGCTCAACCGTTTTGTCCTCCTTCACTTCCAAGTACTGCGGCTTGTAGGCAATTTTAATCCCCAGCTGGACAGTTCCTGAATCATCGCGGTCCATGCCTGCAATTATCCTCAAGAATGTCGTCTTTCCGATGCCATTTGGACCCAAAACGCCGATTATTTCGCCCTCCCTAACGTCCTTGCCGTCAACATCCAGCCTGAACCCTGGATATGTCCTTGCAAATTTTGGAATTGAAAACATCAACTGTCCAGTGGTTTCAGCCTGAACAGCCGGCTCCCGGAACTTTATCAGGTAGTCCCTTATCCTTACATTTTCCTCCCTTATTTCCCCGGCTATAAGGGAATTTATTCCCTCGCTGTTTGTCATCGGGTTGGATACGATGCCGTATACAGCAGGTTCGCCATAAAGTATGTGAACATAATCGCTGGCATAATCAAGGAATGTCAGGTCGTGCTCAACCAGCAAAACACCGGCCCCACCTTCAACCAGTTCCCTGACAACCCTAGCGACGCGGTGCCGGTTATAGACGTCAAGATAGGAACTCGGTTCATCCAGAAAGTAGAAATCAGCATTCTTGGACAGGGAGGCCGCTATTGCAACTGACTGCAACTCACCGCCGCTCAGCTCTGAAAGGTTCTTGTTCAGCAGGTCTTTAACCCCTAGCTCCTCAATTACGCGTTGATTCTCACCTGCTCCCAGGCTGTCGACCAGCCCTTGCACGGTTCCTCTGTATGCCTTGGGTATTTCATATACCGCCTGTGGCTTGACTGAAACCTTCAGCTCGCCCATTATAAGCGATTTAAAGTAGGTTGCATAGGTTGTGCCCCGGTATCGTTTTATCACATCATCCCAGGTAACGCTACTTTCACTGCCCAGGTTGGGCTGCATTGTTCCCGAAAGAATCTTGAGCGCCGTGCTCTTTCCTATGCCGTTCATGCCAACAAGGCCAATCACATGGCCCTTTTTGAGCACGGGCAGCCTGTACAGCCTGAACGCGTTAACGCCATACTGATGGACCCTGTCCTTCCCAAGTTCAGATGGCAGGTTCACTATCCTTATAGCCACAAACGGGCACTTTTTTTCACATATTCCGCACCCTATGCAGAGTGTCTCATTTATAGTTGGATAACCGTCCTCCCCAAATTCCACAACCTTTTCCCCGGATATCTGAGGGGGGCAGAATCTCTGGCATTCATGGCTGCATTTGTCAAACCTGCATATCTCCCTGTCGATAATTGCAACTTTTAGCCCTTTCATAAGCTCATATCACAAATTGGGGTCGGATCGTCGCGAGGTCCTCATTGCCTTCTGGCTCGGTCTGGAGCGGATACACACCTCATCCCTCTGTTAACTTTGATTTAACTGTTATTAACCTTTTTCATATTTGCTATACCCTTTCAATAAGGTCCTTAATCCAGGATGACATGTCCCCCTGGGCCATGACACTGCTCATATCGATAGTCATGGGGGTTATGGAGATCTCCTTTTCATCATAAAGAGCATGTGAGTCAGTGCCGTCCGGGTAGCTTCCTGTCCTGTTTCCCCACAGCCACAGATACTCCCTGCCGCGCGGGTCAAGCCTCCTGTCAATGTAATGTTTGTACTTGGCAAATGATGCCCTGGTGATTCTTGCCCTTGTTGACTCCGTAACTACCACGGGAAAGTTCACGTTCAACAGGTGCACGCTGTTGGGCAACCCCCTGTCTAGCACAAACTTGATTATTTTCGCTGCTATGTTTGCGGCCTCCTGGAATTCTGCACTTTCGGTCCAGGGGAAAAGTATATTTTCGTCGCTTGTCATTTTGGAAAAGGCAACGGCAGGATAACCCAGCAGCGCCCCCTGCACGGCTCCCGCGACTGTGCCGCTTGTATATATATCCTGCAACCCGGAATTGTCTCCCAGATTTATTCCCGTAGCTACAACTGCGGGCTTTTTGTCAAGCATTATGTTGGCAAGCAGCACGGCATCGGCGGGGCTCCCAGAAACAATGTGTCCCTTTGTGCCCTCCACTTCTATTTCCCTCACCCTTAAGGGCTTATGGAACGTCAGGCTCATGCTGCTTCCGCTTCTTGGCCCCTCTGGAATAAAAAACGTAACATCATCTATTTTGCTTAATGCCCTTATGAGGCTCTTCAGCCCAGGACTTGCCGGCCCATCGTCATTGCTTATCAGTATCATTTCCCTTAATAATTAACTACCTTGCTTTTATCCTTTATACTTGATACCAGCGTATCAACTTCATCGGGCGCTGCTGCATAAGTATAAAGGTATCTACCCACCCTTAACTTCAACTTTGCAGAGTCTTTTCTCTTAACCACCACTACTCTTTCTGCCCTGTCCAGCATGCTTAAAATTGTCTGTGCATCAAATATTTGCTTTGGCATACTTCACCTCTTACCTAGATAAATTTATACTTTTCCAATTCAGAAAGCGATTCTGCGCAAAAGGTTTATTATCAGTAAGGCAAAAAACTCACCTGTGGTAAAACTCCCATTAGAATTTCAGAAAAAGTATATTTTCTCTAGGACTGGTGCTATGTCACCCTATTTGGTCAAGGGCAGCGGAATCGGCGAAGACGCTGCAGTGATAAAATTGGACGGACTGGGTTACCTAATAACTCACACCGACCCGATAACAGATGCCGTTAAGTTTGCAGGCAAACTGGCGGTTCAGGTTTCGTCCAATGATATAGCTGTAAAGGGGGCAAGGCCTGAATGGTCGCTGGTGACGTTCCTTTTACCCGCCAGTTTTAGTGAGAATGAACTGGATGAACTTACGTCTGAAGTACACATTACCTCAAGGAAGCTGGGCATAGCCATTGCAGGCGGACACACAGAATACACGAGCATGTTAAACAGGCCGATTATCTCTATTACACAAATTGGAATAAAAAGGGACGGCAAGCCCGTTGATATATCTTCGTCAAAGCCCGGCAATGTGCTGATTATGATCAACGAAGCAGCTATTGAAGGAACAGCTGTTCTTGCACTTGACAGGGAGCAGGAACTTGTCAAACGCGGCGTCAGCAGGACAACCATTGAAAAATCGGCCAAGCTTATTGATAGGATAAGCATAATTGATGACGCGCTGGCCGCGGCTGAACTCGGTGTTGATGCAATGCATGACCCCACAGAAGGTGGAGTGATTGGAGCCATGGTGGAAATGGGCCTGGCATCGGGATTAGAAATTGAAGCCGATTCTTCACTGATTAGCATCATGGAGGAAACCTCTGAAATATGCTCGGCTCTCGGACTTAACCCCCTGGCCCTGCTATCAAGCGGAGCTGTGCTCGTCAGCGCAAGCAGCGACAAGGCCAAAATTTTAAAGAATAAATTTGGGAAGAAGGCATCAATTGTAGGAAAATTTAAAATCGGACATCCAGGCCTCCTGCTCAAATCCGGGGACAAGCTTTTAAGGTACACTGAACCCCCGGCAGATGAAGTTTCTAGGCTTTAAGTTGCTGCTTTTTCCTGAGCTGCCCTATCAGTTCTGGCACCCTGTTCAGCTGCTTGCCTGTCGTGCCGTGCCTTACCATCTGGAGTTCAGCCACAATACTCAGGGCAACGTCCACCGGCTCTTCCCCGCCTCCTATGTCAAGCCCCATCGGGGATGTTATCCTGGCCAGCTTTTCTAGACTGTAGTATGAAGACAGGTAATCAAGGAACTGGATTGCTTTGACCTGGCTTGCTATGAGCCCTATGTATTTATAGTCCCTCTCCAGAAGCGACTTGAGCGCTTCCTTTTCTATATCCCCCGAATAGCTCATGATCGTAACATATGTGTTTTCCCCGCTCGGCAGCTTTGGAATGGCGGAAGACGGCTTTTCTACAACTATTTCTGAAGCTTCCGGAAACCTTTCCCTGTTTGCCCATTCAGCCCTGTCATCAACTATTATTATCCTGAACCCCAGCTGGGATGCAAGCTTGCTCAACTGGTAAGCCACGTGCCCGGCACCAAATATTACCAGCGTATACGGTATCGGAACTGACTTTATGTATAGGGTTACAGCTCCTCCACAGAGCATGCCAAGCTCGCTTGTTGATTCAATAGAAATTGTCCCATTTTTCCCGCTCTTCATATATTCCAGTGCCTTTTCTATTGAATATTTTTCAAGCACAGACCCTCCAACGGTTCCAGCTACGGTTCCATCTTTCCTTACAAGCATCATGGCTCCTTCATGCCTTGAGCTGTGCCCCTTGTACTCAATAACGGAAACTATTGCAAATGGTTCTCCCCTGAAAAGCAGTTCCTGCCCAACTTTAAATATCTCCGATATTTCCCTGGACGACATATCTTAAACTGCCCCTATCCTGTATAAAAGCTAATCGTTAATCGTTCAAATACAATAAAACTAAACAACAACGGTTATATTTATTCCGCAGCAATCCCCTAAAAATATCTGCCTCTGCCAAACCTATCTTCCAGGCATTTCCTTGCAGTAGCAACCCGGGCCCAAGTCTGCAAGCGTGATAGAGTGAGACAAAATTACCCGCGCGGAAGTGTACCGCTTCCCGCTTCTAGTTCCAGGATTCTAGAATTGCTATCCACCTTTTCCCCTGACTCTTTTATCGTGGAAAAAAGTCTACCGAAATATCCCTCTCTTCTTCTGTTTAAGAACCACTTTAAATGATAGCTCAGGCATACTGCAGCTAAATATGGATTAAATGCGTTTGGAATGAGTTGCAGGCACATGCAAGGCTGAAAGTTGCTGATGCCCGGAGGGTTGGCCGGCATGGATTTTATACTGACCGGGCAAATGTAATTTAAAAAAAGCTCACTATGAAAGGTACTCTGTATATCCGCACTTGCCGCACGTAAGCCTGTTTTTGTGCTGCGCCAAAAAGGTACCGTTCCCGCACTTGGGGCACGGCTTCCTCAATCTCTTGACTATGCTGCCCTCCACGCTGTAGAGCTTATATACCTGAACCGGTTTGCCTCTCATTTGTGTTCAACCTTCTTTTCACTTTTCTTTTTTCTCTTCTCTTCCTGTATTTTCTTCCTTTCTTCTTTTGGAAGAAGCCTTAACAGCTGATATTTCTTGATCTGTTGCTTGGATACTGAAGGGTCGTCATAGGCGTAGAACAACCCGTCCACGTCCGTGGACCCAAATTTACCCTCAAGCTTAATCGGGAAAACCCTGTCGGCTGGCTTGCCCAGCTCTTTTGCAACCTCTTCTGCCGCCTGCTTTCTGCTGAGCTTGCCGTTCATGTTATTAAATAAATATTCAACCTCTATACGCTTCATAAGAGGGTTATAGACCTGCCTCATGCAGACTACCATCATCAGGCTCATTTTTAAGCTTAGCTACTGCTCCGAATTGACATCCAAGAATTTCAGCAGGGTATCCCTGTAATAGGTGAGCAGATCTGCCCTCGTAATCAGCAGAAATGGAAGGGAATATTTCTGGGCAACTGCTTCTTGAAACACGCTTCTGTCATCGCCATAGCCTCTGAAAAAAAGCTCATAGAATTTGTTCACCATCTCCCTCCTTGCTGAAAATGAAAGCGAGTAATAAAGGAATTCTGCAACATCCCATCCCTTGTCCTGCACCGAGGCGTTGAACTTGCTCTGTTCAAGGTCTATCAGGTGTATGCCATTTTTGTTGACCAGAAAGTTCTCTGGCTTTGAATCACCAAGCGCAGCTCCACTATCATGCAGCCGTCGCAAAAGTTCTCCAATTCCGGTTATCATTTCGCTGTCTGACCCGCCCTTGAAAAAGGCCCTTATCCGGCGTAAAGCCGTTTCACCATCAATGTATTCCTTGATTATTGTCGGCCTTTTAACGGAAATGGCTTCTATTTTTGGGACGCTGAACCCCATCTGCCCAAGCCTTACCGTTCCAAGGTATTCGTTGTACATCCGCTGGAGCGGAGAAATGTCGAACGGCTTTATCGGCCTCCCAATCATGCCCAGAAAGTACCACTTCAGGTGCTTTGATCCAGTGAACCTTTTTATAACATATTTTTTACCGTCAATTGTACCAACATTCAATCCCCGGATTTTCTCGAACCTGCCCTGTGTGCCTGAGAAGAACTCGCGTTCGGGTGAGCTGCTGTAAAGCAGGCGCACACCGTTAACCGTAAGCATGAGCTCAGGTTTCTTCAGGTAAATGTTCACAGCCTTAACTGTTCTTCTCCTCCTTAATTTTGACAGCGCTTCTGTAACTACAACATCAGGCCCAACCTTGCCGCTTATGCCGTGGAAGATGTACTGCTTCACAGCCCTCTCAAAAAGTTCAAAATCGTCCCTGAAGGGCACGGAGCTTATCTTTGAACCCCCCTTTATCGTCACCGCATCGCCATCTAACTCAAGGTATTCAATTCTGGATGCTGCCTGCCTGAAACCTGGAATCGACATCGCAAGATTCTTTTCAATCCTTTCTTCGGAATATGTCATTGCATAACTGTAAAGGGCCGGCGGGTAAATCCTGTACCTCTTTTTAAGCCTTGAAAACAGGAAGTACTTTAAAGGAACGCTGATATGATAGGAAAAGTATCCGTACTGTGAAAAAAGCTCGGCTGATTCCTCCCTGATCACCCTTTCCTTGTACCTTATCTCTAGGTCCTTTACCAGATCTCCGCCATAAATCGGAATATACGGGTTCAGCAGCCTTCCTGCTACAAATTCGCCCATTGATGCCTGATCCACATCCTTTGCCGCCTCGCCGGTATCAACAAGCAACACGGAAAACTCGGCAGCCTGCCCACTCTGGTATATATACCTGAGCTTGCCGTTCAGGCCGTTGATCAGCGCGAGGACATCATAATCGCTGTCTGGCTTGGCATACCCTGCAACCTGGCTTCCGTAGAGCGCAACAGCATCCGGCGTTATGCCCTTGAGTATACCGTTTATGTCGCTGCTGACTGCGCCTATGTCCATTTTAACAAGCGCCTGACCCTTTCCTCTGGAACATAGTTCATGATGGCAACCATAGGCAGCCTTACCTGATTTTGTGAAGGCGACATGATCACGGTGGGAAGGCCTACGTTTATCCATTTAGTAATGGATTTTTTGTTAAGCACATCATCATTCAGCCCGTCCTTAAATTTTTCGGCAAGCACCCTCATCAGGTATTTGCTTTTTGAATATATTGAATCGGCAGTATAAAGCTCACCCTCGTCAATTCCAAGCGCTTCTATCACTTCGTCAGTAATGCCGGAACTTCTAATGTTCCTGTCCCTCAAAAGTGCTAGAAAATTTAGGTAATGAAGGAATTCATGGGCTACTGCTGAAGCGATTGTATCCTTTGAGCCAAACGCGACAAGTGGCGCCGTCAGCTCAACGGTAAGTACAAGGTTTGTGCCATCACTTAGCGGCATAAATCTGGAATAGACTATTGCCTCAGAATAAAGGTTTCCTCCCTTCATCACCACTGCATATGGGGATACAAACCATACTGGATACCCGGCACCTGACGATTTTTCAACCTTGCTTACAGCTTCTTTGACCTTTGATACTCCCAGTTCTGTCTTTTTTTCGTATTCCTGGGGAATTTTCCCTTCATTCACTGCTTTCCGTATCAGTTCCATTGGGTCCATTATGCAACTCTATGTACACAACGCCCTTATAACCGCATCTTTCACAATAGAAGTACTGGGGCGTAGTTGCAGCCCCAAGCGATGTTATCGGCTTGAGCTCGGCTCCGCATACTGGACATACCCGCTTTGTAACTTCCAGAGGCGATTTCCAGCTGAATTTCATTCCACAACTACGTTCTCCTGCTTGAACCCCAGGTCTATAAGGTCCTTCACAACCTTGTCCCTGTGATCACCCTGCAGTATCACGCTGTCGCCCTTAGCGGCCCCGCCGCAGGCTAGCTTTCTCTTCAGGTTCTTTGCAACGTCCACAATATTGATTCCCTGCGTATCATTAAACTGCACGATGGTGGTTGGCTTGTTATACTTTCTCTTTTCAAGTTTAACCAGGATCTTAACGGTTTCTTTATTTATTTCTTCAGGTATCAGTTCATTTGTATACGCAAATGGTTCGAAATCATCCATTTTCCTCGATTGTACATCCAAATTCTCATATATAAGCTTATACATGCATTTTAACATATAATTAAAACAGCTGTGAACTATGCACAGCTAAAACTGTGCGCTTCCCGCTTCACTGATGGGGTCACGTGTGGAATAGGTACTCCAGCATGGCTGTGGTGGTCTCGTCATC
>JBMFTE010000004.1:0-44500 GCA_049967195.1 Nitrososphaeria archaeon
AGGGAAAGAAGGTTGGCAAAATAAAGTTCAGGAAACATGTGAAAACCATCCAGCTCAAGCAGTATGGCATAACGTACAAAATAATTGACAAAATGCACATTCGGGTACAGAACATAGGTGTCCTGAAGGTAAATGGACTGGAGCAGATCCCGCAGGATGCGGAAATAGCCAATGCCCAGCTGATTAACAGGCATAATGATTATTACATTCACATAACCACATTTGTCCCCTACGAAACAAAGAAACTAAACGGGATGCACATCGGCATGGACCTTGGCATCAAAACTCAGGTCACGTTATCAAACGGCATAAAGGCCGAGTACCAGATACAACCATCTGAAAAGCTGAGGAAGTTGCAGAGGAAGTTGAGCAGAAAGAAGAAGGGGTCAAAAAGGTACAGGATGCTTCTGGAGAGAATTCAGAAGGAATATGAACATCTGGCAAACGAAAGGATTGACATAGTGAACAAGATTGGTTCATACCTTGTCAATACATTCTCACTAGTCAGCTTCCAGAACGATAATGTGCATTCGTGGTCAAAGAAGTTCGGCAGGAAGGTGCAGAACACTGGAATAGCCAAACTGAAAACATTGTTAGGCAGGCACAAAAATACGTACAAAATAGATCGGTACTATGCATCAACACAGGAATGTTCTAGTTGCCATAAACGTAATAAAATTTCATTAAAACAGAGGATATATGTCTGCAAGTTCTGCGGATTGACAATCGACAGGGATTTGAACTCTGGAATAGACAATGATGCAAAAGGCTATAGGGATGCTATAGCCCTGGGGTATCCCCCCTTAATGCCCGTAGATGATGAGACCACCACAGTTATGCTGGAGTACCTCAAAAATATCCCGCACGTGACTGCGAGCCTCATCGATGAAGCGGGACGCGCCCAGCTTTAGCTGAGCGTAGTTCACAATTTATTAGCGTGCTTTCGGCATACAGGCTCTACCCGGATGAGGGGCAGGAGAAAATCCTCAACAGCCGGCTTAGGCAGGGAGCTCTACATGGCATACCATAAAGGGCTGAGCACTGCTCTGACCTAGCTGGACAGCAAGCTGCCTTAATGAATCGAGGATTGACAACTCACAAGTTTTGCAGGATGTTCTGAGGAGGCTTGATACAGCGTTCAGGAACTTCTTTGAGGGAAGGACCTCGCGCCAAAGGCCCTGTTGTTACTGACAGACTTCATTACCTTTCCGATAACCCGCATATAGAAAATCAAAATTATTAAGAAACAGGAAACAAGTTGCAGACGAACCCAGACTGGGGGAAGCCTTGGCGTGAGAGAATGTCACTCATTCCTGATTTTTACGTACTTCCTGTTCCAGTACACCAGCGGATGTTCTTCATTAAGCATCAGGTCAGTTACCCTGCCGATGAAAAGGGCATGGTCAAGGGCATCCAGCTCCGAATGGAGTTCAGCGAATACTGCGGGGCCGCCTTTGACGTACGGCAGCCCGTTCCTGTATCCCGTCCACTCCTCCCTGAATTTATTTATTTCACTGGACGCAAAAATCCTGGATACTTCCTCCTGGTCCTCCTTAAGAAAGGTTACGGCAAACTTTCCCGCACTTTTTATTGCCCCAACCATATATGATTTTTTATCAATTGAAACCAGGACCGAAGGCGGGTCAATGCTCAATGACATGAAACCCGTCACCGTTATCCCCACAGGCTTGTTGTCCATCATTGTTGACACTACCGATACACCGCTGACCCACCTTGCCATTGCAGTTTTGAATTCCTGTACTTTCATGTCAGGAGCAGCCTTTAATAATTTAAAACCTTTGTCTGCTTTTCACGGTCTTGGCCAGCAAGTTCGGGAGATCTGAAGTTATGTCGTCAACCCCCATGTCGTAGCACCTTTTTATTTCCTCCTCATCGTCAGGGGTCCATGCTCCGATCTTTATGCTGCTGTCATGTACTATTTTCACATCCTCAGGGAACACGAGCCCGTAGAATGCCTGTATCCATTCCGCATTTAGCTTCCGCGCGGTATCGACGAACCACCCAGGCTTTCCAAAAATTATTAGACCAAGCCCTATTTCCCCGTCGAGTTCCCTCACGTTCTTTAGCGAATCAAAATCAAATGATATTATCTGCACCCTGTCCTTGATAGAATATCTTTCAATTTCCCCCAGCAGTTGCTTTTCAATCCCGGGGTAAACTTTTGAGCTGTGCTTCAGCTCAACCTTGTACGTTATGTTTCCCCGAAATTCATCAAATACTTCGCTTAACAGAGGAACCGTGGTCCCTCTCCATTGTGCCCCAAACTTGATCCCGGCATCCAGCCGGCTTATCTGCTCATAGGTGAGGTCGGAGATCTTCCCGTGCCCGTCAGTGGTCCTGTCGACTGTGTCGTCATGCATTACGATCAGCTTTCCGTCCTTCGAGAGGTGGACATCTAGCTCAATTCCATCCATTCCATAGCTTATTCCAAGCCTGAAAGACGGTATCGTGTTTTCCGGAGAAAGCCCCCTGCTCCCCCTGTGGCCAAAAAGTAACGGTTT
Source organism: Nitrososphaeria archaeon (assembly GCA_049967195.1). Classification (GTDB taxonomy): domain Archaea; phylum Thermoproteota; class Nitrososphaeria; order Conexivisphaerales; family UBA164; genus KM4347-05. The sequence goes on from JBMFTE010000004.1 coordinate 2,523, forward strand.
CATACTGGTATGATAGCAAAGAACGGTTAATACGATTTTCGCTTTGAAAAATCTTTATATTGGTTAATTCCAAGCTTTCGTCATGGGTTACACAGACCTTTATACAAACGATTCCCCGAAGATCTCAACCAGAGGAAGGGAGTCTCCAATATATGTTCTCGGCATCCCGTTTGATTTCACCAGTTCATACCGGCCCGGTTCCAGGTTCGGTCCTGATTCCGTCAGGCAGTCATACTGGAACATTGAAATAGTTGACAGGGAGCTAGGCATAAACGCAGAAAACATCCCCATATTTGACCTGGGAAACATTTCACCAGTTACTTCCGTAGATGGCATGACCGATATGGTCGGGAAGGTGGCTGGCGAGGTTTTTGCCCAGGGGAAGGTTCTTGGGTCAATCGGGGGTGAGCACCTGATAACGCTTCCCATAGCTTCCCAGCTGAAAGATGCAGCAATTGTGGTCTTTGACGCCCACTTTGACCTGAGGGACGACCTGTACGGCATTAAGGTTAGCCATGCCACTTTTTTCAGGAGGCTTCTTGAATCAAAGAAAATGAAGGCTGTGCACGTGGGCGCGCACGCTTACCTTGACGATGAGCTACAGGCGGCAAGAAATCTGGGCGTCAGGGTGATCAGCCAGGAAAGCATGAGAAACAGCAGAAGGCCGCTGGCTGGTGAATTGCCAGATGGTCCCCTGTACATTTCGGTTGATATGGACGTGCTTGACCCTTCATGCGCTCCCGGTGTGGGAAATCCTGAACCGGGCGGGCTCGCTTACAGCGAGCTTTTTGATGCGCTGAGGTCACTAAAAGGAAGGAAAATAGTGGGGTTTGATGTAAACGAGGTAAGTCCCCCCTATGACCCTTCGGGCATCACTTCAATAGCGGCAGCTAAGGTGTTCTCAATCCTAGTCATACTATCGTGGGTGGGCATTAATGGCTGAGGGCCTAAGGCACCGGACCGCGCCCTTTGTCAGCAGGGTCGCAGGTGCAATTGCGAGGGTTCTCCCCTACCCGAACCTTTTTTCGTTTATCGGGCTTGCGCTGGGAATTCTGGCCGCATTTATCTTTGCGTTGAGGCTCTATACCCTTGGTGGCATCGTGCTTCTGCTTTCCGGGGCAATGGATGTGCTTGATGGCGCCGTTGCAAGGGCAACCGGCAAGGTTTCAGTCAGCGGTGCGTTCTTAGATTCAAACCTTGACAGGATAGTTGAAATGCTGGTTTACCTAGGCATAGGCATAAGCAGCTATAACCTTTACATACCGGCCTTCCTCGCCTTCGGCTTTTCAATAATGGTCAGCTACTCCAGGGCTAGGCTCGAGGGCCTTTCCGGGGGCAGCAGGCCAAAGGGAATAGAAATAGGGGAAAGGGGCATCAGGCTAGCGGTGCTGTGCATACTGCTTATCTTTGAGCTTCCCCTGCTTGCATTGGCTGTGGTTACAGCCCTGGCGCTGGTAACATTTGGACAGAGGATGCTGATGTACTCGCGGTTCCTTAAGGGAGGGAGTAAATGATTGATTATCCTAGCACTGCACGGCAAGGGGTCGACCCCAGAAAAAATAACGTGGCTCACTGAACCTTTGTCCCATTTTGGGGAGGTAACCGCGCCCCCGATTGATATGGAGGTAAATCAGGCGCTGAGCTTTGTTGACAGGTACAGTTTCGACCTCATTGCGGGTCATTCAAGGGGTGGAACAGTAGCGCTTCTGGCCGCGGCGAAGCGCGACGTTCCGGTTGTCGCAGTTTCAGCCCCCTGTGATAGGGTGCTGCAGAGGATGCACCTGTGCTCATACCCTGATGGCACGGTTCAAAAAAAGCTGTGCAGGGAACAGGACGGTTACAGCGAAAGCTACCTCAGGTCAACTTCCCCGGTTAACTTTGCGGACAAAATAGCCGATGCCCTGCTAATTCATGGGAAACGCGATGATATCGTGCCAATTTCACAGAGCAGGACCATGTGCTACAAGATAAGGGAAAGCGGGGGAAAGTGCAGCTTGCTTGAGCTTGAAATGAAACACACTCCCCCAAAATCATTAGAAAAGGAATTATTTAGGGCTGTTGAAGAGTGGATAAGGAAATGATGCTGGAAAAGGATGAGGAAATGGGATTGCAGGGGGAGTACGGAGAAGGGGTGCAGAGCGCCTACCGGATTCTGGTTGCCGTTGGGAAAGCGCTTGGAGCGCAAAGGATGATCAGGATAACTTCGGCTCACATTTCCGGCGTGAATTACCACAACATCGGGGATGCAGGTCTCGATTTTCTCGAGGACATGTCCAGAACGTCAAGGTTTTCTGTTAAAACCACGATAAACCCCTGCGGGGCCCCTCTGGAGGGCGACTTCAGCATCGGGTTTCCAAGGGACCTGGTTGATTCACAGCGGAGGATAATCAGCGCCTTCCGTAAAATGGGGGCGCAGGGATCGTGCAACTGCGTACCGTTCGAGGGTGAAAATGCCCCACGGCCGGGCGAGCACGTAAGCTGGGCCGAAAGCAATGCTGTGGTGTACGGCAATTCGGTTGCCGGCATAATGACCAACAGGGAAAGCGGCCTGAGCGCCCTTGCGGCCGCGGTTGTAGGGAAGACGCCATACTACGGTCTGCACATTGAGGAAAACAGAAAGCCAAAGGAATTCATCAACGTTACGGTCAAGCTTGATGGCGGGCCTCAGTTTGCTGCACTCGGCTACTTTTTAGGGAAGAAGTTCAGGGACGTAGTTGGCATAACCGGGATCAGCGTAGCAACCCATACGGAGCTCAAGGCGCTTTCGGCTTCAGTAGGCACTTACGGCCCGATGGGGATGTTCAGCCTTGTGCAGGCGGGAAGCGGTACTGAGTTCGGGAAAGCCGAACTTGAAGAATCGCTTGCCAGAATCAGCGATTCTGATGACGGCGAAGTGATAGTCCTGGGGTGTCCTTTTCTTTCGCCAGGGGAAATATCTGAATTCGCCCGGCTTTTAAAAGGCAGAACCATGATCAAGAAAACGTACCTGTTCACCTACAGGTCTTCATTTGACGAGTTGAGGGCAAACGGCCGTTATGATGAGCTGAAAAGGGCAGGAGTTGAAATATTGCCCGACGTCTGCCCCACCCTGTCCAGAATTCCGGAATTGCTCGGCGTAAGGAGCGTTATAACAGATTCCGGCAAGGCTTCATTTTACATGAAGGCATCATCCAAGATTGGCATAAAGATGATGAAAAAGGAAGACATAATATCGGCTTACTCAAAGTGAAAAAGTCTATATTCTTATTCTGCTAATAACATGCAATGGATAAAGGGAGGTAAATTGGGACCAGCAGGATTTCAGGTATTTCTGATTTTTATTTTGGTGGGCGTCATAGTGAGCCTTTTATCTGAGAAAATCAAGGTTTCATACACGTCTTTCCTGCTTGTGCTGGGCATGGCCCTTACTTTCATGAACAGTATATGGAGAATCTTCCCACAGGTCTCGACCATAACGTCAGTGCTTTCGGCCCAGGTTTTCTTTGGGCTTGTACTGCCCCCCATCATATTTAAGGCGTCACTGGATATGAACTACCGATCGTTCAGAAAGAACATATGGCCAATTGCCTACATGGCAACTGTGGGGGTCTTGCTTTCCACAGCTCTGGTGGCGCTGTTCATCCACTTCTTCCTTTCCCTTCCATGGTTTTATTCGTTTCTTTTCGCCACAATTATTTCCCCAACCGACCCTGTGGGTGTAATAGTCCTGCTTCGCAGGTACCATGCGCCTGCTGATACCGCTTCCCTTGTGGAGGGTGAAGCCCTCCTTAATGATGCAACGGCCATAACGATCTTTACGATACTTTTGACCGTGAAGAGCGGCCCGCTGTCATTTTCAGGGATAGTTGGTGAAGCTACTCTTGCTGTAATTGGGTCCCCGCTGATCGGGCTTGCATTTGGCATAATTTCCATCGTGCTGATAAATCGCCTGCAGAGCTATGAATCCAGAATCACAACGCTCCTGGTTTCTTCCTACATAACATTTACCGTGGCCCAGGCCATCGGAGGGTCAGGTATACTGGCCGAGATAGTTACCGGAATACTCGTATCAACCCAGGTGAAGGTCAACAAGGATGAAATCAGGGGCTTCTGGTCCGTGCTGGATTACATAATGACCTCGCTGATATTTATGGCCATGGGCCTGATCTTTAGCCCCTTCCTGATATATACATATATACCAATAATAGTGGTTGCCTTTTCCGCCGTTTTTGCGGTCAGGATTGTTCTTGCAAGGAGCCTTGAACTATTCCGGAGGTTCAATTATGACATATCAACCGTGTCGCTTTCAGGGATAAGGGGGGCTATTCCCATAGTGCTGGCACTGAATCTGCCCAGCTACATATTGCTCAAGTCAGGCTATTCCCAGTTGATACTGACCATGACAATTGGCGTCGCAGCCATTTCCCTGCTGATACAGGCAACGGCTGCGCAGTGGAATATAAGGAGGAAGTACATTCGGGAAAATGCGCAGTGAAGGTTTTAATAGTTGTGTCTCAATCATATGGCATGAAGGTTGCCATAATAGACAACGGCAGTGCCCTGCTTGAACAGCTGAAAACAGCCGTCAGCTCTGCGCTGGGGCTGCGCCCTGAAGTGCTTACATACCCGGACATTTCTGTTGACCGGTATGACTGGCTTGTGTTCTCGGGCAGGGCACGCAGGAGCTCGGAAACGGATTTATGGATGAACAACCTGATAAGGCTTTCACAGGACAGGCCGGCAGTGTTCATATGCTATGCCGCCGAATTCCTTAACCTGAGCAGGGGCGGTTCCTTGAGGAGGATTGGAACCCACCTGTATGGTCTTTATGATGCAGTGTTTGAGGAAAACAATGTTGGCATACCCTCGGGCAGGCATGCCGTATTCGAATCTAGGTCGCTGTCAGTAGCAAGGCTTGGGGCCGGTCTTAAACCGATAGCTTCCGGCAACGGTATAGAAGCGTTTGTATCGGACACGGGCCAGCTCGGCCTTATGTTTCATCCGGAAATGAGCAACGATTTTGGTCTGGGTACTCTCAGGGCATATTTTAAGGGGAAATATTTTTAAATTGCACTTGGGAGTATGAGGCTGTGATGTCACTTCATAAATAAAAAGGTAAAAATGGCCATACCGAAGGGCTCATTAGAAAGGGCCACCATCGAAATGCTTTCTGCAACCATGATGGACATACGGTTCAATGAAAGGAGCTACCGGCCATATGTGAGCGACCCCGAAATTTCCATAAAAATACTCAGGCCTCAGGAGATCCCCACCCTCGTCGAGCAGGGATTTTACGACCTCGGCATATCTGGAAGGGACTGGATAAATGAAACAGGGGCAGACGTCAGGGAGTTGCTGGACCTTAAATACGGTTCTGTCAAGATAGTTATAGCAGGCCCCGCATCCACGGGGGAAAGCGCTGATGCGATCGTGGAGAATTTTGCAAGTAACGGGAAAAGGCTCAGGATATCAACCGAATATCCCAATCTTGCTTCCAGGTACATTTCTTCGCTGCCGAACTACAGGAAGGTTTACGGTAAAAAGAACCCAAAAATATATACGCCGTGGTGGAGCGTGGGGGAAAACGATATGGTTAGCATATTTCTTTCGTTCGGGGCAACGGAGGCCAAGCCCCCTGAAGAGGCCGACCTTGTGGTTGATGTGACGGAAACGGGGACAACTCTCCAGGAAAATGGCCTCAGGATACTTGATGAAGTCATGAAATCAAACGCAGTCCTGATAGCCAACAGGAAATCGGTAAACGACGCTTCCAAGAGGGAAAAAATACTTGATATACTGGCATTACTGCGGGGTGTTGTGGACGCAAAGGACAAGTTGCACATCTTTGTTAATGTGAGGGAGGAGAACCTTCAAGAACTAATCACCGCCCTGCCATCACTGAAGGGGCCTACGGTCAGTAGACTCTCGTCTGAAGGTTGGTATGCGGTGAATACCGTGATTGACCGGGAACAGTACCTGAAGATCCTGCCTAAGCTGAGGAAGCTGGCGCAGGGGCTTGTGGTTCACTATCCTGCCGCAATACTGCCTCTGGAGGACATAAAAGTTGACAGGGCTTGAATATTCAAGGGTGACAAAGGAGACAGATGTGTCTCTCAGCCTATCCGATAAGGGCTCCTTTGAAATGGCAGTAAATACAACAATACCAATTTTCGATCATATTGTAAAAACGCTGTTCTTTTATTCTCCGTTTGAACTTAAACTCACCGCCAGAGGTGACCTTGCACACCACATAATGGAAGATGTGGGAATAACGGTCGGCGAAGCCATAAATAAGGCCCTTGGGGATAGAAATGGCATCAACCGGTTTGGAAGCGCGGTGGTCCCAATGGACGACTCGCTTGTGCTGGTTGCGGTTGACCTTGTCAGGAGGCCCTACTATGTGGGCAATTTTCCAGCTGATACGATAGATGGCATATCTACAAAGCTGTTTGAGCACTTTTTCAGGTCCGTGGCCTTCAGCGGGCTATTTAACCTGCACATTAACATCCTATACGGCACAGACCCGCACCACTACGTTGAAGCTTCATCAAAGGCCACCGGAATGAGCCTCGGGATGGCGCTTGGGAAAGCCGCTACTGCGGTCAGAAGCACAAAGGGATCCCTATGATAGTTGGGATAGTTGATTACGGGGCAAGCAACCTGTTCAGCCTGAGGTCAGCATTTGAAAGGCTCGGAAGTGGCATTAAAATGGTAAAAGGCGATGTGCCCTCTGGGCTGGATATGCTTGTAATGCCCGGCGTGGGCAGCTTTGGGCAGGCAGCTTCCAGCATTGAGCCGATAAGGGAAGGAATCGTTGATTTTATTGACCGCGGAGGGGCATTTCTCGGCATTTGCCTGGGCCTGCACTTGATGTTTGAATCAAGCGAAGAGGGGCCCGGAAGGGGGCTGGGGCTGCTCAGGGGGCGGGTAAGGCGGATAAGGTCAGGGAAGGTTCCGCACATGGGATGGAGCGAAACCAGGTTAATTGCAGCTTCTGACCTGTGGGATGGCCTTAACGATGTTGAATACTTCTACTATGCCCATTCGTATGTGCCGGCATATTCCGGAGAAGGGATCAAGGCAGTAGCGGATTATGGCGAAGAAATGCCAGCTATGGTGCAGGCAGGCAATACGATGGGGGTCCAGTTCCACCCTGAAAAATCAGGAAAATCGGGCCAATTATTGCTCAGCAACATAATCAGAACGGTGAGAAAGTGAATTGTTGCTGATATCCCTTGATATAATGAAAGGAAAAGTGGTGAGGCTGCTGAAGGGAAATCCGGAAAACTCAAAAATTTATTCGGACGACCCGCTTTCGGTTGCAAAGTACTGGACCAGCATGGGTTACGGTCTTCACATAGTTGACCTTGATGCGGCGCTGGGAAGCGGAAGCAATTACGGTTTGGTAAGGAGGCTATTAGGCGTGGACGGGTTCAAGGAGGTTTCAGGCGGGGTCAGGGACCCGGACCAGGCGAGGGACCTTCTGGAAATGGGTGCAAGCAGGGTCGTAATTGGCACTATGGCTTTCACCGACCGGCCTTCACTTCTAAGGTTGCGGGGGTTTCCCGTGGCCATAAGCATTGATGTGGAAGGAGATAGCGTTTCAATATATGGTTGGAAAAAGAACATAAACATAAATTTCCTGCAGGCAATGAAAGGGTTCATTTCTGATGGATTTGACGAATTTGAAATCACCTTTATAAATATGGACGGCACGAGACAGGGCTTGAACAGGGAGAAGGCTGGACTTGTCCCGCAGGCTCTGAGGAAAAACGTAATCCTGTCAGGAGGCCTGCGTCTTGAAGACGCTGAAACAATCGGCAAAATGGGGTTTGCCGGGTGCATCGTTGGTTCAGATGCGTATGAGCGCATATACAAAATGAAGGCCTCATCTTACCAGGATGGTGAAATCAAACGCTAGCAAAGAGGATAATCCCGTGTCTGGATATCGACGGGGGAAAGGTCGTGAAGGGCAGGATGTTCAATGACCTGGTGATTGCGGGGGACCCCGTTGAGCTTGCCATGAGCTATCGGGACCAGGGGGCTGACGAGCTGGTGCTGCTTGACATAAGCGCCACCATACAGGGTCGCAGGACCATGGTTGAGCTGGTAAAACGTGTTGCTGGTGTTCTTGACATACCATTTACAGTGGGCGGCGGAATAAGGGATCTGGACGATGCAAGGGCTGTGTTGTGGAACGGTGCCGACAAGGTCTCAGTCAACACTGCAGCAGTAAAAAATCCTGAAATAATAACATCCTTAGCAGAGGTTTACGGTGCCCAAAGCGTGGTGGCTTCAATTGACGCCAGAAGGGCGGGAAATGGGGGTTACATGGTTTACGTGGAAGGCGGCCGTACAGCAACGGGGCTCGATGCCATACAGTGGGCAAAAAGGACAACAGAACTCGGGGCAGGTGAAATATTGCTGACATCGATTGACATGGACGGCACAAAGGAGGGGTATGACATGGAGCTCACTTCAAAAGTTTCAGGATCTGTGTCTGTTCCGGTAATAGCCAGCGGAGGAGGGGGTTCCCCCGGCCACATTTACCGCGTCCTGACGGAAGGCCTTGCCGATGCGGCGCTGGCGGCTTCCATTTTTCACTTTAACCAATACAGCATTGCAAAAGTTAAAGAATACTTAAAGGAAAGGGGGGTTCCCGTAAGGATATGAGCGAACTAACTGTTGACCGGATAAGGTTTGATGAGCGTGGCCTTGTTCCGGTTATAGTGCAGGATTATAACAATTTTAAGGTTCTGATGCAGGCCTATGCTAACAAAGAAGCGGTTGACCTTACCATGAAAACCGGCCTGGCCCATTTCTGGAGCAGGTCAAGAAAGAAGCTCTGGCTAAAGGGCGAGACCTCGGGCAATGTGCAGAAGGTCAGGAAGGTCCTGATAGACTGCGACGAAGACAGTATAATATATCTGGTTGAGAGCAAGGGTCCCGCATGCCATACCGGCAACAGGTCGTGCTTTTACAGGAAAGCTTCAGGATCGGAGCGCTACGACGAAATTCTTCAGGAAATAAGGGATTATTATATGAAAGCCCCAATAATAACCAAAAAATGGGTCAGGGATGGCACAAAGGATGAGTACAGGTACATACTCAACCCAATAACCGAAAACTACCCGCCCCCATCCCCGCAGGTTATGGCGTGGCTGGCAAACGTCATTGATGAAATGACGCCGATTGATATTGACAAGGTTGTCGTGCCTGAATCCTTTGGAATACCCATAGCCACGCTTGTGGCCGAAAGGAAGGGAAGGCCGCTCGCCATTGTAAGGAAAAGGAACCTGGGTAGTGACCCAGAAGGCAAAGTTGATTACGCTTCAGGTTACGAAACAGGTTCATACTATATATACGGTGTCAACCCCGGTGACAGGGTGATTTTGATCGACGACGCGGTATCGACCGGCGGCACCATTGATTCACTGGTGGAGTATTTTATAAGGAACAGCGTAGATGTCGCGGCGGTGGCATGTTCCATGAGCAAGGACATGTACGGCGGCAGAAAGCTGATTTTTGACAAGTACGGCATACGCGTAAAGTCCCCGGTCGTCCTGAATTTTGATGAAGCTGAAAAACTCACCGTGGAATTTGAACTCCCGGGGGATTCCAAATGGTTAAAGTGAGGCTGTTCTTTGAACTTATGAACATTGCAGGAAAAAGTGAAATTGAGCGCCGCGCATCAAATCTCGATGAACTTATAAAATCACTTTCAAGGGAATTTGGCGGGCAATTTTTCGAGGCAATATACGATCAAAAGGGCGTACCCAGGGAGCACTTTCTCGTATACGTTAACGATAAGCATATAAACTATAGGGATAACCCTAGCTTGCCATTGAATGATGGAGATGTTGTACTTTTAATACCGCCAGTTGGGGGTGGAAGCTTTGCAAGTAATTATGGCTGAATCACTCAAGAATGCCTTGAAGGAAATATCGGAAAATCAGGACGCCGCAATAATAGCCAATGGGACAGATATGCTGCCCAGGATAAGGGATGAAGGGCTGAAGGTGGAAAAGATTCTTGATATTTCAGCCCTTGACAGGGAGCTATCTTACATAAAAGTGGACGGAAATTCGGTCAGGATTGGGGCCATGACCACGGTTACCGAAATTGAAAACAGCAGCGAATTTAGGGGCAGCTTGAACGCATTTTACGAAGTTGCCAGTAAGTTCGGTGGACCGCAGGTAAGGAACAGGGCAACCATCGGGGGCAACATATGCGCAGCCTCAAGCTCTGAGGACTTCATACCGCTTCTTATGGTTCTTGATGCTGGTGTTGTGGTACAGAGCATAAACGGCAAGAGAACAATAAAGCTGGATAACTTTATCACGGGAAAAAGGACAGTAGCCAGAAGGAATGACGAAATATTGGTTGAAGTTCAGTTCAGCAAGCCCGGTGACGATTACCGGACAGGTTTTGAAAAAGTTGGCAGAAGGAATATATTGATAATAAACCTTGTTAACATGGCAATGGCCATGAGTTTAAGGCAAGGGAAAATTAGCGATGTCAGAATCGCGCTGAACCGGGTCTCAGGGAAAGTCCCGGGAAGGGCAAGGCTGACCGAAGGTTTTCTAAGGGGGAAGGAAGTTAAAAGCGATGTCCTAGAGAGCGCAAGGGAAAAGCTGGGCGAAGAGCTCAGGCTCACATCCGATTTCAGGGCTTCATCAGAGTACAGGGTTCATCTGGCCCAGGCAATTCTTGAAAAGCTGCTCAACAGGCTTGCAGGAGGGTCTGCAAATGAATAACATGCTGATAAAGATTAAGGTTAATGGGACTGAAAGGGAGGTGCTTGTCGACCCCGAAGACAGGCTGCTGGATGTGCTCAGGGACGATTTCGGGTTCAAGTCGCCAAAGGAAGGTTGCGGGACCGGGGACTGCGGCCTGTGCACGGTGCTTATGGACGGCAAGCCTGTCCTTTCATGCATTACGCCAGCATTTCAGGCAAGGGGGAGGGAGATAGTGACCCTGGAGGGCCTAAGCAATGATCCACTTATGAAAAATATTGAGGCAAGCTTCAGGGACCATCATGCGGCTCAGTGCGGATACTGCACCCCGGCAATGGAAATAATGGGATATGACCTGCTCAAAAAGGTGAAAAAGCCCAGCAAGGAGGAAGTAAAGGAGGCAATAAGCGGTACCCTTTGCAGGTGCACAGGATATTACGACATAATTGATGCCATCCATGATACAGGAGGGGTCGAGTAAAAATGTCAGTTACAGTTGAAAATTATATAACAGAATTACAGAAGAAAGCCGAGCGGGGTGAGCTGCTCTACATAGGGCAGAGCCTCAAGAGAATAGATGACCTGGAAAAGGTTCTTGGGAGCCCGATTTATACAAATGACCTGATTCCGAGGAACACGCTGTACGCAAAGCTGGTGCTCTCAAAGTACCCCCATGCATGGATAAGGTCCCTTAAAATTTCTGCCGCGGCATCCCATCCCGGAGTGCGCACCGTTCTGACGTACATGGACGTTCCGGGGATAAATGAATCTGCGGCAATAGTGCCAGACAGGCCGTTGTTTGCCCATGAAAAGGTAAGGTCGGCAGGCGACATAATAGCGGCTGTAGTTGCCGAAAAGGAGATCAGGGCAATGGAGGCGAGGGATCTGGTGGAGGTTGAATACGACCCGATAAAAGCGGTTTTTGACCCCATCGAGGCAATGGGTGCGGATGCCCCCAAAATACATGAAAGCGGCAATGTTGCCAAGCACATAAGAGTCGCTAAGGGAAATATAGAAGCTGGCTTCAATGAAGCCGACATTATAGTTGAAAACACCTACAGGACCCAGTTCCAGGATGCCGTACCCATGGAGACTGAGACCGCATTTGCCATCCCGCGTGATGATAGAATACTTATAATGGGATCAATGCAGTCGCCCCATAACACGCAGGCCGCGGTGGCGAAGGTCCTTGGCTGGCCACTTGAAAGGGTGGAGGTTATACAGGCAATAACCGGGGGAGCATTTGGGCCCAAATCTGACGAAACGCCAGGCGATGTGGCATCTATAGCAGCCCTTGGTGCGCTTAAAACTGGAAAGCCGGTACTCATGAGCATGAGCAGAAGGGAATCCATGATAGCCCATACAAAGAGGCATCCATCAATAGTCAAACACAGGACGGGCGTCAAGAGCGACGGTAGGTTAATTGCTTCAAAGGTGGAAATTTACCTTAATGGTGGGGCCTACGCTTCCTTGGGTGTGCTGGTCATTGTAAGGGCCACATTTCACGCTAATGGGCCGTATGAGATACCGAACGTATTGAACGATGGGTACAAGGTTTACACCAACGATACATATGCGGGCAGCTTCAGGGGGTTTGGGGCTCCTCAGGCTATTTTTGCAGCAGAATCGCAGATGGACGAAATAGCAAGGAAACTGGGAATTGATCCGCTTGACTTGAGGCTGATGAACATGCTCAGGCCCGGGAAGCGCACCAGCACCGGGCAGCTTATGGATGACAGTTGTGGACTTCCGGAATGTGTCGATGCTGTTGTGAAATCAAGTGATTACAGGAAAAAGGCTTCTGAATATTCAGTCCAGACCGGCAGGCTGCGCAGGGGAATAGGGATAGCCCTGCTGCACCACGGCAATGCGCTTGGACCTGAAGGGAATGATTATGCATACGTGCACCTGTCAGTTGACAGGCATGGCAGGATTCACCTTGGGACAGGTTTAACTGAATATGGAACAGGAGCCATATCGGGGCTTGCCCAAATAGCCTCTTCGGTGCTGGGAATACCACTGGACTACTTTGCACTTGACAGGCCAGATACCGACAGGCACAAGGAAAGCGGTCCGACCGTTGCTTCAAGGGTGACTGCCATTGGGGGCAATGCTTCAAGGGACGCGGCATTAAAGCTGAAGGATAGGATAGCGGCAGTTGCTTCAAAATTGCTGGAGTGCCCGCCGTCCAAGGTAAAAATTGTGGACGGATACGCGTATTCGGAAGGCAGGCCAGAAAAGACAGCATCCTGGGACGAAATAGCGAAGGAAGCATATGTTGCCGGCATTGACTTGAATGTCATAGGTTACTACATGGCGCCTAGGTGCCTGTGGGATGAAAATACGGGGCTGGGTTCTCCCTACAACCAATATACCTTTGGGGCTGCAATAGCAGAGGTGGAAGTTGATACTGACACAGGCCTTTACAAAATATTAAACTACCATGTGGCGTTTGACGTTGGAAAGGCAATAAATCCCAAGAACGTAATAGGGCAGATTTACGGTGGCAGCGTGCAGGGAATTGGATATGGAATAATGGAGGAGCTTGTGCACATCAACGGGCAGGTGGTTAACCCCAATTTAAAGGACTACTATATACCAACAAGCCTTGATATACCGGAAAAGATGATGCCGATCATAGTCGAAAAGCAGGGAGCCATGGGGGTGTACGGTGCAAAGGTGATAGCCGAGCCGCCAGTTGTGCTTCCAGCCCCGGCAATAAGAAATGCTATACTGAACGCAACAGGGGGGTCAATCAACGACCTGCCTTTAACATCTGAAAAGGTATATAAAACTTCACGCCTTTAATTTCTGATTTTTTTTCAGGCTAAAAACATGCTGGTAGCAGATGCTCTATTTGTAATTAGGTATTTTTGATCATACCTGCTCAAAAACGCGTTTGCCGGCCGGTGGAAGGTTGATGCATTTCCACAAAAATTTATTAATTTTTTTTGAAAAAGGCATAATTCACTTGGTGCGCAGCCTTATTTCTCCGCTCGGGGAATTGATTTCCACTTTGGTTTTTCCCTCCATGTTGACTTTGTTGCCATCTATGTCAAGGACCCGGTCACCCGCACTCCTCACAACATTCCATTCACTGCCATCAAAGACTATGAACCATTTGTCTGAATAGCTCTTGAAACCATAAGTCTGCTCAGTTTCTTCTCCTATTTTTCTTGCCACCAGCTCAACTGCACCGCACTTCAAGCATTTGTAATAGTCTATCGAGCCTACAAGCTGGTCGTCAATGTAAACCTGTCTGATGCCCTCCAGCCTGAAATCGTGATCACAGGACATGCGTATTATCAAGCTCCACGCCTATATTAGCATTTTTGCGCTCACTTTTCCTTGCAAACGTCAGGTATGCGGTGTGCCCGACCATTAAGCCTGATGGCCTTGTCCTGCCTTCTGCAACCACCATCCTCCTTAAAAGTATCTCAACAGTTTCATCTATCCAGAAGCCTGTATCCTTCAGTGCCTTGTCAAGTTTCTCAAGCTGATCAACAGTAGGAAGCAGGAAGCCCACAGGAGATGAAGGTTTGAGCGAGTTCCATATTTTTTCAGTGTAAAGCCACGGGTCTCCCAGATCAATAAAGGCTGAATCAAATTCAGATTCAGGAAGAGAACCTGTAAAGTTTCTGAATTCAATCCAGTTTTCAAGTGATGCCTTTTTCACGTTTTCCTTAGCAATCTCAACAAATTTCTCATTAACATCATAAGATATGACCCTGCCGTCGGGCCTCAGGCTGTTGGCCATATATGAAGTCAGTGCCCCGCTCCCAGTGCCCATTTCAAGAACTTTCATTCCCGGGGTTATGTTGAGCTTTACCAGGATATATCCGGCATCCTTCGGATAAATTATCTGCGTTAACCTCCTGTATTTCATTATGATGTCCTCAAGTGTTGGTTTGAGAAATAGGTAATCTACGCCAAAATTCACCCTAGAGCCGTAAGGTAGCCCGACAATCCTGTCAAGGTCTATAATTGAAAGGTGGGTTTGGAATTTTTTTCCGCTTTCAACTTTTATCAGCCACGTCTTTTCCCGGTATACGATTAACACGTGGTCCCCATATGATATGCCCTCCATGCCATAACCTTATATTTCTTATTCATAAAATATTCTATTTTGAAATAAAAAAATAAATTACTTTAATTCCTCGACAATTTCCACGCTGTGGCTTGCGCCGATTCTTGACGCCCCTGCATTTATCATATCCATTGCGTCCTTTGCACTGTGTATTCCCCCTGCTGCCTTAACCTTAGCCTTTCCCTTTACTGTTTTTGCCATGAGTTCAACGTCATGCACTGTGGCTCCTCCCTTTCCAAATCCTGTGCTCGTCTTGACAAAATCTGCCCCTGCATCAACTGCCACCTGGCACGCTTTTACCTTTTCATCGTCAGTTAGATAGCCGGTTTCAATTATAACCTTCAGCAACTTGCCGTGGCTCTTCGCAACCTTGCTGACCGCAGCGATGTCTTCCTTAACTACATCCCATTTCCCGGACTTGGCTGCAGATATGTTCATCACCATGTCAAGCTCATCAGCACCGTCCTTGATTGCCATTTCAGACTCCAGCACCTTAACTTCCTTGTAGGTAACGCCGAATGGGAAACCTATTACGCTGAGCACCTTCACATCTGTTCCCTTCACCAGTTCCCTCGCAAGTTTAACATAGTACGGGTTGACGATCACTGAAAAGAAGTGGTATTTCTTTGCTTCTTCACACAGTTTTTTTATATCGTTTTCAGTTGCGAATGGGTTTAGCTGAGTATGATCAATCATTTTAGCAAGTTCTTCCTTTCTCATCAACTGATAATGCAGATTCGTTTAATATAAACTTATATGACAAACCTAATTACAGAGATACCAGCCTGACCATGTCCCCGTCTTCAAGCCTGTATGAAGGTCCAACTTTTAACTTCTTGCCGTGCCTGACCACAATAGCCTGCCTGAAATTTATTCCGAGCTTTGAGGCCACGCCGTTTACGTTTATTCCCTCCCTTACTATCAGGGGTTCGCCGTCCACAATCCAATCAGAGTTTAGCGTGTACACCCTTATCACCGAGAGCGCTTTAAGTGCTGTGGCTAGGTCAGCCTCCGGCCTGCCAGTCGCGTTTACAGCCACTTTCTGCATGCGGCCGAAAATTACAGCTTCAACATCATCCATGGTTGCATCCTCGCTGAGCTTTATCACACTGTTCATCATGCCATAGTCCTTCAAAAAATTCCTGAGTTCGGATTCGTTGATCAGCTGTGAATTACCGATGATCCTGATCCCCCCGGCTGGCTTCCTTTCTATTTCCACAAGCTTTCTGCGGTTCCTCACTAGGTCTATGCCATAATCGTCCAAAATTACCGATACCCTTTCATAATTGGAAACAAGGAGCGCATCCATTTGCTTTACTATCTTGACGAAGTTGTCTTCATTTCCGTTTCCGAGCATGGCATAGTACAGTTGAACATCAAGGTCCAGCGCCTTGATTGGCGCCACAAAAGGCCTTACAAACACCCTGTAGGGCGGTGGGTCGGTTCCGGTAAGAAGCCTGTAAACTCTGGAGGTTCCACTTTCGACAAAGGCAAGCGTGGGAAATTTTACCTTTGTTATGGTCCAGGGGTCCTTTCTGGTAGCCCTCTTTTTTCTGTTCTTTTCGATTTCCTCTTTCAGGTTTGACATCTGCCTTTTAAGCGAAACTTCAAGTTTCTCGGTGCCCTTGTGGTGGGGCATCTTTGAGTAAAACA
Source organism: Nitrososphaeria archaeon (assembly GCA_049967195.1). Classification (GTDB taxonomy): domain Archaea; phylum Thermoproteota; class Nitrososphaeria; order Conexivisphaerales; family UBA164; genus KM4347-05. The sequence goes on from JBMFTE010000004.1 coordinate 18,978, forward strand.
TCTGTAGAAGCCTAAGTTTCTCAACAGGGTCCTTGGCCATTGATGCCTTGGCCCATATGGCCTTTGATTCCTCAGTAAGATTTGTTACCATTTTGTTTTTATCCTTGAAATTAAAAAAGCAATTTAAAAGCCTTCCTGAACCCGGCATAGCGTTGGTTTCTGGCAATTGGGACTGTTTTCACCAGTTGGTCCACGAAGGCTGGAATGATACATGAGGGAGATGCGCGGTTACAGCGCAGATTCCTGGAAAGCATTTGAACCTTCAGAAAATCTGGCTTAGCTGATCATTGTGGAGGTTGCTAGCGCAAAGGTATTATGCCGGTACTTCATTTTGTGATAAATGCAATTGGGGGCATTTTCCTTTTATGTTCACTCCTGGCGCAGAGCTCAATGACTGTTCTGGCCTTTTCGCCCTCTTCCTGAACAATTGCTCTAGCATCTTCCCGCCTGTCTATCAATCTGTAAAGCACCCTGTCTGCGAATTCGTATGTCACACCCAGCTCTTCTTCTGCCAGCTGCCCCTGCCACAATCTGGGGCTGCTTTTCTTTGTTACTATGCTTTCAGGCACTCCCAGATATGTCGCAAGCTCGCGCAGTTCGGTTTTGTAAATGTCCCCTATCGGCAGGAGGTCTACTCCACCGTCGCCGTATTTTGTGAAGTATCCAAGATAAATTTCACTTTTGTCCCCTGTCCCAAGCACCATCCTGTTCTCGCTGTTTGCAAATATATACAAAAAGGACATCCTTACCCTTGCTTTCAAATTACCTAGCGTTCTAGGATCAAGATTTAATTTTTTATTGTACGCCTGCAGTACCTGATCAATGTATATTGTTTTGGAATTTATTCCCAGCAGGTCAGCCACCTTTTGCGCGTCTTGAATATCTGCCTGCGGGGTTGAATCACCGTCCGGCATGATCAAACCAAGCACATTGTCCTTGCCTGCTGCGGTTCTCGCAAGCCATGCGGTTACCGCGGAATCCAGCCCACCGCTCAGGCCCACAACGAACCTGTTTTTGTTGCCGTAGCTTTTTATAAATTGTTTTACGCTGTCTGCAATAAAGTCAAGTTCAATACCCCTTAACGACGTTTTTTCCATGATTGAACCATTTACAGCGTGAAAATTAAGTTTTTCACCGGTTAGCAAAAAGCTTATTTCATCATTATTTTGAGTTTGTAGTATGGCAATACTGGTTTTGGTTAGGCATGGCGAATCGCTGTGGAACAAGGAGAACAGGTTTACTGGATGGGTTGACGTTCCGCTCACGGCAAATGGGGAAAAGGAAGCCAGCAAGGCGGGAAAAATGATCAGGGAAGTTGGAATAGAATTCAGCGTGGCATACACAAGCCAGCTTGACAGAGCCATAGATACCCTTGAAATAATCATGGCGGAACTTGGCGTAAAAATCCCAGTAATAAAGGACTATCATTTAAATGAAAGGAATTACGGTGATTTGCAGGGATTGAACAAGGAGGAAACTGCTAGAAAGTACGGACAGGAGCAGGTTCATCTGTGGAGGAGGAGTTACGATGTCAAGCCCCCCGGGGGGGAAAGCCTTGAAGACACCCGGAAGAGAACAGTGCCATTCTTCCAGAACACTATACTTCTGGACCTGACGCAGTACAAGAAAAATGTGCTGGTCGTGGCCCACGGCAACAGTTTGAGATCGATCGTCATGTATCTGGAAAACATAGAGCCTGAGCAGATAGTCAATGTGGAAATACCCACAGGTGTGCCAATTGTCTACTTGATAGACGAAACAGGTAAGATCCTGTCAAAAAGGGTGCTGGGTAAGGTAGGTTAATTAAATGGTTTTTAATTATCCTTTGTATGGTAGACCGCAAGTTTAACATAAAATATGACTTCATTGGTAGGGATTCAAGCATAAACTGGTCATTTCCGGAATTTACAGAATGCCCCCTGTGCGGCGCAGACGGCGACCTGATTTTTTCAATATACCGCAAATCGGGATATATAAAATTGAGTAGGGAAAGCGGTGAAGACTGGAGCGTGGCTGTATTTAATCACCCTTTCCCCATGGTTGATGACAGCTATGAGGGGGAATGGAATGACTGGCCCCTTAAAAGCGAACCCGCCAAGGGCAGGCACTATGTTATAGCCCTGGGCAACGAACACCGGCCATTTCACGAGCTTTCACAGGATACCATAATGGAAGGCCTGTATGCCGCGCAGGAAGTTTACAAGAAATTCAGTGAAATAAACAGGGTTGTTTACATAATCATATCACTTTTTTCGGCAAACGGTTCGGACATGAATGGCCATCCTCACTTTGATGTAATAGGTCTCCCATATATTCCAAAAATTATTGAGGAGCAGCTAAACGGGTTCAGGCAGATTTATGAGGACAGGAACGAATGCCCCGTGTGCGATATAATTAAATCAGAGGGCCGAAGCAACAGGATAATATACAGCGATGAGAACTGGATTGCAGTGATACCATGGTCACCAATGAAATATAATGAAATCCGTATATTGCCGGTAACCCATTACAAGCAGTTCCAGAAACTTACGCAGAAGGAAATTGAAAATCTGGCATTTATGTTAAAGGCTGTTGGGGCTTCTATAAGCAAGCTTACAGGGCGTGATTATTCCATAGCGTTTAATTTGCCGCCGCCCAAAAGGTCGGCAAATTATTTCCACATGTACGCCTCAGTATTCTCGATTCAAACTGCTGATGATTCACTTTACAACGGTTTCGGCGTTTTGTTGACCGACCCTGACAAGAGCACAAAGGATATTTCCCGGACATTCAGGGGGGTCCTGAAGGACTTTGTCGGGCTTTAACTGTTCAGAATGATTTATTAATGCGCTAAAGTCAAGGAAGTTGGTAGAAATTGTCTTCGGATTTGGAAACAAAAATAAATGAACTGGCAAACCTGATAGGGGTTTTGGAAAACTACTATGAAAGCATAATGTCCAGAATATACCTTATTTCCCAGGCGCTTGAGGATTCAATGGCGGCGTCAAGTGCTATCAGGGCATTGCCTGACTCGGGGACATCAGAAATCGTGCTCCCCGTTGGGGGTGACATATACATTCGGGTGAACTACACTCCTGACAGTAAAATTATGGCAAAGGTAGGCGATGGAGTGGTGATTATAAGGAGCAAAGAATCTTCTCTGGCCTTTTTAAACAGCAGAATAGAAGAGTTCAACAAAGCACTCAGCGCTGCTCAGGGGGATAAGAATGAAGTGGAAAACAGGATAAAGCAGGCCAGGCTAGAGTTAAATGACCTTATGAAAAGATCAGAAAATGTTCGATAAGCTGAAGAAAAACTTCGGGGAATTTATAGAATTAATCAAGGGTAACAAAATAACCGAAAAGGATATTGTAAATTATTTTGAAAAAAACAGGTACGAACTGCTGCAAGCTGACCTTTCACTGGAGGTTATTGAATACCTGCAGCAGTCGATGATCAAAATGGTGGAGTCTGGCCAGTTTCAAGGTATGGAAGACAGGAAGGATGCAACCGTGATGGCTTTAAGAAATTCCATTTCCACACTGTTTCCAGAGCCCATCGACATTGGAAATATGATTAAAGGCAGTAAAGTGCCTTATGTTATTACGTTTCTGGGCATTAATGGTAGCGGCAAGACCACAACTGTGGCAAAGGTCGCAAAAAAGCTCAAGGACAGCGGTTTAAAGGTGTTAATGTGCGCTGCAGATACCTACAGGACAGGCGCCATCGAGCAGCTTTCATATCATGCCAAGGCAGTGGGTGTTAAGATTATAACAAAGGATTACGGTTCTGACCCTGCAGCTGTCGCGAGAGACGCCGTTGACCATGCAAAGACAAACGGTTATGATGCAGTGCTTCTTGATACAGCAGGAAGGATGCAGACAAACGACAACCTCCTTGAGGAACTCAACAAACTGGTCAAGGTCTCAAAGTCAAACCTGAATGTGTTCGTTGGGGATGCGCTTTCCGGGAATGACATAATAGAGGAGTCAAGGGTGTTCCTGCAGAAGCCGGGATTCGATACTTCAATTATCGCTAAAATGGATGCGGACACGAAAGGCGGGTCCGTAATAAATCTTGTATGGGCAACAAGCAGGCCGGTATCTTATTTAGGTGTTGGGCAGGGGTATGATGACCTGATACCGTTCAACCGGGAATGGCTTTTGGAGCGCCTTCTCTCTTGAGCGATTCATTAATCTATGACGAGATAATATCCTGCAGAAGGTGCCCCAGGCTGGTAAATTACAGGGAATCCGTAAAGGAAAATACCTCAAAGACGGCAAATTACTGGAAGAAGCCGGTGCCGGGTTTTGGTGATTTGAGTTCAAAAATCATGATAGTGGGTCTGGCGCCATCTGCGCAGGGAGGCAACAGGACAGGCAGGGTATTCACCGGTGACAGGTCCGGGGAATTCCTCTTCAGGTCTCTGTATGCATCCGGCCTGTCAAATCGGCCAACATCTGAGGGCCCCGGGGACGGACTTAAATTAACTGGTGTGTACATAACGGCGGTGGTTAAATGCGCCCCGCCGGACAACATGCCCACAAATGATGAAGCATTGACCTGCTCTTCCACATTTTTGCTGCGCGAAATTAAGATGATCAGCCCCCGAGTCATAATAGTTCTTGGCGGTTTTGCGTTTAAATGGACCATTAACACGCTTGCCAAAATGGGGTACCAGGTACCCAGAGGCAAATTTTCGCACGGAATCGTGTTCAAGATTGACAGGGACATGGAAGTTATTTGTTCCTTTCATCCATCGCCTCAGAACACCAATACTAAAAGGCTGACTGAAAGGATGTTTCTTGATGTACTAGAGAATGCCAAAAAATTTGTTATGCAAGGTAACTGACCCGGGATTATATTGCTGTTCACGGAAAGGTAATGAAGTCTGTCAGTAACAACAGGGCCTTTGGCGCGAGGTCCTTCCCTCAAAGAAGTTCCTGAACGCTGTATCAAGCCTCCTCAGAACATCCTGCAAAACTTGTGAGTTGTCAATCCTCGATTCATTAAGGCAGCTTGCTGTCCAGCTAGGTCAGAGCAGTGCTCAGCCCTTTATGGTATGCCATGTAGAGCTCCCTGCCTAAGCCGGCTGTTGAGGATTTTCTCCTGCTCCTCATCCGGGTAGAGCCTGTATGCCGAAAGCATAATGGCATAAATCGTATTCTTTAGTGAATATATTGCAGCAAAACTTGACTGTAATGCAATGGTGTATGAAAAATTGTAACGTGGGGCAAAAAGGTTATTAAAAATATGGATTAAGCTGTGGATGGTGGAAAAGTTGTCATTTGTAACTAAAATGGTTTGCTCAAGGTGTGGCAAGGTATACGACCCGAAGGAAGGCCAGGTAATGTGCGAGCACAAGGACCTAGGCAGACTGGATATATTTTATGATTATGAAAAGGTAAAGGAATCCCTAACAGCGCAGTCTCTGGCAAAAAGAAGCAGAGATACGTGGCGCTGGAAGGAACTGCTGCCATCCCATGAAAGATATGCCGTCAGGCTTGGAGAGGGGGGGACGCCGTTAATAAGGGCAACCAGGCTTGCCGAGAAATATGGCTTAAAGGAACTGTTTATAAAAGATGAAACCAGAAATCCCACAGGAAGCTTTAAGGACAGGTCAATGTCGGTTAGCGTGGCCAAGGCTGTGGAGCTTGGCGTTAAGGTTGACACAACAGCAAGCAGCGGGAACGCCGCGGCAGCACTTGCAGCCTTTTCTGCAAAGGCTGGGATAAAAACAGTGGCATTCGTGCTATCAACGGTCAGTGCATCAAAAGTTGCCCAGCTGAAACTTTATGGTGCATCCGTAATTAAGGTGAGGGGCATTGAAAAGGGGGAAGATCCGACGGTTAAGATGATGCTTGCGTCGGTGGAAGAAATGAATTGGTACCCATCGCCAAGCTTTGGGCCATTTAACCCCTATCAGGTGGAGGGGCCGAAAGCTATATCTTTTGAGCTTGCGGAACAGTTTGAATGGAAGCCCTATGACTGGACCCTCGTTCCGACAGGTAGCAGCTGCCTTTTGGCTGGCATCTGGAAGGGCGCAAGGGACCTTAAAGAAGTTGGCCTTGTGAACTACTATCCCAGGCTTGTGCCGGTACAACCTGCAGGCAACAGCGCTCTGGTAAGGGCCATAAAATCCGGCATCAGCTTTGAGCAAATAGAGGCGGAAAAGCACCCGCATACAATAGCGGCTGGACTTGAAGATCCATATCCCTGGGACGGTGATTGTGCGCTGGAAGGAGTTAAAAAGACTGGGGGCACCGGGGAGGTTGCTACCGACGAGGAAATAGCCCAAGCAGTAAAAGATCTGGCAAAATATGAAGGGATATTCTCTGAACCAAGCGGGGCAGCAGGGGTTGGGGCATTAAACAGGCTGATCAATGACCACGTAATTGATAAAACGGACAGGGTTGTGGTGCTTGTAACTGGCTCAGGCTTCAAAGATCTCGCATTTGCTCAGGCTCAATACACAGAACCTCCGGAAATAGACGCGGATATTGCCCAGCTAAAGCAGGCGCTGAAGTCTGAAGGCGTGAATTTTTAGGTCACAACGCAGTTTTTTTCTTTTCGCTTTCCTTAAATTTAAAAACCCTGCTTATCATCATTATTTCCGGTCCTGTAGTGCTTTTGCCAACTATCAGCCCGTTTGAATTGCCCACCATTCCTGACGACACAAAAGGCACTCCTGCATTGACGGAGCCAACATCAGCGTCAACCCCAAGTGCATTGCTTACATTTTTAATTTCTTCTTCGCTGGCCATGGGATGCAGCAGCACACCCATGTTTGTTGCAGCCCCCATAGAGCCCACCTGATGGTAGCCTGCTATGGTTGCCCTTACCAGCTTTACTTTGAAGATTCTGGAAGCTGTGTTTACATCATCATCGCTCAAAAGGTCAGAAGCTATTCCCCCGTAGTCGTTTAGCAGAATAAGGTTTCCCACAGATGTAAAAAGGGAGTTCATTCTCTCAACCGCTATTCCGGTTTTTTCCTTAATAATCCTTATCTCTTCATCTGTCGCAAACCGCGTTACCAACGCACCATAGGAATTCATTGCCATTAACGGTCCCAGAAGCCTTGTGTTGCCGATGCTTACTTCAACGCTCGGTACCTTCAGCATCCCTTCCATCAGTTTTACTTTGTGTCCAGGGTAACCCATGGGCACAAGTAGGGCCTTCTCTGAGGCCTTTAAAAATAAACCCACATTGGGGTTCCTGTACATGTTATATAGATATATTGACAATCCTTCTTGCATGAAATAAATATAGCGCTTTTTAAACCTTTTTTGTTATTTAGTATAAAAATTAAAAAACACAATAATACAATAACGGTGTAGGATGTACATTTACCTGATGCTTATCGCCGTCTCGCTAACATACCTGCCTATGGTATATCAGGATTTTAGGGAGAGGATGGTTGCCGATATTTATCTTATATTACCATACATGTCTTTTATTATAACCCTATACATAATGGGTTACTTAGCGCTCCCATATCTGGCCCTGTCTGGGGTGCTTGGAGCAGTGGCTGCAATTTTGTACAAAAAGGGGTTGCTCGCAACTGGAGACGTCATTGCAATGCCCCTGATTTTTTCTTCCCCATATGCCATAAAGTATATTGTTGCCATGGTTGGACTTGTATTCAGCATCCACATGATTTGGTTTATTTCAAAAAATGGCATAAAGTTCAACCGCCAAGTAGATGGAAGCACGGCTAAAAGGGATGTTAAATGGATACCCGTAAAGGTGGACGGTCAGGCCGTTAATGATAGCATTGATAATTTATACAAGAAACTTGACGATAAAAGTCTGGTAGATGAAACTTATGGCGTTCCACTGGCAGGATACATAGCCCTAGGAAATATGATTGGCATCATCATTTACTCGATTCTCATTACTTTCGGCGTTTGATGTTGCCAAATTTCTTAATTTCCTTCTTAATGATGTTGCCAATTTCCACTGCCTCATATTTAACCCGTATTGTGGGTCTGTTTATTTTTATAAAGAGGCTCAGGTTGGCCGTTGTCCCCAGCACTACCGTATCAGCGGGCACTGCATTTACTGTAGTTTCCAGTTCTTTAAGTTGTTGCCGGCTGTAACCCAGTGCTGGGAGCACGCTTCCCATGTGAGGGTATCTGGCATAGGCATCCCTGATGGTTCCCACTGCATAATCCCGCGGGTCTACTGGCATACCTTTTAGTTCTATTATGGCGTTATATGCCGCTCCTGTGCTCAATCCCCCATGCGTAACGGTAGGCCCGTCTTCGATGGCAAGGCACCTTTTACCCCTGATTTGCTCCGGGTTATCCACATATATTCTTGATTCGGTCTTTGATATTTTTGCATGCCAGTTCAGGTGCTTGATTTCCCCTTCAATTTTATCAATGGAATTCTTGCTGGAAAGGTTTACCTTGTTTATAATCACAACATTGGCCATCCTAATGCATGCCTCTCCCGGATAGTAACCTGAAATGCTGTTTATTCTGGTGGCGTCCACCACAGTTAATGTAAGGTCAGGCCTGACAAAGGGTAGGTCGTTGTTTCCGCCGTCCCATATGATCACATCCCCGTCATTTTCAGCCATCTCCAGTATTTTTGCGTAGTCAACTCCTGCATATACAACGGCACCATTTTCCACGTGGGGCTCGTATTCTTCCACTTCTTCTACTGAAAGATTAGAGGCCACAAGGTCATCAACGCTTTCGTATCTTTCCACGCCCTTTTTAAGGCTCTCATAGGGCATCGGGTGCCTTATGATAACCGGCTTTAATCCTGCACCCCTGAGTTCCCTGTAGACAAGCCTTGAAATGGTGCTTTTGCCGACTCCGGTCCTGCCGCCAAGGACAGCTAACACCGGTCTATTTGATTTTAGCATGGTGTCCTTTGGTCCCAGTAGGTGGAATGATGTTCCGCATGAAAGCGATATTGATGCCAGCTCCATCACCCGTTCAAATGATACATCGCTATATGAAAAGAAGACATCGCTGACCCCAAACTTTTTGATCAGCCCTTCAAGCATTTCTTCGGGAAAAATGGGGATCCCCCTGGGATATTTTGGGCCAGCAAGTTCTGGCGGATAAGTTCTATTTTCTATGAACGGTATCTGCGTAGCTGTGAATGCCACTACGCGATATTCATCGTTGTTCCTGAAATACATGTTAAAATTATGGAAGTCGCGTCCTGCCGCCCCAAGGATTATGGCCTTTTTCATATTTTTTCAGCCTCCCTTATTCCATCTTCAACGACATCCAGGGCTTCTTCAAGAATCTCCCGGTCTATTATCAGTGGGGGCGAAAATCTGAGAGTGCTGGCCCCTGCGGTGATCAGCAGGACACCATGTTTCCATGAATAATCAATGACTTTTCTGGCAGCTTCAGGGCTGGGGCGTTTTGTTTTCCTGTCAGTTACCAGCTCCGCTCCCGCCATCAGCCCTAGCCCCCTGACATCGCCTACAATTTCATATTTTGACATAATCTCTTTTAACCTTTTCAGGAGCTCTTTGCCAAGCCTTTCCGCATTTCCCAAAAGCCCTTTTTGCTGGATTGATTTTATCGTAGCAAGCGCCGCTTCTATTGAAACAGGATTTCCACCAAATGTTGTAGCATGTGACCCCCCGGGCCAATCGTTCAGTTCATCTCTTGATACTGTGGCAGATAGCGGCATGCCGGACGCCAGAGCTTTTGCGATCATTAAAATGTCTGGTTCAATGCCGTAGTGTTCTGTTGCAAACCATTTGCCGGTTCTCCCCATTCCCGATTGCACTTCATCAGCAGCCATCAGTATTCCGTACGGTTTAATTAGCCTCTCGAGCCTTCTAAAGTAATCCCTTGGTGGTACTACATATCCACCTTCCCCCTGCACTGGTTCAAAGAAAACAGCGGCAACTTCGTCAGGGGGCACGTATTTTTCGAAAAGTTGCTCTTTTATGTAATCAACACAGAAGTACTCACACTCGGGGAACGTTTTTCCAAACGGGCACCTGTAACAGTTGGGGTATGGGACATGCGTCACGCCCGGCATCATTGGCGAAAACCCATCAACCTGGGCTGGCTTGCTTGCGGTAAGGCTCAGCGCTCCCATGGTTCTGCCATGAAATGCCCCAGTATATGCCAGAAAACGAGGCCTCTTGGAGTGAAATCTTGCCAATTTTAACCCCGCTTCGATGGCTTCGGCCCCACTGTTGCCGTAAAACACCCTTTTTTTGAAGTTCCCTGGCGTTATGCGGGAGAGCGCCTTCGCGAGCTTTACTATTCCCTCATAGTAAAAATCTGTGTAGGAATAATGCAAAAACTTCCTTGCTGCATCGTTTACTGCCTTCACCACCTCAGGCGGTGATGTCCCAAGGGCAAGCACAGCGATACCTGAGTTCATATCTATGTATTTGTTCCCGTCTGCATCTTCAACTATCGCTCCCTCCCCGGATTTCATTACAAACTTGTAGTACCTTTTTATGGATGGTGAAATGAGTTTGTCAGCTTCTTCTGCTATTTCACTTGACTTTGGACCTGGGGGCTCAACCCTAATTTTTATGTGCGTCATAATTAGTAATTATAGCCCCCTGACTTTAAGATTTTCGTTGTTTATGACCCAATGTTTGATGTTATTCTTATATTTTTTACATTCAAATTGTAATTTTCGGATTTAATATATAACCAGCTTAAAACCTTATATTTAAACAATTTTAATTTAGCCCTGTGGCAGGCGGCATTTTGAGGATTGGACTCATTGGGCTGGGTGAAATTTCCCTTATACATGAAGCAGGTTACAACGAAGATCCCCGAGTTAAAATAACAGCCCTGTGTGATCTGGATAAATCCACAGCAAAATCAAGGGCCGAACCTTATGGTGCGAGATATTATTCAGATTACAGTGAACTGATCAAGGACCCCGATGTCGATGCGATTGATATAACATTGCCCCATAAACTTCATTATAAAGTTGCAAAGGAGGCATTGCTTGCGGGAAAGCATGTGCTTGTGGAAAAACCAATGGCAATGAAATACAGTGAAGCAGCTGACCTGATAACCACGGCAGTATCTGCTGGCGTAAAATTTACGGTGGCTGAAAACACCAGGCATGTAGACCTTTATCAGAAGGCGGTCTCAATTATCGAGTACGGCAGGATCGGCAAGGTCTGGAATGTGAGGACCATGATAGCCGGTAGCGAAATTGTCAGGTATTCCGATAGGAAAAGCTGGGTTGGAAACAAAAAAATGGGCGGGGGTATTGTGATTGACGCAGGAGTACATTCATTTTACCTCTTTAAATGGGCCTTTGGGGGAGTAAAATACCTCAGGGCATATAACTGGCACCAGCTGGGAACGGATGCCGAGGATAATTCCATTGTGATTGGCAGGCTCAAAAATGGTGCAACATTCCAGTCTCAGTTTTCCGATTCCGCACAGCTTCCCTGGACAGAAAGGCTTGAAGTTTACGGGGAAACGGGTGTACTTGTGGGGGATCAGCTCTCAAATCCTCCTTTAAAGATCTACTCCGGGCCGATGGACGAGGATGGTCAGGCCATAGAGGGAATAGAATATGACCCAATGGGATGGAAAATAAAATCGATAATGAAGGAAGTTAAGGATTTTGCAGGAGCGGTTATTGAAAACAGAAGCCCGCTTGTAAACCCGTATGATGGTGCTTACGCTGTAAAAGTGGCGGAGCTTGTTTATGCAGGCAGTATGGAGCTTGACCAGATTGAATAACGGCTTGAAAAGGCATTCAACCGGTTTTTTGCTTTCGTTTGCGGCCTTCAATCTAGGACTGAACTACCTCTGGATATCGTACAACTCGTTGATACTGCCCGAACAGGTGCTTAAGGCATTTCCCCCATATCTTAGAGAAATAGCGCTGGGAGGAATAGCGTCAGGGGGTGTGGCTGTAGGGGTTTTTATGAACATGCTCTCAGGCATAATCAGCGATGGGATGCACACCAGGATAGGGAGGAGGAGGCCTCTAATAATTGCCGGAACACTGCTGCTTGTGCCAGTAATGTCCTTTGTAGCATTTTTCCCTTATATCTCATTCTTGGTAGCCGTAGAGTATGTCCTGATGCAGCTGGTCTCAAACATGGCCCAGGGATCCTTTCAGCCTCTACTGCCTGACCTGATCCCAAGGGAACAGAGGGGGGAGGCGGGAGGATATCTGGGGCTGTTTCTGCTAATAGGAAATGCGATGGGGTACGGCATAACCGGCCTGCTGGTTGGAATGGGAAAGCTTTCACTTGCTTCAGTTTCAGTGATCCCAGCACTGCTTGTCACCTCAGCCATAACTCTGTACACAATCTGGGACCTTGATTCCGGTGGTAAGGGGATCAACATCACAGGCACGCTAAAGGAGATCTTTAGACCTGACGAGAGTGCGCCTGGATTTTTCTGGCTGGTCATAGGTTCATTTTTTGTCCTCATAGGTTCTTCGGGGCTCATGTATTTTGAGTTTTACTATTTCAAGTACGTCCTAGCACTCAAAAACCCGGCTTACGGTGTTGCGATAACGGGGGTTATTGTACTGCTTGTTGCGATGCTTGCGGCCGTAGGGCTGGGAAAGCTTTCCGATAAAACCGGGAGGAAAAAAATACTGATTTACACTTCCCTAGCAGGAGGTGCATCCATGGCCGCAATACCGTTTTTAAAAACATTCTACACATTTTTAGTTGCAGCCGCAGCGGTCGGCGCAACCACAGGGACATTTTCCAGCGTCGAGGCAGCTTATGCCGGGGATTTATCACCAAGCTCTGCAACAGGGCAGTACATGGCCTACTCCAACCTTGCGATAGGTGGTTCTTCCGCTGTTGCCCCCATAATTGACGGGCTGGTCATATATCTTGAAAGTGGGTCAATATACATGGGGTTCCTTGTCATGTTCTTGCTGTCTGCGGCATTCTATTTTGTGGGCTGCGGGCTGCTTTTGAGGACACCAAAGGACTGAAAAAACTTTTAAATCAATTTATTTCCTAATCAAGAATGCTAGCGTATTTTGTAAGGCATGGTGAATCTGAGACCAATGTGAGCGGGCATTTCCCTGACGATTATTTAAAAAGCCCCCATCTTACTGAAAAAGGAAAACAGCAGGCTGCTGAAGCCGGGGAAATCTTGTCAAAAATTAACATAGATACAATTTTTTCAAGTCCAATGCCAAGAACAGTTGAAACGGCAGAAATAATATCAGGAAAAACAGGAGCAAAAGTCACTGTGGACAGGCGGTTAAAGGAAGTAGAGCTTGGAACACTGAAGGGGAAGCCAACAGCAGAAATATTCACGTCAGACCCGGACTGGTTTAACGAATACTTTATTGACAACAACAAATACGGAATTGAAAAATATGATAAAATACAGGAAAGGATGATGCAATCGTTGCAAAATGCCCGGGATGCGGGTTACAGGTCAGCTGTTTTCGTAAGCCATCTGGAGCCCATCAGGTCACTGGTGGCTGCTGCAATGGGGGTAGGGAGCCCGGCCGTAAGGAAAGTGAAGATTTATAATGCGTCAATTACCATATTTAAATATGAAGATAGTTTTGAATTATATACAGTTAACATGCGCCCGATAAAGGACTACATTTAGGTATGGACAAAAAAAATTAGCTAACAAATAAATTTAATCTAACATCAACGATTATACAAGGCATTGCATTTATTTTATGCATTATTAAATGCTGGACAAGAGTGCAATACGTGAAATTTCAAAGATGAAAATAGAGGACCTGTTGGCTATTTACGATTATGCAAAAGGGCTGGAGGCTGTTAATCCGGAATTAATGAAATTATTTAAGGAAAGCAAAGATACCAAGAGCCTTGCCGGAATAGGTGCCCTGCTTATTGCAATTCCAGACCCCATTACAGACGTTCCCGGCGTGATACTTCTGGTACTGGCCAGAGTTATAGAAAAAAACAGGGGTGCCAGTATCCAAGAAATTTCGAGAGAATTTAACATGGCATTAAATGATTTGAAAGATTTTGTTTAAGGACCCCCTGACCGCACCAAAATACTCTTCTTCATTTAATTTTTCAGAATACTGGACAATTTTGGCTGTTCTTAAGCTTTCAAGCAGGCCTCTGGCAATTCCTGTTTCGACAGGTCTTTCAAGCGCGTGTCTGACAACGGAACTGGCATCACGGAAATTCCTTGCCTTTACCGAATAAATTTTCATATCATCGCCAATAAAGATGTTCTTATTTGATTTTATGAATTCCAGCGAAGCTTTTATGTTTTCAACCGGTGGACCGGCCTTTGCTTTTATTTGTGAACCCGTAAAGGTAACGAGAAAAGTTAAGCTCACCCAACCGTTGCTTTCATAGACTGCAAATGTTATCGGCCCAAACCCTTCAAAATTTAACTCATTAAAAATTGCCTTGCATGACTTCAAATATTCACTCCATCTTATTTCTTCGACTTTGTCCGGGACCCTGAATACAAGGCTGATGGTGCTGGACTCAAATGACCGGTCAAATTCTGTATTTTTCCTTTTAAAGAAAGATAATGATGGAGTTTCAAGAAACTTTCCTGCAAGCAGCTGAAATTTAGCTAAATTTGAAGGCCTTATTGCTGCGGCAAGATTCCTGCCATTGTCAACGGGATCTAGTATAATGATTGGGGTGTTGAACGCCTGTGAGGAGGCACTGCCAGACAAGGTTATTACCGTGCCGCTCTTCCAGCTCTTAACGCCTTCTATGACTCCTATAAATGAGCCATATTTTACTGTGAGAATTTCAGTGACGTACCCGCTGAAACCGCCGATACGGATTTCAGCACCATATATTTCGTTTGCCTTGAGGAACGATTTTAACACCCTCACCTGTTTTTTCATTTCGTTATCGAGCATCTGTTTTAACAGTAACGTATGGAACCTGCTCCTGTCCATGCTTGTTATCCATACTCCCTTTTCTGTGTCGGCGCATGGAACCAGATTTACGGTAATTTCCTTTACAAGCCCTTCAAGGTAAGGATGTTCGGCAAACCTTTTCCAGTGTGGAAATTCATGGAGAACGGTTTCTGCATCCTCAAGCCCTTGGGAGTTTATTTTATCTGCGCCCCACTCAGGGGGGTACATCATAAAAAAGTCAATGTCGGCATCCCCCGATAGCCAGGTGTCCCTTGCGTATGATCCTCCTATTTCATATTTAATGCCCTTGGCCCGCAGGCGCCCTTCAACTTCTTTTACAGCTTCATCTAATTTTTTCCTCTCCTCATTGCTGGGGGTTACGGTATTTGATACTTCCCTTATAATGTCAAATATATCTTGCACGGTATATGGTTATTGCGCATTTGGTAATTAGCTTTTAGTACAGCAGTGGCATTTTATACGGGTTCCCCAGCTCCATTTTGCTGAGAACCCTCATCAAGCCTAGCCCTTCCGGGTATGAAAGGACAGGCCTGTCAAACCCACGGTCTGCCATCGGTATCCTGGGGCATGCCATTTCCACAAATGCGTCAAATCCCCTTATTGCGTATAGCTTCCCCGGCGTGATTTCCCTCATCGCAAGCACTGCAGATTCCTTTCCCATTGAAATCAGTTTTTTTGACATCCATCTGGCCTTTTTGTAAAACATCTGACCCTCCTTTAACCCCACAATTACCCCTATTTTATCTGCGTTTTTTGCAAGCATTATTCTGGCAACGGCGGCCTTGTACAGAGTTTCTGCTGTCTTGCTTACGTCCTCCACAGTGCCATTGTGCGGATCTGCCATCACTGTCCTTTTTTCCGAAGTGAGAGCAAGGCCTGCGGCATGGAACGGGCTTTGCCCGACAAAAACCAGGATGTCAGCATCCCTTGCAAAAATTGAAGAATAATAATTACACCCGAATACCTGGCCCTCAAATAGGCCGGGAAAGTTTCCTGATTCAACTACTTTAATCCCAAGCGAATTTAGATCGTTTTTCAGGCTCTGGGTTGTATCCTTATAATTGCTTGTAGTAAACAGTGCTGGCTTCATGGCACCAGCATTTTTCAGATATTTCAAGAGTTCCGACGCCAGCCTGCCTGTTTCAAGCACATACTGGGCGTCTATCAGATAGACCTTGCCTATATTTTCTACAGAAGTGGCGTGACCGATGTTGAAAACCAGGTCCAAATTTAAGAGTTGTGAATCAGCAACATTTAAGTCACAGGTACCATAACTTGGTTCTCCAAATATTACACTTTCAACATTAAGGTCTTCGATATATGCAGCAAGTTCAGGGAGAACATTTAAAAGCCCATCTGGCGCCGCAAGGCCAACTCGTCTGGGCCTTTCACGTTCAATTATTTCCTTAATTTTTTGCCTGTCCAGCCTGAGCAATGTCCGGGACTTTCTCCACTTCCATCCGTGTTTTCATTGGAAGCTTGCTTCTTGCTATTTTCATTGCCTGCTTAGCCTTGTCAAGGTTTTCCTTCTTTATGTATATTTCTAGTATTGGATCTTCGCTTTCTATTCTTGCGGCAAGCCCAATGGGTTTTCCAAAAGCCCTTCTCATTCCTTCTGACAGCCTGTCTGCCCCTGCCGTTGCAATCATCTTATTTTCACGCAATATTACATGAGGATAGGGAACCAATTTTAGAAAATATGCGCTTTCCCCAAGGGGCTCAATTATCTTGTTTGCGGCCACCCTAGAAGCTTCCAGAGCATTTTGCCTGACCTGAACCTTCTCCTCGGAATACAGCCTAACGATATAATCATAATCCTTGGTTAGACTCCCCATGGTGAACTTTGCTATCCTTAAACCCGGAATTGCATCTATGTATTCCCTCCTTACATACGGCATTCCTTTTGGCTCCCTATAATTTCTACCCTTCAACTTACATTCCCTTCGATCTTCCCTCTTAAAAATCTTCCTTAAACTATATGTACACCATTCCCACCCTAGATGATAATAATTGCCTGAATAACCCAGAATTTTTCATGAACTTAAAGTGAAAATTTAAATATAATGGTTTATATCAAAAATTTATGGTTGACATGCTACCCTATCTTGAAGGTATAAAAAAGAAGGTTTCGGAAGGTAGTATTCATAAGGAGTTTGAAACTTTTAACAAGACTGTCTTTTTCGACTTTCCGGATATAGGGAAACAATACACTTTAAAATTAACAGGAGGAAAAGCTGAGCTGGTAGCAAGAAAAATTGATCAGCCAGATATATCGGTAACAACTACCTCTGACGTGCTGGCAAGCATTCTAGACAAAAAAATCAATCCTGTAACAGCTTATGTCAGCAGAAAAATAAAAGTTAAGGGTGAAATGCAGGATCTTTTGAAACTGCAAAAGTTAATGAGCTGAATCATCTAGCCGTCCAACCGCAATCTACTAGGAGGTCAGTTCCTGTTATAAATGAGGCACCATCACTTGCAAGAAAATACACGGCTTCAGCTATCTCCCTGGGGTCAGCCCACCGCTGGAATGCCTGCTCTGATTCCCTGATTTTCTTGACTTCTTCAAAGTCCATACCAATCCTTTTTGCCTCACCAGCTACATCGTCTCTGAGCATCTGCGTATCGACTGACCCGGGGCTGATTGAGTTCACCCTTATTTTGTATGGAGCCAGTTCCCAGGCAAGCGATTTGGTTAGGGATATGATCCCGCCCTTTGAGGCTCCATAAATTGAATGCCTTATCTGGCCCACGTGACCTGAAACTGATGCCATGTTGATTATAGCGCCCCCATCATGGGCTTTCATTACCGGCACAACGTGCTTTATCATCAGGAATGTGCCTCCCAGATTTACGCTTACCACTTTTATAAATTCATTCCATTCAATTTCTTCGATTGGTTTTACAAGAACCACTCCTGCGACATTAACAAGCACGTCTATTTTTCCGTATTTTTCCGTAACATACCTTACCGCCTTTATAACGTCATTCTCGTTTGAGACATCGCACTTTATGTAATCTGCGCCGGCATCGTGCGCATCAATTATGTCCATTCCCACTGTAATGAAATTTCTTTCAGCAAAAATTTTTGAAGTTGCATTGCCAATCCCCCGAGCGGCCCCGGTAATCAATGCTACTTTTTTCATGCACTATTTCCACCTCCTTAAGCCTATAATCTTTGCTGCTTCATCAGGAAGGGCCACCCTTCTTCCAATTGACTTGGATAAATCAGCAACTTGCCCTACAAGCCCTTCATTGCTGGCAAGCCTGCCGTTCATGTACGGGTTATCTTCAGTACCTACGCGGACATTGTCGCCAATTGCTACTGCTGCTGCAATTATTTTCATCTGTTCCTTCCCCATGACGCTAACATTTATTATGCTGTTGCGCGGCATCATGCTTCTCCTGTAAAGGTATTCCTCCACAGTTGGTGGTGTCCAGTTTCCCCCTGGCCATCCAAAAAAAAGTGTTGAAAAATAGGGCTTTTCAATAGCATTGCCGTTTATTAAATAATTGAGGTTCCATATGTGTCCAGAGTGCCAGACTTCGAATTCGGGCCTTACGCCATATTTTCTGAACATTTTGGAATACTCCAACAGTTCTTCCCTTGGATGCAGTACATGAAAATCCTGTTTTACGAATGCTTCATCATGGTGGCCCAGAATTACGGAAATCATATCAGCCTCATTTGTAAAAGCCTCCATTCTGTCCGTTATGCTCAGGCTTGACATTCCGCACTGCACTATCAGACCTGACTTCTTTCTTACCTCCTTTATTGTTGATTCCCACATTCCCTGTGCGTGGATGTGCAGTATTGATGCCCCCGCCTTTTCAACCTTCCTTGCCTCGTCAGCAAATTCGTCAGGCGTATGCGGGTAATGTAATGAAGGATTCATCCAGCTTATATTTGGGGTCGCAGTTATTATAATAGGTCTCATTTAATTGTTAATTGTATAATTGCAATATAAACTTTCATAATTTTAATGTATAAATTTCCCGCTCGAGATCTGTTATCCTTTTGGCGCCTTTTGCAGTTATAATGTACGTTTCTTCATCCCCGATCATTATTCCATTATCGTCGGGGGCATAAAGCTCCAGGTTTATAACCATGTCTTTGACCAGCTCAATGTCGTTGCCCGGTGAAAAGTGCGATTCCTCTGTAACCAGACCTATGCTGTGCCCCGCAGTGGCGAACAGGGGATCGAGCCCATTCTTTTCATATAGCTTCACAGCTTCTTCATATATCTGGCTAAATCTTCTGCCAGGCATAACCGAATCCTGCAGGTTATCAATCATACCGGTCATTTTCCCATATAATTTAAGATCATTGCTGGGAACATGCTCTCCAGCATAGTAAAACCGCCTTATGTCTGACGCATATCCGTCATAAATTGCGCCAAGGTCCAGCGTTATAAGCTGCTCCTTTTGAAGCAGTTCATCAATCATAATTTCTGGATTTGATGCCCCAAATGCGATTGTAAGGTGGTCCACTGCCGTTGCGCCGTACTGCATCATCATTGACCTTGATTCCCTCATGATGTCGCCCCTTGAGATTCCCATTTTCAAATGTGATCCCATTCCCCCTATTACATCCTGCGTTATTCTGGCGCTCTTTTTAAGCATCTGTATTTCCATGGGCTTTTTTATGAGCCTCATTAAAATCATCAGGTCATCACCTTCCACCGTTTCAGCACCCGCATTTTCCATGATTTTTAATGCATAAAGCGGTACTCCATAGTCAACACCTATCTTCTTTTTTTCCTGCATAAATGCCCGAAGCTCATCCTTTGCTCCGCTTAGGTCTGCGTATGTCACAAGTTCTGATGTATAATCTACGCCCAGAGTTATGCCGAACCATGTAAAAAGGGTCACTTTTCCATCAGAATTTAGGTACGCAAATGATGGCAAGACGTTTCTCAATGCATAAAGGATTGGATTTCCTGTTCCGGGAAGTGCCGGACAGCCAGTGGAATAGTATACATTTTCGGGCGCGCCCAAAAGCAATCCGTCAAGCCCCTTATTTGTTATAATTTCAGAAGCCCTGTTTTCATCGTACCCCAGCGGTCCTATTTTTACCATATTATCGTAAATGGCTGATGTGATATAATTGCTTTTCTGCTGCAGCAGGCTAATGTTATTAGCGTCTTTTGCCGATTATTTTGCGCAGATATCTGCTTTAAAGTAACGTATCAGGTATGGAAACTTGGCGTTGATCCATACTACCAGCAAATCTCCAAAACGCTTATTATTTCTTATGGGGCTAGGTATTTGCATGGCTAGTTCAATGTTTTCAATCCCCAAGGGTGAATCAGGGCATGAAAAGCATGAGATTATAATTGTTGGCAGTGGACCTGCAGGTCTTACTGCTGGGATTTATGCGATAAGAGGCGGCGCAGACGCGATATTGATCGGAGGATATTCGTCAGGGGGACAGTTAATGCTTACCACTGAAGTCGAAAATTTTCCCGGTTTTCCCGAACCTGTTTTAGGGCCTGAACTGATGAAAAGAATGAGGGAACAGGTTGAAAGGCTTGGGTTGAAAATAATAGACAGGGATGTTACGGAGATTAACCTTAAAAAAAGGCCGTTTGAAGTGCACGTGGAGGATACGGTATATACAACAGATGCAATTATACTTGCAATGGGGGCTTCCGCTAGGGAACTGAACATTCCGCCAGAGCAAAAATTAAAGGGAAAAGGTGTTTCATACTGCGCAGTATGTGATGGCGCTTTCTTCAAGGGTGCAGATGTTGTCGTGATAGGAGGTGGTGATACAGCAGTTGAAGATGCGGTTTACCTGTCTAAAATAGTGAGAACGGTTACCGTAGTACACAGGAGGGATAAGCTCAGGGCTCAGGCAGTATTGCAAAAGCAGGCATTTTCAACGCCGAACATTAAATTTGTCTGGAATAGCGTAGTTTCGGATATAGTCGGAGAAAAGAAGGTGGAAGCTATTAAAGTGGTAAATAAAATCGACCGGCATGAGAACACGCTCAATTGCTCAGCAGTTTTTGTTGACATAGGCCACATCCCAAACACTTCACTGGTCGAAGGGCAGGTGGAATTAACCGCAGAAAAATACATCAGGCTTTATGGTGAAACAGGAACCAGCATCGATGGAGTGTTTGCTGCAGGCGACATTGCAGATCACCTATACAGGCAGGCAATTACCGCGGCCGGCATGGGCGCGAAAGCAGCTCTTGATGCGTTAAGGTACCTTCAGACGATCAAGGGTCACTAATGAATCCACCTAAAAATGACAAGCTTGACAGGATGATAAAACAGATAATATCCCAGAGGACTGACCTCACGGAATCCAATATTAAGGAAATGATAAAAATAAAAAAAAGTGAAGTGGGAGCCGGCTTCCTGACCGATCTTGGTGCAATCTACCTTATACTTAATGAACTCGGTATAAAAATTGAACAAAAGCAGAGCTTAACAATCGGGGAAATTGACTTTGATCGTAAAATTACAGACATTGAATGTTACTACCTGTCGTCGGTAAAGCTTGCTGGCAGGGTAGTTTTTTACGTTTTTGACAGCGGCGACGTAATCAGGGGGGTTCAGTGGGGAAGCGACAAAAATGAATTTGAAGGATTAAATCCAGGCCAGGGAATCGTGCTCAAAAATGCGGTTATCAAGGAATCAACGGAAGGCACGTTTGAACTGCATCTTAATGATAAAAGTGAAATCGTAAAAAAAACGGATACAAAGGACATACAGTCAGCATGCAGCGAGCTAAAATCAAGCGGACCGGGTTTGTACAGAGGAATAGTTGAAGGACCCATGAGGGTGATCAATTTTAAAAGGAGGGACGGAAGTGACGGTAAAGGGCTGGCGTTCTTTCTCAAGATTGGAGAGCAAAAGGTGAGGACCGTAATATGGACTCAAAATGATCTGGATATCTATGAGGGTCATGAACTGGTCATAGGACCCTTGGCGGTAAAAAAGAGCAATTACGGGACGGAGCTTTCAGGGGACGATTCCACGATAATTAAAAAAGTGGGCCCAAAATTTACGCTTGTTGAAGGCATGGATAAGCGCTTTATCGCGATCCACAACTCGGGGAAGCTGGTAGAACTGGAATTCGATTCACCACCAACTGGTAATACAATTATAGCAAAAAGATTCCAGATGAAGTACCCGAACTTTAAAATACACGAATATGAACAGATTAAAGAGGAAGCAGTGATCCCAAAAACCACCAAGATATCAGAGCCGGTGCAAGAACTCGTAAAAATTGAATTTATAGCACTTTCCGACCCGGCACTAAAGGGTGATGGCTATTATGAAATGCTTGTTGGTGATGATTCAGGAGAGGGAAAACTTATTGCAGATAAGGACAGCTTCAACCGGGTATCTATGCTTTCAGTAGGGCAGAAGGCGGTGGCAATAGGCGTCCATGCAGACGGGAAAAGGAACTTCAGGGTAACCCCGTACAGTGTTATAAAGATGTTTAAAACATCGCCCTAACCTATTTATAATAAAAGCTATTAATTAATGGCGTGAGCCTTAAGGAATTTTTGGATGTTTTAGCTTCAAATAAATTACTTGAGGACGTGGGGAAAGCGTCTGTTAATTACCAGATAGCAGGTTTAGAGCAATCAACAGATAATGCTATAATCATGTCAGCCGCGGAAACGGGGACCAGGGTTGTATCCAATCTGGTAAATAACAGGAAAAAGGTTTCGCTTGCATTCGGATGCGCAACTGATGACGTTAATTCCAAATTTATCAGTGCGGTTGATAAACCAATGCATTACTCGCCAAAAAAATTCCATGGATACAAAACAGTGAATTCTCTCAGTGAAATCCCAGTTGTAAAGCATTTTGAAAAAGATTTGGGCCCCTATATTACTTCCAGTATTGTAATTGCAAAAAACCCTTTAGATAAAATGCTAAATGCGTCGGTGCACAGGATAAGAGTTATTGGTGATAGAACTGGCGTAATAAGGATGGTAGAAGGCAGGCACCTTCATTCCTTCTATACTGCAAGTAAGCAGTCATCAAGTGATTTACCTGTTGCCGTTGCCATTGGGGTTCACCCTGCAGTGGAATTTTCGGCAGCCTATCAGGCACCCTATGGCGCCTTTGAGCTGGAAATTGCAAATTCTATTCTGGGAGGAAATCTGGATATAATGGAAAGCCCAAAATATGGCCTGCCTGTGCCCGATGCCGAATATATAATGGAAGGCAAAATCAGTATAAGAGATAGCGAAATGGACATGATGACGGAAATGCTCGGTAACTATGATTTTACAAGAAAGCAGCCTGTCCTGCATGTGGAACAGATATATTCTAAGGAAAACCCGGTATTCTGGGACATACTGCCAGGGGGGGCTGAACATAAATGGCTGATGGGGTTCCCGGTTGAGTCAAAAATGAATAAAACCCTGAAGGATACGGTGCCCTCAACGAAAAGGGTCGTCCTTACTGAAGGCGGAAGCAAGTGGCTTCACGCTGTGGTCCAAATATCCAAAAAGCTGGAAGGGGAACCTGTAAATGCTATCATAGCCGCATTTGCCGCTCATCCATCACTTAAAATGGTAACAGTTGTAGACGACGATATTGACCCAGAAAATCCTGAAGACGTGGAGTTTGCCGTGGCAACAAGGTTTCAGGCATCGCGGGGCCTGATGGTTATCCACAATGCCAAGGGCTCCAGCCTTGACCCGTCAAGTGATCAGAGCAGATTGCTGACTGATAAAGTGGGAATTGATGCTACGATACCACTGGACAGTAATAGGGAAAAGTATGAACGGGCGAAAATCCCCGGAGTGAAAAAATGATAATCATTAGGGGAAATTCTGTTGTACCGGGAAAGGCTAAGGGTGAATTAATAGTATCAATAAAACCTATTTCTTTTCTGGGGATGGTTGACCCCGTAAAGGGAGAAATTGTGGCTGGTGACACAGATCTGCTAAATACTAAGATAACGGGAAAAGTTCTAGCATTCCCATATATGGTTGGCAGTACGGTAGCACCATATGTGATATATAGAATGAAAAAGCTGAATACCGCGCCAGCCGCAATAGCTGTTCAGAGGTCGGATGCAAGTCTTGCAAGTGGTTGTGCTGTTACTGAAATACCGCTTATCGACCAAGTTGCAATAGACAGGTTGTTAATTTATAAACAAAGAATGGCCGTACTGGATGGCAAAAATGGCACCATTGACATAGATGATAAGCCATGGAATGGATAAACAGCTCAATAGGACAGATAAAATCGGGAATTATGGAAGGAAGGAAGGTAAGCAAGCAGGAATTAATGGATAACGGTGTTCCGCCGTTATATGCCAGTGAAATAGAAAAAGCAATGGATGCGCTGATAAAAAGGATTGAATTCAAGAGAAATGGAATTTTTATAGTAATTTCTGGAATTGATAAATCGGGAAAAGAAACTCAGGCTTTTACTGGTGCAGCAAACGTAAAACCAATTTCGGCATTTCTAAAGGAGCAGGGGTACAGTGTTTTGAATATAATTCAACCTTCATACGATACTGTTTTAGGCAGCATGGTCAAGTGGTATCTGAATACCGGATCTCTAAAAAGGGAAGATGCATGGATACTTTGGGTGCTTGATAGGGCTCAGCACAACCTAAAAATAGCCGACTGGCTCTCGAAGGGGGGAATCGTGCTTGCCAAAAGGTGGACTGAAAGCAATTTAGTGTATCAGACAGTGCAGGGAATAAATGCGGACGCCATTTTGATGGCTGAAAGAAACATTGTAAAGCAGGATGTCACGTTTGTGCTTGATGTCAATTTGTCAGAGGTTTTTAGGAGGATGGATGGTAAGGGAGATTATTATGAAAACTCCGAAATACTAAAAAAGGTAATAAAGAACTATTTAAAATTAAGATTAACTTACAGGTACGGAACTATAGTATACGTGGATGCAAATGGACCACTTCATGAAGTTAACAGCACCCTTCTTTCTGTAGTAAAAGATTACCTTGATGCAAGTTTAGATAACCGGCAAATTTAATCAGATCTTCTATGTGTGATATTCCTCCTGTTATAGATTTTATCTTTATGCGCGTGTGGTAATCGATATTGATGCCCGCATAAGTCATTTTTGATTTTACCGTTTTTTCCAGCCTTTCCCCCCTTTTGTCAGTATCGAACAGTATTACAAGGTTCTTGTAGTTCTGGACCAAGACCGCCAGGTTTTTGGTACCGCCTCCAGAACCGCACATTTCAAAAACCGCACCTGTGTACCCAAGCTCTCTGACAGCGGCGTTATCGTTCTTGCCTTCTACAACCAAAAGGGTGTCCCTGGAGCTTAGATCCTCCATTATTTGCCTTAATTTAAAAGCAGTCCTCTCACCAGCCCTCACCTTTCCCTTTATGCTTTTAGCTGAGACCAACCTGAACTGTTTTATATCTCATTGTTTATAGGTTTTTTGAAATAATTGGTGACAGCGCCAGCGGTATTTAACTTAGATTCATTAAGCGAGTATAATAAAAGTTTTATAAAAGAGGTAATGTACAGATTGCAAAATGAGAAAGAATATAATTATAGCAGGAGTTATTATACTGGCAATAGGGATAGCAATGTTTTTCGGCGGGCCTTACGTCTTTAAAAGCAGCGTTAACCTGAACCAGCTGGTGCCGCTAAAAAACTCTATATCTATGGAACCAGGCTCAAGCGAAGTCCTGGGCGTGGTGCCTGTTGGGAAAGTATTTGCTGCAGTTTAC
>JBMFTE010000005.1:0-34630 GCA_049967195.1 Nitrososphaeria archaeon
GAAAGAAGATAGGTTCAAAAAGGTACAAAATGCTTCTGGCAAGAATCCAGAAGGAGTATGAACACCTTGCAAACGAAAAGGTTGACGTGGCGAACAAGGTTGGGTCATACCTTGTCAACAATTTCTCCCTTGTCAGCTTCCAGAACGACAGCGTGCATTCGTGGTCAAAGAGGTTCGGCAGGAAGGTGCAGAACACTGGCATAGCCAAACTGAAAACATTGTTGAGCCGGCACAAAAACACCTACGAAATTGACAGGTACTATGCATCAACACAGGAATGTTCCAATTGCCACAATCTGAACAAAATCCCTCTCAGTCAGAGAGTGTATGTCTGCAATTACTGTGGGCTTGTAATAGACAGAGACTTAAACTCTGGAATAGACAACGATGCAAAAGGCCATAAGGAAGTTATGGCCCAGGGGTATCCCCCTTAATGCCCGTGGATGACTAGACCACCACAGTTATGCTGGAATACCTGAAAAGCATTCGGCATGTGACCTTATCGATGAAGCGGGACGCGCCCAGCTTTAACTGGGCGTAGCTCACTATACTGGTGGTTAAAAATTCAAACGTGTCTCCCTACATTAATTCAGCAATTGAATGCATCCAGTTTGTACTGCAATTAAAATTTCATTTTTTGCATCTTTCTGTTGACGTATTGAGAACCGGCAAACTATGATCTTGCTTGCTCTTTAAATTGGTACTAATTCTGTAGATTGGCTTTATTGAGCCAGATGATGTGCAATTTACACCATGTACACGATTTTCAATCAGGCTGAGTACCGGTTCCTTTTCTGTAAAGCCTGCATCGAATCTACCGATCAGGTTGGAGGAACAAACAAAATGCCTAATATTTTTGATTAAAATGGGTTTCAATCATGAAGTTTTGGCGCAAGAGGTGTTTTTAATATCATGTCCCTTACTTCCTGCATAGCTCTACCATCAAATACTATGTTGCTTGAGTGCCAAAAACCTGCTGAAATACCAATATATGCATCTGTGCTCATCGGAACCTTTTTAATTTTTAATGATTTTATGCCATCATAATTCAGTTCCCTATTAGCAATTTCTGTTATTTCTTGAGGAAGCAGCCCGCTGGTGCTAAAAACTACCTGCTTACCCTCTGTTTTCTTTTTGAAATCTTTCCACATTTTAAATCCAACAAGACTTCCTAGACCTGTGAAGGTAAAAGGATTTGCAGCTTCCAGTAAAAACGCCAAAACTGAGGGCAGCTGGCTTGTTTTTGATACCAATTCACTCATCTTTGATAATGGTACCTCCAGTACCCTTCTATCTGTGAAAACTATTGATTTTAATGTATAATCTGGCTGTATGGCAGAATACATAATAATTCCAATAATCTGTTCGTTATGGTTTTCCACAGTTGCAAAACATTAAAGTTATATATAAAAACATCTAAACATTTTTCAGAAAAATGAATCTTTACATCTGAACGCATTGTGCTTCCCCAGTTCTTCTTACAGTTCCACTCAAATTCATGAATTAAATAAGGATGCCACAGGAATCAAACGTTGTTTGCATGTTGTTTTTGAAAAATTTGCTGCGGTTTTCGAATATAAATTGCCTGGATGTTGCCTTTATATAGCACAAAATTTATAAATAATTATCATGTTCGGATAATATGGCAGAGCAATCAACAACGGTTGTGCCCGGATATGAGGCCAAAGCTACCACTGCTGCTGTTTTGGGTTATATGCTTGATGGAATGGATACACTGATACTTTCACTTACACTTTCCGCAATAGGGTTAGCTTTCCTCCTTTCCTCGGCAGAAATGGGATTGATAGGTTTTGTGCTGACAGGCGGGATGGTCACAGGCGGTTACATTTTCGGCATACTTGCTGACAGCTATGGCAGAGTTAGGACATTCACGTACTCAATCTTGATATACTCTGTTTTCACTGCTCTAACAGCGGTTTCCATAAACTATCCAATGATACTTGTTACCCGGTTCCTCAGCGGAGTAGGCACGGGTGCGGAGTACGGCATAGGTATGACGCTCATGTCAGAATCGTTCAGGGCAAAGTGGAGGGGAATGGGGTCCACAATCGTGTCAATCGGTTGGACGCTGGGCATAATACTTGCCACCGTCGTCAGCCTGTTCCTTATGCCGGTTTTCGGATGGCGGTCCCTCTACCTTATAGGAATAACTCCTGCACTTCTTGCATTTTATGTACGTTATAAGCTGCCGGAATCTCCCATGTGGAATGAAAGGGTGAAGAAGAAAAGGGAAAAGCCAAACCCCAGTAACGTCTTTAATCCGGAAGCCCAAACATTTGTGCAAAAGGAAGGCGACGATGGTTTTTCACTGGCCCAGATCTTCAGGAAGAAGTACCTGAGGTTCACTGCAGTGTTCCTTGTAATTGCCATAGTTGCGGAGATGGGGTACTGGGGCGTAATGATCTGGCTGCCCACAGCCCTTCAGGTTGAATACCATGTATCTTTCGTTCACACAATATACATACTCCTTGGCACTGACCTGATGGTCATAGCTGGAATGATAGTCTTCGGTTTCATTTCAGACATGGTGGGAAGAAGGGTTGCCATAAGCCTAGGCTTCATAGGAATAACCTTTGCGGCGCTTATGTTTGCCGTGGCCAGGTCATCAACCCAGGCCATGTACGCATCTCTTGCCATGGGCTTCTTCATAAACAGCTACTTTACCATTTTTGGTGCCCTCTTCTCTGAACCCTTCCCCACGGCAGCGCGTTCGACCGCAGTTAATTTCATATTTAACACGGGCAGGGGTTTCGGTGGGATAGCACCGCTTTTGATAGGCATCTTTTCACCAATATTCAAGATATCTGGGGTAATAGGGTTCTTTGCGATTCTGTTCATAATAGCAGCTGTTGTCATATGGGCTATTCCTGAAACAAGAGGGGCAATTCTCAAGTGAAGTTTTCCCTGCATTATACGCTGCAGTCAGAAGGCAAATGGGCAGCGGAGTACAGGGGCTTTTTGCAGGAGTCAGTGCTGGGTGAGAAACTGAACTACCATGCAGTTTACGTAGGGGAGCATCACTTTTCCCCAGACGGCTGGAGTCCGGCTCCATTCCTGGCCTTGTCAGCTGCTGCAGCAATTACCTCCAGAATAAGACTGGGGACTGACATAGTGGTTCTTCCGCTGCACAACCCGTTTGAAGTTGCAGAGCAGGTGAGTGTGCTGGATGTGGTAAGCAACGGGAGGGCAATTCTGGGGGTTGGGCTGGGATACAGGAAGGAGGAGTATATGGCATTTGAAAGGGACATAAAATCAAAAGCAAGGCTTTACGAAAACAACCTGAAATCAGTTAAGACGCTCCTTGAAGGCAGCGAGTTAAAAGCAGGCGCCTTCAGTTTATCAATATACCCTAGGCCGGTACAGCAGCCTAGGCCGCCGTTATGGATAGCAGCAAAAAGTGATGAGGCAGTTGCAAAGGCAGCGCACAGGGGTGACGCGTGGATTATGGACCCGGTTACCGATATCAATGTGCTTGAACGCAGGTTAAAAACCTACAAAGATGAATTAAAGAAATTGAACAAGATTGTGCGTGATGTTCCTCTACGGAGGGAAGTATTCATATCTGATGATGAAAATGAGCTTAAAAGAGCGGCCGAATTGATGCTCGAATCCTACAGGCAGGATTACTATCAGTGGGGTCATCTGCAGGACAAGGAAGGAAGGGAAATAGACCCAAATGATGTCGATTATAAAAGCATAAGGGAAGAAGTCCTTGAAAGGATGATAGTGTGCAATTCTTCATATGCCATTGAAAAGATCGACATGTATCGTAAGAGGCTTGGAACCACGGAACTGCTGATAAAGATGAGCTTTCCAGGAATAACCCACGAGATGAGGGTTAACTCAATGAAGCTTATCGCTGAAAAAGTAATGCCCCATCTGTCATAGCGATTCTTGTGACTATAGACCCATAACTTCCTTTAATAAGGCCATCCGGACGTAAACCCCATTTCTGGCCTGTTCAAAGTACTTTGCTTCTTTCATGTCATCAACGTCGCTTGTCAGTTCGTCAACGCGCGGTAGCGGATGCATGATTATCGGCCTCTTTTTGAATTTTTCAAGAAAGGCACGGCTTATGATATAGCTTCCCTTCAGCCTTTCATAATCTGCTGCATTGGTGAACCTTTCCTTCTGTATTCTGGTCACATACAGGACATCCAGGTCTTCCATAACACTCTCCACCCTGTCAGATTTTCTGTATTTTAAATTGCTCAGTTTTGAAATCACTTCCTGCCCGACCTGCAGCTCTTCTGGTGCTATGTAAATCACCGTGTTACCGTCAAATTTATCCAGCATATATGAGAGGCTGCTTACGGTTCTGCCATGTTTGAGGTCACCCATGATGCCAATTGTTAACCCATTAACCCTTCCTATTTCCCTCTTTATTGTATATATATCAGTAAGCGCCTGCGTAGGGTGCTCATTGGCACCATCGCCGGCATTTATAACCGGCGCGCTTGAAATATCAGCAGCCTTTTTTGCATTTCCCGGTATGCTTTGCCTGAGGACTATTACGTCCGGCCCATATCCATCAATCATCCTGATTGTGTCGTCAAAGGTTTCGCCCTTCTGTATGCTTGATATTTCAGTTGCACCAAAGTCCATTGCCTTGGCCCCAAGGTACGTTGCCGCAAACTGGAAGCTCAACCGGGTCCTCGTGCTTGGTTCAAGGAAAACAGTCATTACTATCCTATCGTCTGCAATGTGAAGGCACCTTTTATGTTCAAGCTGTTTCTTCATGGTTTGTGCTTCGCTTATAATTAATTCTACGTTCCTGCGATCAAGGTCAAGAGCAGATATAATATCTTTGATTTGTTCCATGGCATGCCATCTACATGATGCAATATATTTTTTTCTGAGTCCAATCCTGCAAACATTTTATTTATGGGCGATAAATGCGTGGTATGGGAAGCCTGCTAGTAAAAGATGGCACTGCCGTTGTAAACGGTGTTTTACTTAATTTAGATGTACTGATAGAAAATGGGACTATAAGCAAAATAGGGTGCTGCTTGGAAAACAATGGAACAGAGGAACTTGATGCTGCAGGGCTGTATGTTTTGCCCGGTCTGATAGATGAACATGTGCATTTGAGGGAACCCGGCCTTACCTATAAAGAGGATTTTGGCTCCGGAACGTCAGCAGCCGCAGCCGGTGGGTTGACGCTGGTGTTTGACATGCCCAATACTGTGCCTCCGATTGACAGCGCTGAAAGGCTGATTGAGAAGAGGGAGGCTGTAAGGAGAAAATCTCATGTTGACTACGGGCTTTATGGACTGGTAAGGGACACCTCAGATGCTCCTGAAATAATCAGAATGGCCAAGTCCGGATCCATAGGGTTCAAATCATATATGGGCCCAACGACAGGAAACATACCCGCTCCATCACATGAAACGCTTTACTCAATTTTAAATGCGCTGTCGGAAATCGATGTTCCACTTGTGGTTCATGCGGAGGATGAAGGGCTGGTAAAGTTCTTTACCAGCAGGGCAAATAAAAACAGTAGCTTTGCGCACCTTGAGTCTAGGCCATATATATGTGAAACTTTTTCCGTGGGGGAGCTTGCATCACTTTCAGAATACACAGGGGCAAAAGTTCATGTGGCCCATGTAAGCTCGGGTAGAACGCTTAAAATCATTGAGTGGGCAAAAACACATGGAATAAGACTTACTGCGGAGGTTACGCCACACCACCTTTTTCTTAACGATTCAATTTACAGCAGTGCAGAAAATTTTGCAAAAATAAATCCGCCGATAAGGAGCGGGAAAGACGGCGAGGCGCTTCTAAAAGCTGCTGCCAGCGATACTATATCAACTGTGGCCTCGGACCACTCACCACATACTGTAGAGGAAAAGCTCGGGGGTTCCCCGCCGTCCGGCTTTCCAGGACTTGAAACGGAATTACCGCTTATGCTTGATGCCGTAAATGCCGGCAAATTTGGCCTTGCAGATATAGTCAGGCTAATGAGCGAAAATGTAGCCAGGCTTTTTGGCATTTATCCACGGTACGGCTCGCTGCTCCCCGGTTCGCATGGAAACATAACCATTGTTTCACTCAAGTTAAAGACAAAAATAAATGCTGAAAAGTTTTATTCAAAGGCCAAATATTCTCCTTTTAACGGTATGGAACTCTCAGGCAAGGTTATGTATACAGTAGTGGGTGGCGACATAGTTTATGACGGGGAAGTCCATGATGACATAATAGGGAAATTCGTTACGAGGAAATAATTTTCTTTTTTATGATTATTTTTCTTTTTACATAAAAATTTAAATCATCCCTGAAAATATACCAGTTATGCTAGGGAAATATCCTGTTCTACCTTTGACTGATGATGAATTCACGGATGCTCCTCGCGGCGAGCAGTACGACGCAATTATCGTTGGCGGCGGTGGAGGCGGCTATCACGGCGGGTTCGAGCTGAGCAGGGGCGGTAAGAGCGTTATGCTTGTTGATGATAAGGGCAACCTTGGCGGCAACTGCCTTTATGAGGGATGCATTCCGTCAAAATCAATTGCGGTAACAATCTACTTAATGGAAAAGGTGAAAAACATCCTTCAGGGAGCCGGAAGCAGTAGTGCCAGGGATCTCAGAATGATATGGGAAGACGTGATAAACCATAAGGAGGAGGTTCAATTGACCAGGTACAGGCAGCACATAAGGGAAATTAAGGAACACCAGAACTTGGACTTTGCACGGGGTACTGCAAGGTTCGTGGATGGTCACACAGTGGAGGTGCAGGCAATTGATGGTTCATGGAATAAGAGGGTGAGCGGGAAGAACACAATAATAGCCACAGGTTCAGTTGCCACAAGGATTCCCGTTCCGGGGGCGGATCTGGCAATAGGAAGCCTTGAGCTGTTTGGCTACAGGACATCATATCGGAATATGCCTGACAGCATAGCAATAATAGGAGGGGGTTACATAGGAGTGGAAGTTTCGTCCATGCTCAGTTCTATGGGCAAAAGCGTTACCGTGCTAGAGATGCTTCCCAGGATAATGAGTGGATGGGACAGCGAGCTGGTTTCTGAAATGGAAAAAATGCTGCAAGGCAGAAAAGTAAACGTCATAACAGGGGCAAGGGTGTCTGAAATAAAGATGAACGGCAGACAAAAGGAAGTCAGCTACACCATGCCAGATGGAAGAAAAGTTTCGCTCGTAGCTGACGAGGTAATAATGGCAGCCGGAAGGAAGCCGTATGTGGAAGGGCTTGAAAGCCTGGGGGTTGCTGCCAAGGGCCACATCGAGGTTGATTCAGCCATGAAAACTTCCATTCCGGGCGTTTATGCAGCGGGAGATGTTACCGGCAAATATATGCTGTTCCATTCAGCAGTTAAGGAGTCTGTTATAGCGGCGTGGAACATCCTGCATGGCACTCCAATATACGAGTTTAACTATATGTCTGTCCCTGTTACCGTATTTACAGAGCCCGAAGCATCAGTCGTGGGGATGGGGGAGGAGGAGGCCCGGTCCAGGGGAATTGCATTTTCGACAGTAAAATATCCGCTTGAGGATGATGCATATGCGCAGATTATCGGTGTGAAGGAGGGCTGGCTAAAGCTAATAGTGGAAAGGGAAACGCAGAGGATCATAGGTGGCTCAATATACGGTGATTCCGCATCGATGGTGATAAACGAGATAGCCCTTGCAATTGCCGGTGGGGCAAGGGTAAAGGAACTGGCGCAGATTGCGCATCAGCACCCAACTATATTTGAATCAATTGACAGGACGGCAATAAGGTTCTCTGTCTAAGCGCAGGTCAAAAAATGTTTATTTATTATTTAAAAAATTAGTTCAGAATTGTTTATACTCATGGCAATAAAAGATAGCCTATGTCAGCATTTTTTGGCCTAGGGGACATTGGCGAATCCATTGCGGGTAAGCTTAACGGGGAAGGTGCGGAATTTCCACTTTCCCCTGTGGTTATATTTAATTTAGGCGATAGGAGGGCGGAGCAGGTTGATAAAGTTGGGATGTATGTCGGAATCTCGCCGTTTTCATTTGAGGTGGAAAGGAGGTTCCGGGCTTCGATACAGCTCCAGAGGCTGGTAGGGCATGGAGTCCCTGTGCTTGTGGTTGACATGGACAGTTATGAGGACAGAATGAAAAACAGTGAACTGTCCACGATAGGTTCGATTATTATTGAGGAGATATCCGAACTGCTCAAAGCGCTTGCTAACAGCGGGGAGGGGCTGCAGCACCTCAACGGCGGAGCTCACCTGATATTTACTCAAAAGGATTCAAATGACATGGCTTCGCTTGCACTGACCGCTTTGAGGATGACGGAATCAATAAAGGAATTGCACGTGCTGGTGATGGACGGCTCACTGTCGCCTGCGGAGGCCAGCGATATAGTAAAAAGGCTGACAATGATGAGTGTACCGGTAAGTTTAAGTTATGTCGGAAATAGAAGTATAATGGCTGAAATAGTTGAGGGGAGGCTAAAACTTTTGGATAATGATATAATACAAAAGGTGCTGGGGGATAGGGTGCTTGACCTTGAGCCTGAAGAGGCGGTAAACGTGCCCATTCCAGCCCTTGAAAGAATAGATTAATTTATTGGTCAAAACTTTTATTTGCATAGAGTGGCTGTTGATAAATCATGCAGATAAGTGATTTTTATATAGATGAACGAAGGGACCAGATGCTTTACAGTGAACTTGCTCATTCAGTTCGTGATGCTGCCGCCAAAAAAAGGCTTCTTGAACTGTCAAGGGTAGAAGAGGGCCATTCAAGGTTCTTCCTTGGCCTTTTAAAAAAGTCAGGTCAGAAAGTCCCCAACGCGCCCTCCAGAACCAAGGTCAGGCTGGAGGCATTTCTTATGAAATTTCTTGGTCTAGGCATTCTAATGAAGCTGTTTGAGGAAAGGGAGGCTGCAACCGTGGTAAATTACCTGAAGCTTTTTAATGACAATGGGCTGAGCGATGATGACAAGGCCACGCTTAAAAGCATAGTTAAGGATGAAATGGAGCACGAAAGCTTTTTTGCAGAAAAGTCATCCATGAGCATTGTAGAAAATCTGCGTGACGTGCTCTTTGGAATGAATGACGGCCTGGTAGAACTCCTTGCGGCTGTCTCCGGCCTTGCCGGAGCTTACGAAAGGAGCTTACTTGTAGCAATAACCGGGCTGGTGATAGGCATCGCCGGGGCACTGTCAATGGCGGTTGGCGCCTACGTTTCTACCAAATCAGAAAACGAACTCAACCAAAACAGGAACCTGAGAATGGAGCTGTCCAGGATCGTATTCGGCGGTCAGCAGGGTCAGGGCGAAAGGGTGACAAGCGCCAGAGAGTCAGCTGTTTATGTAGGAATATTCTATATAGTGGGCGCACTGGTGCCAACACTTCCCTATTTTCTGCCATTTTCGGTGGTGGCGGACCAGCTGGCTTCTACGCTGCTTGCGATAATTGCACTTGCCGTGGCGGGGTACCTAACCAGCATTATAAGCGGTGTTAGTGGCAGAAGAAAGGTTGCGGAAATGGTGCTGCTGGCTCTGTTTGCTGCACTGGCGACGTACCTTCTGGGCAATGCAATAAGGGTCCTGACTGGCATAACTGCAGGAATCTAACATTAATCACACACTTAAAAATGGTGTTTAGGAGTTTGTGGGTGAACCACAAGGGCATATGATGCTCCCCCCAGCAAAACAACTGATTCATAGAGGCGACAGTCCTTCTGTAATTGGATTGCAGCATGAATTAGCAGGGCTGGCCTGAATTTGCGCCTGCGGGGGCCCAAGCCTGAGCGTCAAGCTATGGCAGTGACCGTCAATTAAACAGGAACATGCTCCGACGAACTCAGGATAGCAGTACGGGAAGCTTATCGTGAGATGGCGTCATAAAAAGTTATATTGCATCAAATGGTTCATCAGAAAGACATGATTAATACCAGTTACCTGTCCCTGATCGGAAACACGCCCATGGTCTGGCTGAGGAAATTTTCGCCTGAAAATGGCGGGCAGATCTACGCGAAACTTGAGTGGTTTAATCCCGGTGGATCCCTAAAGGACAGAATAGTTCAATCAATGTTTGAAAACGCGATAAAAACAGGTGCGATTGCCCCTGGCAGGCAGCTTGTGGAAGCCACTTCAGGCAATACCGGCATAGCTCTCGCGATGGTTGGCGCATACTATGGTGTGAAGGTGACAATAGTGATGCCCGAAAGCGCAAGCCAGGAAAAGCAGAAGGCAATAGAAATGTTCGGAGCTTCATTAATACTCACCCCGGAAGAAGACGGGACCGCGGGCGCTATCAGGGTAAAGGAGGGCATTTTAAATCGGGGTAAAGGCACATTTGTAAGCCTTGACCAGTTCAGCAATCCGGAAAACCCCAGAGCCCACAGGGAAGGCACAGCTCTGGAAATATTAAGGCAGGTAAATGGAAGGCTTGATGCCTTGGTCGTTGGTATAGGAACCGGGGGGACTGTCACAGGATGCTCAGCAGTGCTAAAAAGATACGACCCAAGGATAAGGGTTTTTGGCGTGGCCCCGGAGAGAGGGATCACAGTTCCAGGACTCAGGAACCCGAATGACGATATGCCATCTATGGTGCTTGACACTTCTGCCATAGATGAAATCAACTGGATAGGTGAGAGCGAGCGTGCTGAACTGGAAAAAATCATGAGGGAGTTGGCAGGCAAGGAGGCCATGCTTGTAGGGTGGAGCTCTGCAGCTGTTCTTTTTGTTTCAAGAAAGCTTGCCTTATCAATGAACAGGGACAGCACAGTTGTCGCTGTGCTCCCAGACAGCGGCTTCAGGTACCTTTGACATAAGCCGGCAAGCAGATAAAATGTTTGCGCTGTATTCCGTGCATAACCGTAAATTAATGCAGGTTCACCAGCAAAACCTATTCTGGCATTTCAGGTGCATTTTCCCGCGTTGATGGCACATCTCCCTGCGGAGTTTCAGGTCACAAATTTTTTATAAAGATTTAAATCTGAATTGGGTTTATTCCCGGAACATGCAACTTGAAATGGAGTGCCTTTCCGAGGATCAGGCTAGGGCATTTGCAGAAAATTCCGAAATGGCAGTAATCGATTTCTGGGCTCCATGGTGCGCCCCCTGCCACGTACTGCACAGGATTATTCAGGGGGTAATGCCGATGTTTCCGGAAATAAAGTTCGGCCGGGTGGATACTCAGAAATACCCCAAAGCAGCTGACCAATTCTCAGTTTACGGCCTGCCAACCCTGATAATGTTCAGCCATGGAGAGCCGGTGGACAGGATAGTCGGGGTAATTCCGCGGGAACTCCTGGTCAGCAGGCTAAAATCACTGGTTGATGGTTGATGAGAGCTGCTGTCGTGGGCATAATGGGGCTGGGGTATGATGATCTTGCAGACTGCCAGCCGAAATTCCTGACTCACCTGCTGAACAGTGTTCCACGGGGCGTTGTTGAAAACAGCGACAGCCAGACCCCAAAATCAGCCTGGCTCAAGATACTGGGGGGTATGGGTGCAGCAGACATGCAGGGAAGGTCATTGATCCCGTCAAACATTCCACTTACAAACCCGACCATGGGTTATCCTTCAATCGATGTTGGAAAAGTAACGCTAAAAGAGGAGCTTGAAGCTGTTTTTGCCGAATTCAAAAGGCTGCTTGGCAGGGGCACTTTTGTAGCGTCTATAAATTTATACGAAAATGACGGAAGTTGTGAAGGCCTGAACTTGGTTGACGAATACCTGGAAAAGATTTACTCATACCTGGACAGCTTTATGTTCTTTTCACCCTACGGGGGTCAAGAGGGCACGGGGAGAAGCAGATACGGCATATATATGTCAACTCTGGAGAGGCCGTTTGAAGATCAGACAATAAAGCTGGAAGAGATAATGCCCCTGATTCAAAATCTCGGGCGCTTTTAGCACAGTCAAACTACTTCGACCTTCCTCCAGTAAGTTTTATTGTCAACGTCAATCAGCTTTATCTTCATTTGCAGCAATTTTCTCCTTATCTCATCAGCCTCATTGTACCTTCTGCCAGACCTGAGGTCTGCCCGCTCGGCGACAAGCCTATCCGCCATTTCAGCTTCGTCCCTGGAAATTTCCGGCAGCTTAAAGCCAAAGCAACCCGCAATCTCATTGAACAAATTCATGTCACGTGCAGCAGCATGGCTTAGTTTCAGTGATGCTTGCAGCCTGTTTATGTCCCTCGCAGCCGCAAGAAGGTGCGTCAGACTTTGCGGCGTGTTCAAGTCATGGCTGAGAGCGGTGTCTGCCAATCTTAGCGTTGTCACGACTTCATCAACAGCCTTCCGGTCGGTGCCGTTCGAACTGAACGGTTGACCAAGGTTGTACATTGCTTCTTCGATTATCTTCCACGTTTCAATGGCCTTTAATATCCTGTCTCCGCTGACGGTTATCTGGCTTCTGTAGTGGGTCTGAACCATCAGCACCCTGAGCACATTCGGCCCATAGGCGTTCAGGAAGTCCCTTATATAAAAAACGTTGCGAAGGCTCTTGCTCATTTTTTCCTCCCCGGTTTTTACAAGCCCCACATGCATCCATATTTTTGAAAGCGGTTTTCCCGTGAATGCCTCGCTCTGCGCAATTTCGTTTTCATGATGAGGGAATATGAGGTCCTCTCCTCCCCCATGGATGGTGATTGTTTCGCCAAGGTTTTTCCATATCATGGCTGAGCATTCAATGTGCCATCCTGGCCTCCCCCTGCCGATTTCAGTGTCGAAAAATGGCGGGTCATCATGGAATTTCCACAGCGCAAAGTCCAGCGGGTTTTTTTTGTCCTCATTAACGTCAACCCTTGCCCCGGCCAGCAGTTCCTCCTTTTTGATTTTGGAAAGCCTGCCGTACCCTGGAAATTTGTCGACTGAATAGTATATGCCGTCACTTGTTCTGTATGCATATCCGGTTTCTACAAGGCGCTTTATGATTTTTACCATTTCCTCTACATGCCCTGTAGCACGGGGATAAATGTCAGCCCTGGATATGTTGAGCAAATCAGAATCCGTAAGGTATTCCGCAATGTACCTCTCTGAAACATTAGTGTAATCCACTCCCTCTTTTGCCGCCCTGTCTATTATTTTGTCATCTATATCCGTAAAATTTTGCACATAGATTACGTTAAAGCCGTTTTTTTCAAGCACATGCCGGAGTATGTCAAATACAATGAACACTCTGGCATGGCCGATGTGGCTCAGGTCATAAACGGTAACGCCGCAGGAATATATTGATATGTTTTTCTGGACTGCAGGATCGAGTTCAATCTCGCTCCCTGTATATGTATCGTAGATAGAGACATTTCCCATTGTATGCAATAGGGTTCCGCCCTTTTTTTAAAGCCTGCGTTAGGTCAACCTTAAATTGAGGAAGTGGGATACCATATTGATTATGGATAAAATTGGAATGGATAACGCGGTAGTGGAAATGGACGGCGATGAAATGACACGGGTAATTTGGTCCTGGGTAAAGGAAAGCCTGCTGATGCCATATGTGGACCTGAAGACCGAATATTATGACCTTCATGTGAAACACCGTGATGACACGAACGATCAGGTTACATACCAAGCAGCTGAGGCAATAAAGAGGCTGAAGGTTGGCATAAAGTGCGCTACAATAACCCCAAATGCGGAAAGGGTAGTGGAGTACAGCCTGAAAAAGGAGTGGCCGAGCCCCAATGCAACCATCAGAAAGGTCCTGGACGGCACCATATTCAGGGCACCAATCGTTTTGAGCAACGTAACTCCGGCTGTCAGGTTCTGGAAAAAGCCAATCATAATTGCAAGGCATGCCTTTGGTGACATATACGACGCTGCTTCACTGAGATTTGAAACTGCGGGGGAAGCGGAAATACTGTTCCAGCATGATACGGTCCAGAAATCGGTAAAGCTGCCAGCACTGAAGGGGGCAGGCGTGATAGAGGCAAAGTACAACATAGACAGTTCTATTTACGGTTTTGCGCGGGCATCATTTAATTACGCGCTAATGTACCATCTGGACCTTTGGTTTGCTACAAAGGACACGATATCCAAGGTCTATGATGCAAGGTTTAAGCAAATATTCCAGGAAACATTTGAAAAAGAATTCAAGCAGAAGTTTGACGACGAAAATATTCACTACAATTACTTTCTGATTGACGACGCGCTTGCCAGGTCGGTGAGGTCTGAAGGCGGATTCGTATGGGCATGCAAGAACTATGAGGGGGACATAATATCTGACCTCGTTTCGACGGCATATGTAGGAACCCTTGCGCTTATGACATCGGAGCTCATGTCACCGGAGGGGTATTACGAATCGGAAGCAGCACACGGCACAGTGCAGAGGCACTATTACAGGTATCTGAAGGGTGAAAAAGTTTCAACAAATCCAACGGCAATAATATTTGCATGGACACGCGGGCTGGAAAGGAGGGCCAAACTGGACGGGAATCAGGATCTGTACAATTTTGCGCTTAAACTTGAAGATGCAGTAAAGGTTACAATTGAAAGGGACAGGATAATGACTCAGGATGTGGCCAATGTGGCCGAAAGTCCTGTCAGCGCCGTTGTAGATACGCAGTCGTTTATTTCAGCCGTAAAGACCAATCTGGATAAAATACTGGGCAGCGCCTAAGAAGCATACTCCAGCAATTTTTCGGCAAAGACTTAAAAGTACAAGCATGATATCGTTTCCGATAATAAATTGACAGATGCTGTATTGCTTGATAATGTTAAGAAAATTTATCCCGGTGTTGCGGGCACGGTTGCCCTAAACGGCATAAGCTTAAAGATTGCAGAGGGCGAGTTCGTATCGATAGTCGGGCCGTCAGGGTCTGGCAAGACAACGCTTCTCAGCGTAATCGGAACCCTTGACAAGCCTTCTTCAGGCAAGGTTTACATCGGCGGAAAGGACACCACTGGCATGAGTGATGACGAGCTGTCAAATATCAGGAATATCCATATAGGATTTATATTTCAGTCGTACAATCTTGTAAACAGGCTGACAGCCATTGAAAATGTTTACTTACCCCTTGTAGTCAGGGGCGTCAATTCTGCTGAAAGGAACAGACTCGCAGCAGAGGCGCTGAACGATGTTGGCATGGGCGACAAGGCCAAAAGGAAACCCACAGAACTTAGCGGCGGGGAACAGCAGAGGGTGGCAATAGCAAGGGCACTGGTAACAAACCCAACAATAATACTGGCTGACGAACCAACAGGTAACCTTGACAGCAAGAATGCGGAAAACATAATGAAAGTTTTAACGGAAATAAACAAAAACATGAACAAAACAATAATCATGGTAACCCACAACATGGACCTTGCAAAGATGACCAGGAAGATAATCCAGTTGAGGGACGGCGTCATAGAAAAGGTGGAACAGGTAAATTGAGGAGTAAAATACCCGTCTTCATCGTGCTGGCGCTTACTGCAATGATGTTTTCGGCAACGCCCTTGTTCGCGCAATCCCAGCCGGTTATAGTTTACAGCAACTGGGGCACGCTGCAGCAGCCAATTACTGTCATGGCCGGTTATACCAATGTCCCCTTTACTGTGGAGTTTCAAAATGATACTGCTTCAATAATTTATGCGCAGCTTAACCTATCATCCACGCCGTTCACAAATTCAACCGGCGGAACCATTGCAAGGAGCGTACCAGCTTCACTGAACCCTGCTGTTTTTTCGTTTACACTTAACATAAAATCATCTGCCAATGCAGGGATATACAGCATGCCAATAAGGCTGTTCAAGTCAGATGGCAGTTCATACAATTATACAGTTAAGGCGCAGGTATCAGCTCCGCCTTCAGTGGCCGTTACAGAGCTGTACTGGGGCAGCAGCTCCAGCATCTATCCGTATCCAGGATATGGCAATGCTCCGCTTACCGCTTTAATAAGCAATCCGGATACAGGGCCCATATACCACGTTACGCTCAGCCTGCAGCTTCCATATTTCCTGCAGTCCCAGACTGGGGGCAGTACTGAAAGGTTCTATGCATCCGAGATTGCGCCGGGGTCGTTTGAGCCAGTTACATCTGAGGTAAATATAACCCAGCTTTCGATACCTGGCACTTACATTGAACCATATATTATATCATATACTGATTCAAGCGGCGCGCATTTTACCAACTCTGGCACGCTTAAACTGATAATATACCCGGAAACTGAGCTTCAAGTGAACACTGGTTCCTCCAGCATTGTGCAGGGAGAATATGCTGACATGCAGGTAACGGTAAAGAACGCAGGAATGTCGCCGATTTACAATCTAGCAGTAAGCTTGCAGGCACAGGGAATCAGCATCATTCGTGGTAACACCACACAGCTAAACGTGCTTGCAGCAGGGGGTTCAGCATATTTTGAGTATGCGGTTTATGCGCCTCAGACATTGCCTGCCGGCATATACCCGGTAAATGTCGAAGTTCAGTACGGTTCTGCAGGAAGCGTCAGCCAGGAGTCTTATGCAACTTATGTGTCCGTGTCATCCCAGACTCAGGCTGTCTATATATCAGTAGCACCAGGAAGCATATATTACATGAGAAATAATTCAATAACAATTTCTGTAAAAAACGCCATAAACCAGGTTCTGAAGAACGTGCAGTTGCAGATATCTCCCGCACAGTCAATATATATATCCAGGGGCTATGGGCCATTTTCCCTGGGCAGCATACAACCATACGGAGAAGCGAACCTGACACTGGACGTGCTGCCGTATTTTTCTCAGCCGCAGGTCTACCCACTTGAAATCAATTTAGCTTATGATGGCAGTTCAAACTACACGCAGTCAATTGAGCAGACGGTGCCCATTTACATAGGTGGTATAATTACCATCAACATTTCCCAAATTCAGGTACCGCCGGCATATAACGGTTCCGTCGAATCCGTTTCTGGTACAATTTTAAATTCAGGGACTGAAGAAGCTTATTATGGAACCATTTACATAAACTCCTCAGCACTTGGAATAAACCAATCCCAGTACATAGGAGACCTGCCGACGGATTCGCCGACACCATTTAGTTTTTCGATATATGTCCCTTCTTCTGCGCGGGGCGGAATTTATCCGGTGACGCTGTCATATCAGTACCAGGACAGTCTGGGCAACGCATATAGCGCAGCATACAGCACCAACATCCAGGTGATAAGTGGCAGGGCACAGACACCATCAGCATCATCCAGCCATGGCTTAACCCTGCTCTTGACAGCTATAGTAACGGTCATCATAATAGCTGCCATAATTTTCGTTTTTATAAGGCGCTTTAGAAGATGAAGCTTTTAGACATAATGCTATATGCTGCAAGGGCAATGAGCGAAAGGAAGACCAGGAGTGCGCTGACCATACTGGGCATCATGATAGGCCCCGCAGCGGTTGTGGGCATAACGTCCATAACCTCGGGATACGGCCAGAGCATACATTTCCAGCTGCTTGAGCTGGGCACAAACACGATCCTGGTTGAGCCAAGCGGCCAAAAGACTTTAACCCAGCAGGATGTAAATACAATAGGATCCATGAAGGGCGTGAGCGGTGTTTACCCATACTACGCCATACCTGCTCAGATAAGCACCCCGGGGGGCAAAGAAAACGTGGTGATCTTTGCGATAAACCTGCAGACGGGCCTTGAAGAAGCAGTTCCCGGCATAAAATTATCCCAAGGGCAGTATCCACAGCCATTTAATACTTATGGTGCGGTAATTGGGTGGCAGATCGCAAATCCGCAGAACACACAATATCCCAGTTATAAATTAAATAATGTAGTTACCATGACAGTAGTGGAAAAAGGGCAACAGGTTTCTAAGAGTCTTCTCGTAATTGGGATTTTAAAGGAATTTGGCCCGTCGTTCATAGTCAATGTAGATCAGGGGGTCTTTGTGCCCTTGAATGCCGGGAGCCAGCTAACTGGCAATTCACCTTATGATGGCCTGCTTGTAATTGCAAAGAGTTCATCGGACGTCACTTCCATAACCGCCAGCATAAAGAAATACTATGGGAACAACATGCAGGTCATGAGTTCGCAGGAAGCAATTAATGTTGCAAATTCAATAGTCGGTACCCTCAACCTCCTTCTTGCTTCAGCCGCATCAGTTTCGTTTCTGGTGGCATTTGTGGGAGTAACTACAACAATGTATACAAGCACTCTTGAGAGAACACGTGAAATTGGTATACTTAAGGCCCTTGGCTTTAAAAACAGGGATGTAATGAATATTTTTATATTTGAGTCAGGTACAATGGGCCTCCTTGGCGGGTTGATAGGCGTGGTTTTGGGGGCGGCCGGTGCGTATGTTCTTTCCCTGATAATTCCCAGTTTTCTCAACTTTAGAGGCGGGCAGACAGGATTCTCAATAGGTTCAGCAATGCCGGTATTTAACCCAACCACCATAATTGCAATAATCATAGTTTCTGCGTTTATAGGTATCATAGCAGGCTCAATACCAGCATACAAGGCGTCAAGGGTGGAGCCGGTCAAGGTGCTTAGGAATGAATAGTCAACCATAAATCAAAATTACCAGAAAAACAGGTAAAAGGTATGAAAGGACAACCATTATCTTTATTGTCCTCTCCGGCCTTTCAACCAAGGATTTAAGCGTGACGGTTTCTTCACTCCCGTCATTAAATATCACCTTCACTGGCTCGCTTGGCTTTCTCCTCCAGT
Organism: Nitrososphaeria archaeon; assembly: GCA_049967195.1. GTDB lineage: Archaea > Thermoproteota > Nitrososphaeria > Conexivisphaerales > UBA164 > KM4347-05. Next base: position 18,584 of record JBMFTE010000005.1, read on the forward strand.
GCTTCACAAACCTGCTTGGAGTAATTTCAAGCAGGATGATCAGCGTGCATATGATGGCAAGTATCATGGCATTTAGAGACACAGAACCTGTCGCAGCAACATAGCCTGCCAGGGCTGGTAATGCACCCACGGACACGCCTATAGTTGCATCGTTGTGCATGAAGCTGGTTTTGGGATGATTATAGGTTATCAGGAAGGCAATTTCCAGTACGCCGATTGTCAAAAGGTAAACGTTCCATTTCAGGATGGCAAGGGACACAGCCCCAAGCAGTGCGCTTAAGGCAAGGGAAGAGTATCCAATTGATTTGATTTTTCTGGATTCATTGTAATCCGCAAAGTGCATGGAATAAGCTTCATTTATAAAATGTGATGCTATCCCATGCCCTACAAAGTAGGCCAGTATCAGCATGAGATCTGCAAAAAGGATAAAATTATGCCCCACTATCAACCCGTCCAGCACATATGAAATGCTTAAAAATGTGAATGGTAGATAAAGCAGGTTATAGTACAGGTTTTGGTTCATGAACCAGAATTCTTTCAATAGACGCCTTTTGAAAAAAGATATATTTAAATTCATATTTAAAATTTTGGTCCAATTAAAGCGCCATATAGCTGCACTTTTGCACTTTAACGTAAAACAAAAAACCATAAAGCGACAAAGCTTCAGTGTTATGGCATCACCTTAATCAGTCATTTTGAAAAATGATGATTTTTGTCAATTAATATATATATTACTTAAAGTATAATTAAATGCATAATTGAGTGTTGCGGCTGTATTTTCCGGGCACAGCAGGGGTGAGCATATTGGCTGAACTACTGGGAAATGCGGACTACGCCAAATACCCATTTTTGTCCGAGAGCACATCTATGGCAATAAGCAGAATGAGGGGGTTGAACTTGGGGGTGCTTGATGGTAGTGAAGTTCTGGGGCACAATGCTGAAGAAGTTTTTTCAATAGTAAGGGTAAGACTGAATGATGCGCTGGGCAATGGCGATTCGCCGGATTTGGCTGATGTTTCTCATGAAATATCACTTGCATCATTCATATTTTCATTGATAATTTTGCGTGCAGCAAATGACCGGCGGTTAACAAGCAGGTTTGCCCTTGCGGAAGCCAGAAGAAGTGAAAGGTACATGAGCAGCTTTCTGGCCCAGAGAAGCCGTGCTGTGCCAATTATAGCGCATGCATGCGGAATCAATTTAACCGATTATTATGGAGAAGGATTTTTGGTTGACATTTCCGATTACCTGAAGAACGCAATACCATACCAGTCAAGCTGGAAGCTTGTCAACAGGTGGTTAATAGCAGGAAAGGTGTTTGTTAAGGACAACGAAATTTTACACATTTTCAGGGAGTCCGCGGCCAGCTCGATAAATCAAACTGTTCAAAAAATGCCGGAGCCGGTGTTAAAGGGAGAGCTGGCAAACATCCTGTCAGAGATAATGGTTTACAGGCCGAAAGTGGTTACAAAACCCATCGAGGGCGGCATCCCGCCATGCGTTCAGGTGCAGCTTGAAAGGATGAAGAAGGGCGAAAACATACCGCATGCTGCAAGATTTTTAATTGCCTCATTTTTTATCAACCGCGGTTATGATATTCAGAGCGTGATCAACCTATTTTCTACATCCCCCGATTTCAGTGAAAAAATAACAAGGTATCAGGTGGAGCAGATTGCTGGGAAAAAGGGAAGCGGTCCAAAGTACATGGTGCCAAGCTGTTCAAAGCTCGCCTCTGAAGGGCTTTGTTTCAAAACTGTGGAATGCGACAGTATTAAAAACCCACTGCAGTTCACTGGGAAGGGCTAAAAGGAACGTTCATCCTCCTAGCGGCCTTGGCCATTAACTTCCCCTTAGATAGAGCGTCTATCAGGTCCCTGACATCCTTTTCCGATGTGCCGGAACCGGCGGCAATTCTCTTCAACCTGGGCGTGTTGATTATTTTCGGGTTTCTCCTTTCCGTGGGGTTCATGCTGTATATTATAGCTTTCCATTTTTTCAGTTGAACTTTCGCCTTCTCTATTTCCTTCTTGTTTACGTTGAACGGCGCAGGCAGCATGTCAACTATCTTTTCCAGCGGCCCTATCTTCTCCATCTGTTCAATCTGATCAAGGAAGTCCTCGAAGTCCATCCTGCCCTTCATTATTTTTTTTGCTTCCTTTTCGCTGACTTTGATTTCCGCCTCCTTTACCTTTTCAAGCAGCATTTCAAGGTCACCTATTCCGAGAAGCCTGGAAACAAAGTGCTTTGGTGAAAACTCTTCAATATCACCTATTCTTTCGCCGTTTGAAATAAAGTAAACCTTCGCCCCCGTTGCAGCGGCTGCCGCAAGCGCGCCTCCCCCCTTTGCGCTGCCATCCAGTTTTGTTATGACCAGCCCGCCAACCTGAACTGTATCAGAAAATGCCTTTGCCTGGTTAAACGCCTGCTGTCCGATTGTGCCATCTATTACCAGCAGCGTCAACGTAGGCTTGACTTCTTCCTCAAGCCTTTTGACCTCCTGCATTAGAGAAGATTCATCCTTGTGCCTGCCGGCTGTGTCTATTATAACTGCGTTTCTGTCCTTGAACTCCTCCATACCCTCCTTTACTATTTTCAGTGGGTCCTTCTTTGGGTCGCCATATACATTTATCCCGGCCCTTGAGGCAAAGCCCTGAAGCTGTTCCAGGGCGCCCGGCCTGTATATATCTGCTCCTATTATTCCCACCTTGAAGCCCTTTGCCACCAGGTATTTGCCAAGTTTAACGGAAAAAGTGGTTTTACCTGAACCCTGAATCCCAACCAGCATTATCACGTTTTTGGGGCCGAGAGACAGCTTGAAATCCCCCCCGAGCAGATCTGTCATTTCGTCATATACCGCCTTCACCGCCATTTCTTTAAGTGAGATTCCAGGGAGGGTTCCTTCTCTTTTCAGTCTTTCCTCAATTTTTCTTGAAAATTCAAGCACGAGCTTCACGTTAACGTCGGATTTCAGGAGCACCCTTTGAAGGTCCACAATAAACTCCTTGAGCGCCTGCTCATCAATCCCTCCCCTTCTTATGAATTTATCAAGGGCAGCCCGAAGGCCGTCCTTAAGGTCATCCAGCATCTTTTTTATTCAAGCTTGGCGCTCCTTATTAAATATGTTCCTGAATCCTTCTCCCAAACCGTCTCAGCATCCTCGATCCGTATCCTCTTCCTGTAGAGGGGCATCCATAGCACAAAGGATTCGCCTTCCCCCCCTTCTAGTGAAGGATTAAACCTGTACCTCTTTGAAAGTTCGATCAGCTCCTCCGTTGCCCCCCGGTCCATTTCTCTTCCAAGCCATTTCCTGCCCAGTCCAAGCGAAGCCACCTTTACCATTATGTAAATGAAACCGCTGTCAGGCAGCCGCCTCATGTATTCTTCCTGGTTCATACCCCACAGCGGGTTGATGGCCTTCATGTTAAACTGAGAAGCAGCATCAGAAAATTTCCTTTTCTGGAAGTTGCTTGCAATGCCGCCGGTTACAAGTTCCTTTGCACCATAATCGCCGCTAGCCATCATCAGGCCTTCTTCAATGCTTTTTACCGGTATCCAGGGTATGCCCATGGAAGCGCACTGGAGTTCTGCCCACGCAGTGTTCTCATAGTGGAAAACCATATCGTCCTTCCCGGCAAACACGGTTATTGCGCAGCATGGAAGCTGCCCCGTGCGCCTGTAAGTTTCAAATATAGCGAAATTGCTGTCCTTCCCCCCTGACAGCAGAATCGCGTAAATTGACCTCTCATTTCTCATAATCCTCATCACCATTCAGACGGCTCTTCCTTAATATCATCGAGGTCGCCATAAATGTTCGTTTTGCACTATTAATGTTTTTTAAGCAGCGATTTGTACAACAGCACTTCATCATAGTAGGCGTTGCCTCTTTTGTAAGCTTGCGGGAGAAGGCCATATTCTATAAATCCCAGACTGCGGTATAGGTGTATAGCACGCAGGTTGTTGCTGAACACGCTCAGTATAACAATTTCAAATTTGCTGCGCGCGAGCTCTAGGGCCCTTGTCATCATTGCCCTTCCCATGCCCATGTTCCTGTATTTTTCCATTATAGCAATGCCTAGGACCCCTATGCGCGATAGTTCCGAGTTTTCCTTCCTTGGCTCGATAGTGCATAGCCCAACGGCTTTGCCATCAACCTCCCCCACCACCGCTACCGCCCTGTTGGAGCCTATAAGGTTGTTATACCATTTTGTTTCAGTATTTAGGTCCGGCCTTTCATTGTAGAGGGTAAGCCCCAGCTCCGCATTGTGCTTTACCTCATCATAGTATGAATAGTAAGCCTCGATTACCGCCAGCATGTCCTGAGCTGTAGCTTCCCTTACTTTGTACATAAATAACATAAAAAATAAAAACTGTTAATAAATGTTGTTTATTCCTTTGGCAGGTTAAGCGCCGATTTCAGGCCCTTGTACCTGTTCCTTATTGTCACTTCGGTGACGCCCGCAGCTTCTGCTATATCCTTCTGCGTTTTGTTTTCTCCTTCAACAACGCATGCTACATAAAGGGCCGCTGCCGCAAGCCCCATTGGGTCCTTGCCTGCAGAAATGCCGGACTGCATTGCCTTCTTTATTATATCCAGCGCCTTCCTGCTGGTCCTCTCGCTCAGCCCGACCCTTGTGGCTATCCTGCTGACAGACTTGACGGGGTCCGCAACCGGCATCCTAAGATCAAGCTCTTTAACGATCAACCTGTAACTCTTTGCTATGTCCTTCCTCTTTATATTTGAAACTGCAGCTATGTCCTTGAGGGTTCTTGGCACTTCAAGCGATCTGCATGCAGTATAAAGTGAAGCTGCCATTATTGCACTGATGCTCCTCCCCCTTACAAGGCCCTTTTCTAGGGCCTTGCGGTAAATATAAGCTGCCCTTTCTGAAACACTTCCCGGAACGCTCAGCTTATCCACAAGCCTGTTAAGCTCATTGAATGCCTGCCTCAGGTTCCTGTCTGCTGGCTCATGGGCCTTGCTCCTGCTATCCCACATTCTAAGCCTATAATATGTTGCCTTGTTGGCCCCTGATATTGACTTTCCTGTCGCGTCCCTGTTTGACCTGTCCATTACAGTGGAAAGGCCCATGTCGTTTATTCCCAGTGATGTTGGCGTCCCAACCCTGCTTCTATTATCCTTTTCATCTTTTGAGAATGCCCTCCATTCAGGCCCTGTGCTTTCCACCTTTTCCTTGACCACAAATCCGCAACTTGCGCAAATTATCTCGCCTGACTCGTCATCCTGCAGAAGGTCCTTTGAACCGCATATCGGGCACTTTTCAACTCCTTCAAGATCCCCCGGTCTAAGCTTTTTAAATGGCATAAACTTAACCTCAAAAAAACTTAAATTATATATATATAAATATTTCGGAAAAAACTATTATATTAGGTAATAAATGAATGAATATTTTTATACACATTGTGCCTACTATTTGCTAATGCTTCTCATAGTAATCGCAGTCGACTTGCTGCTAGTATTCCAGATGGTAATGGAACTTATGCTGTATCGCACTAAAGCGGGAGTGCCTGGCAAGTCAACTGTTATAGTTCCCCTCCGCGGTGAGGAACCGGCACTCGATATTAACGTGAGTTCCCTTTCAGGTCAGGACCATCCGGATTTCAGGCTGTTATATGTTGTTGACAGTGATGAACTTAAAAAGCAAACCACAGTTCTGAAGCCGTTAGGAGTGCAAGTCATTGAAACAGAAGCGCTTTGCGACGGGTGCAGCGGCAAGGTCCGGGCTATATTGACCGGCATAAGGCATTCCGATGGAAACATAGTTATCGCTGATTCAGATACAATTTATCCAAAAAGCTGGTTGGCAACATTGACGTCCATGCTAGAAAGCTATCACGCAGTCACAGTGTTTTCCTGGCCATATCCGCTCAAAATTACACTGAGCAACCTGATGCGCGCAGGGTTCTGGACACTGGGGTTTGAGAGCCATGCCATCGGTGGCAGATTTCTGTGGGGAGGCTCAATGGCTTTTAGGGGGGGAGATATAGACCGGAAAATAACTGATGAGCTTAGCACTGAATGGTGTGACGACTGTGCGCTTACCAGGATTTCAAAGGAAATGGGGTGGAAAATAGGATATGCGGTCCTGGCAATGCCGCTTAATGCATTTGACGAAAGAAATCTTAAATCGTGGACCACAAGGCAGGTCAAGCTGATGCTGAAGTATTCTAAAAAGGGGGTTTATGCGTTTATAGCAGTGGCGCTGATTCTGGCAGCTTTCCTGATTATGTTTGCCCTGACGGCAAACTGGCTATATCTCACGCCATTTGCCCTGTGGTTCATTAAAAACCTGGTAAGGGGGCGCAAATATGGGAGGCTTGCCGTGCTGCCATCAATCATGTCATTGCCGGCGATTTTTTTTGCCCTGCTGTTTGTGGCTGCCGGAGCAAGATCGCATTCAATTCAGTGGCGGGACAGGATCTACAACGTTGACGGCTAAATTCATAATCAAAATTTTTATAAACGCATGGTAAAGGCGCATCATTGCCCCAGTATTATATCGAGACATATGGTTGTGCAGCGAACCAGGCTGATTCAGTCATAATGAGGGGTATACTTGAAAATAACGGCTGGACTGAATCAGATGAAACCGCGGCCGACGTGATTATAATAAATACGTGCGGCGTTAAAAAACCTACTGAAGACAAAATACTGTACAGAATAAATGAAATCGTTGGCAGTAAAAGACCGCTTGTTGTTGCTGGCTGCCTGACAAGGATAGACAGGCAGCGCATACTTGAATCGGGCTGCAATGTTGCGATAGACGTTCACTCGGTCGACAGGATAGCGGAGGCGGCAGCTATGTCCCTGAATGGCGCAAGGGGTGAACTGATGACTTCTGATCTGATTGCAGACAAGCCTGCCATGATTGGCAGAACTCTGTCGTCTACCATTGGGGTGATAGAAGTGCAGGAAGGGTGCGGCTACCACTGCACATTCTGCGCAACAAAACTTTCGCGTGGAGCAAATCACAGCTTCCCTCTACCCGGAATAATCAGGGCCACAAGCGAACTTGCAAGGCAGGGGGCGGTGGAAATCTGGCTGACGGGGCAGGATGTTGCGGCCTACTACCATGAAGGAAAAAGGCTCCCCGACCTCCTGGGGCAGATCAGCAGCATCCAATCGGAATTTAAAATAAGGGTTGGGATGATGACGCCGCCATTTGCAAAGGCAATAACCGGGGACTTGCTGCGCCTTTTTCCAAGCAGGTACATATATCAGTTTTTTCACGTGCCAGTCCAGTCGGGAAGCGACATTGTATTGAGTGATATGAGGAGGGGATACAGGTCATCACTCTTTGAAGGGGTTGTGAATTCAATAAGGGAAAAATTGCCGTCAGGCACAATCGAAACAGATGTTATAGTCGGCTATCCGACTGAAACTGAAGCTGATTTTCAGGCAACCCTTTCGCTTCTAGAGCGGATAAGGCCGGCATCAGTAAACCTGTCAAAGTTCTGGCCCATGCCAGGCACGGTGGCTTCGAAGCTAAAACCCATTGACAGCAGGATTGTATCAAGGAGGAGCAAGGAAGCTTATGAACTTATAATGGAAATCATGAACAGATCAAATAAAGGGTGGCTAGGGTGGGAGGGTGAAGTTCTTATAACAGAAAGGGGGAACAGAAAGGGTACGTGGAAGGGCCGGAACTTTGCGTATAAGCAGATAGTGATACACAGTGAAAGGGAAATGCTGGGCAAATCGCTCGACGTAAAAGTTGTAGATGCTGATTCAGTTAATCTGTACGCCAAACCATCCAGCGCAGACTGATAAGGTATTGCGTAAAAGTTTATTAAATCAAGGCCGAAAACAGCAATTATGACAGTGACTTTTCTAAGCATGGACGATGTCAGGTCACTTATAAATATCAAGGATGTCATCGGGGCAGTTGATGAAGCATTCAGGGAAAAGGCAAGAGGAAAGGTGCAGATGCCGCCAAAGGTATACCTGTTCTTCCATGAATACAATGGCGATTTCAGGGTAATGCCTGCGTATATACCATCTCTGAAATCTGCCGGGGTCAAGGTTGTAAATGTGCATGTAAAAAATAAGGATAAGGGCCTTCCCACGGTGATGGCAACAGTTTTGCTTCTGGATCCTGAAACCGGAGAACCGATAGCCATACTAGATGGCACCCTGTTAACCAGTATGAGAACTGGTGCAGCCGGTGCAATAGCAGCCAGGGAATTGGCAAAAAAGGGCTTTAAAAGGGTGGCATTTGTAGGGGCCGGCACCCAGGCCAAGTTCCAGCTGCTGGGCTTAAATGAAATAGCAAAGGGGTTAGAGGGGAAGGCATACGATGTTTCCGAAAAAACGGTTGAAAAATTTTCTGATTATGCAAAAAGCGTGGGGGCAGCAATAGACGTGGCATCAAGTATAAAGGAATGCATATCAGATGCCGATGTAATAGTTACGACAACACCAGCAACGGAGCCTGTCGTTAGAAACGAATGGGTTCCAGAAGGCGCTCATATAAATGCTATAGGTGCTGATGCACCGGGCAAAGAGGAACTTGACCACGGCGTGTTGCTCAGGGCCAGGATAATTGTTGACGACATGGAACAGGCGATTCATTCAGGAGAAGTAAACGTGCCTATATCAAAGGGTCTGTTGAAGCCGCAGAATATAGCAGGTGAAATAGGTCAGGTGCTTGAAGGAAAGATAAAGGGCAGAACTTCAGAAAAGGAAATAACGGTGTTCGATTCAACAGGGCTTGCAATACAGGATATAGCTTCAGCAAGCCTTGCATTCAACAGAGCAGTTGAAAAGGGTATCGGGATAAAGCTGAGGCTATTTTAAAAGCTTTTATAATAATAAGTTTAAAATTTTAACATGAAACTAGCCGTGGTTTTTCTGTTGGCACTGCTTGCGGCAACGTATGCCCAGCAGCCATCGGTTACGGTCACAGTTTTTCCCAACGGGTATGCTGGGATAACAGAAAATGCAACAGTTACCGCCTTTTCCCCGGAAAATATTTCACTTATAGGAACTCCCGTGGCCCTGACCGCAAGCTATTCCAACGGCTCTCCGGTGCTTTACAGCGTTAGCGGCAGAAATCTGACAATAGTGCCTGACGCTAATGGCACAGTCAGCGTTAACTATTTTACCTACAGCATTGTGGGGAAAAATAACATTTCATGGTTCATATCCATAGACACGCCTTATGAGATAAAGCTGATCCTTCCGCCTAACGCCTCACTGGTATCAATGAGTTCCATACCGGGTTCAGTTGGGCAGACGGATTCGTCAATATATCTTATCCTTGCTGCCGGGAACTGGACAATCAGTTACATAATCCCGCCCCCATCAAAGGTCGTAGTCACCAGCCCCACTCCCAATTATGAGTGGGAAATCATTGCTGCCGTTGCAATAGTAGCGGTGGTCTCGGGATATATTGCAATCAGGCGTAGAAAGCCCAGATTAAATGAGGGGGAGGTAAGGGAACTTGACGGTCAGATAATTGACTTTTTAAAGAGCCGGGGGGGTTCGGCAAGGGAGAGTGAAATCAGGCAGAAGCTGGTTATCCCAAAAACCACTGCCTGGAGGGCGATAAAAAGGCTTGAAAGGGAAGGAAAGGTAAAAGTGATCAAGACGGACCGGGAAAACACCATAGTGCTTGCCTAGAAGGTTTCTGAAGGAGTATGATTTATAGGCAGCAGTTTGTAAAGGTAATGCATGTATCGGATAATCAACGTGCTGCTTAGGGGCAGGGGCGGGCCTTATCAACTTGCAATTTACGGTGATAAAATTTACAAAATTGAGCCATGGGACGGGTCTGATGGTGAAATTGACGGGGGCGGAATGCTTCTAACAGAATCCTTTGCAGTGCCCCATGTGCACATAGACAAAGTTGAGACCGGTCCACAGGTGGAAAAGGCAACAATGAGCGTATATCAGCTGGGCACGGGGGCAAGGGACGCAATCAGGGCTGCTGCAGAAGTAAAGAAGGGGTATGATGAGGATAGGATCTATGCAAATGTAAAGCAGAAAATGCTGGAAGCGCTTAGATATGGTGTGACGCATGTCAGGGGATTTGTGGATGTGGACACTGCTGCCGGATTGAAGGGGTTTGTTGGAGCAGCCAGGGCAAGAGATGAAGTAAAGGAATTCATGCAGCTCCAGCTGGTTGCATTTCCGCAGCAGGGGCTGATAATGGACCCCGGGGCTATTGATCTTGTTGAGGAGGCTGTAAAGAAGGGTGCTGACGTGGTTGGGGGTATACCGTGGATTGAAGAAAACGAAAATGACCAGAATGAACACATAAGGCAGGTTCTGGGCATTGCCAGAAAATATTCCAGGCCTGCGGCATTTCTGGTTGATGATGCTCCAAATCCGGCCCTGAAAACCCTGGAAATGCTGGCTGATGAAACCCTGAAAATGGATATGCAGGGGAAAGTTGAAGCCTGCCACGCAAGGGCCCTTCAGCTTTATGATGAAAACAATCTCAATAGAGTTTTAAGCAAGGTAAAGCTAGCTGGCATTAATCTGGTAACAAACCCACACACCGGAGCGTACCACCTGCCAGTTGAAAAGGCACTGGCATATGGGGTAAATGTTTCCCTTGGACAGGACGATTGCAACGACGCATATTATCCATACGGTAGATGTAATATGCTGGAAGTAGGGTTCCTTGCAACTCACCTTCTGTGGTCGATGGATGAAGCTGGGAGGGAAAGGATCTATGACATGATAACTGTAAGGGCCGCCAGGTCCATCGGTATTGAAGATCACGAGGTAAAGGAAGGGTCCAGGGCAGACCTCGTAATATTAAACGCGCCAAATTTAAGAGAAGCACTGAGATATCACAAAGAACCGAGATTCGTTTTGTATGGTGGGAGGCCTGTTGCCACGGGAACTTAAACCGCTAATGATTATGGGAACCTCATCAGGAGCCGGAAAGACATTTTTTGTTACTGCAATTTTGAGAATACTGAGGGACATGGGGGTTGACGCCGTTCCGTTCAAGGCCCAGAACATGTCCCTTAATTCTGCTGTTGCTGAAGGCGGAGAAATAGCGTACGCGCAGGCAATGCAGGCAAGGGCTGCGGGGGCAGAACCAAGCGTGCTCATGAACCCCGTGCTCATTAAACCGGAAAAGGGCAACTCTCACGTAGTTGTTATGGGGAAACATTATATGACCCTTAATCCCAGGGACTACTACAGGGAAGATGTTCACGATAACCTGTTCAGAATAGCTATAGAAGCTTTCAAGGAACTTCAAAAAAAGCATGAACTTGTAGTCATCGAAGGTGCTGGTTCTCCAGCTGAAGTAAACCTGAAGGACATGGCTAACGTCGAGTTTTCCAAAGCGGTGGGCGCAAAGAATATTCTGATTTCAGATATAGATAGAGGTGGCGCCTTTGCAAGTATTCTGGGTACTGTGAACATGATAGGCAGGAGGGGATTGATAGGGGCCGTGCTCAACAAATTCAGGGGTGATGAAGGGATGTTAAGGCCGGCCTACAGGATCATGAGCGAAAGGTACAACATAAGAATCCTGGGCACGGTACCATATTTACCAGTGATGCTCCCGTGGGAGGATTCAGCTGATAATCTTCCCAGCAGAGGCGGCAAGGTCAGGGTGGGTGTGGTGAAACTGCCTCATATATCAAATTTCACCGATATTTACCCCCTGTATAAAGTGAGGGAATTGGGCATAAGCTTTGAAGAGCTGCCTGACCCGCAGGGATATGACCTGACAATAATACCAGGCTCAAAGGTCACGGTGCATGATCTGATACAGCTTAAAGTTTCAGGTTTTGATGAAATGTTAAAGAGGGCAGTGTCAGACGGCAGGTGGATAATGGGAATCTGCGGCGGGCTACAGATGATGGGTAAAAGGATCATAGACAGGGTGGAAAGCGGCATAGGAGAGATTGATGGCATGAACGTTTTAGAAGCCGAAACCGTAATGGAACCGGTAAAAAAGGTAAGAAATGTTGAAGGGACAGTTGTGGCAAAGGGCATGGAGGGTATCCCGGTATCGGGTTACGAAATACATTATGGGGAAACGGTTTCGTCCTCGCCGTTCGCAGTAATCAGAAAGGATAATGGCTTGCCGGTGAGCAGGCCAGACGGTTCACAGAGCGGCAAGGTGTTCGGCACTTACCTCCACGGGATATTTGAAAATGAAGATTTCACCCTTGCCTTGGTTAATATCCTGAGAAATGAAAGCGGCTTTGACCCATTAAGGGGGCCCATATACCTTGGCCATGACGCGGAAATACAAAGCGCATCAGAAGCAGTCAGGAATGGCGTTAATCTAGCATTTATATTCGAGGCAATCGGCTTAAAGCCATAGAAACAAGAATTTTATGGCACTTTCTACCAACTCTTTTCCAAATTTTATCAAGAAACGTTAATAAAGCCAGTTTGCAAAAATAAACTAAAATGCCCGACTACGATGTAATTATAATTGGCGGCGGACCGGCAGGCGTAGCAGCAGCAAAATCCAGTGCTGAAACTGGTGCTAAAACCCTGTTAGTTGAAAGGGAACCCGCAATTGCAGCCTGGAAACCCTGCGGGGAAGCTACCTCTCTAGAAACATTTACTGACATGGGTTTGAAGCCAGATTATCCATTGATTGTTAGAAAGGCAAATGCCATGGTTTTTGCGCCCAACGGCAAGTATGTTACGATAAACCAGGAAGGGTATTCAATCAACAAGACCTTTTTTCTGCAGGAGGTTGCTGCCAGAGCAGCGCAGGCGGGAGCAGAAATACACGTAAGGGAAGCATTTGAAGGCTTTGAAAGGGACGGTGGTAGGGTAAAGGTGAAAACAAGCTCCAATTCGTACAGCGCGGGCGTGATAATAGGAGCTGACGGCTATCACTCTGCAGTTGCCAAGTCGGCAGGAATAAGGGAAAAATCAGAGCCAATTCCCACGGTTCAATATATTATGGCTAACGTAAAGCTGCAGCACCTTCATTCTGTCAGGTTCTATCTGGGCGACAGCGTGGCTCCAAAAGGATATGCATGGATATTTCCAAAAACTGACGATATAGCAGAGGTGGGGATAGGGGTAAGGGGTGTTGTTGCCAAACAGTACCTAGACAAATTTGTTAGGGACCATTTGGATGAACTGGGTAACGCAAAAATAATAGATTATAGAGGCGCTCCGGTGCCAATAGGAGGGCTCATAAAGGACGGGGTAAGGGACAATCTGATACTTGCGGGCGACGCTGCAGGAACCGTAATTCCATTTACTGGTGCTGGGATACATTCATCGCTTATGGCAGGCCTTGCAGCAGGCAGGGTTGCAGCTAGTGCCTCACTTGATGGCAATACTTCAGCTGATAGACTTTCTGAATTTTATAGGCTTTATGATGATCCGTGGGGTAAAAGGATAAGGTCAAGCCTAAGGGCAATGAAGGTTTTTGAAAAGGCTTCAGATGACGACTTTAACCAGCTTCAGGAGATACTTGATGAAGGTGATATACTGGACCTCGCAAATGGCTTTGACTTTTCAAAGGTGGCCTCTAAGTTAATGAAACATCCTATGCTTGCAATCAAAATAGGAACCAGACTGCTTACTTCATGATTCTATGTTAGTAATATTCAAAGTCAAAAAACTCACCGGTAGACGGATACCATTTTTTGTTGATGCCTTCAACCTGAGACAGCGACGGCCCATTACCGCATTCCTCTATGAACTTTTCTAGGCTTTCCTTTTCGCCTTCTGCGACTATTCGGACTGAACCGTCTGGCATGTTTTCGGCAAACCCTGTTATCTGCAACCTATCGGCAGCTCTCTTTGCAAAAGCCCTGTAGCCGACTCCCTGCACAAGGCCCTGCACATCAATTTCAACTCTGGCCTTCATGCCAATGTTAAATCACAATCATTATATCAAAATTATGGCTTAATTAAAGGAAGCTAGGAGTTAGAGGGAAGCGGTAAATCTCATCAGTGGGATACACTGGCTCAACAAAATTTTACGAATGAAATAGGCTTTATACCATTTTTGTAATCTATCGTCTGTAGTGATGTTCCGAATTGACGCCTTAGGAGACACCAACGGCGGGGTACATTGCTATCTGAATGTCGTTGTATCAGGCAACAAGTTGCGGACGAACCCAGGACAGTGGCATGGGAAGCTCATGTGCTTCAGCGTGAGAGAATGTTACCCTTTAACAACCCCTATGGGCCTCATCCTGAATGCTCTTCTGGCTAGCCCAGCCATTTCTGTAGCTTCAGCGACAAGGTCCACATTCTTGTATGCCAAGGGGGCTTCTTCGGTAACAGTTTCCCTGCTTGCGGCCCTGACCATGATGCCCTTTTCGTTAAGCTCTTCAATTAATGAACCGTAATTATATGCCCTCTTTGCGGCACCCCTGCTCATGTGCCTGCCTGCTCCGTGGGCGGCACTGCCCCAGCTCAGTGTATCGTTTCCTGATACCCCCACAAGCATATAACTTGCGGTGCCCATGCTTCCTGGTATAAGCACAGGCTGCCCGATTGTTCTGTACTTTTCTGGGATAAATTCAGAACCGGGGCCGAAAGCTCTTGTAGCCCCCTTCCTGTGAACTATTACATCCATTACATTGCCGTTGACAGAGTGTCTTTCAGTTTTTGCTATGTTGTGGGCCACATCATAAACAAGCCCCATATCAAGCTTTTCTGGGTCGCCCAGAACCTTGAAGCTTTCTCTGACCATGTGGGTTATAAGCTGCCTGTTAGTCCATGCGAAGTTGGCTGCGCTCACCATTGCGTGCAGGTAATCCTGTCCCTCCTTGCTGCTGTATGGAACCGCGGCAAGCTCCCTGTCAGGGAGTTCAATGCCGTATTTCCTGCCTGCCCTTTCCATTATCTGCAGGTAATCGCTGCAAACCTGATGCCCATAACCCCTGCTGCCAGTGTGTATGAGCACAAGCACCTGTCCCTCTTCCTTTATTCCCATTGCGCGAGAGGCACCACTGTCCATTATCCTGTCCACAACCTCGATTTCGAGAAAATGATTGCCGCTCCCAAGGCTACCCAGCTGGGCCGCACCGCGCGCCTTGGCTTCCCTTGAAACCTTTGATGGGTCAGCGCCTTTCATACTCCCTCCTTCTTCTGCTGACTTCAGGTCCTCATCCCAGGCATAGCCGTTTTCAAGCGCCCATTTCATACCCAAAGCAGCAACTTCATCGAGCTGTGTTGCGTTAAACCTGAAGCCGCTCTTGCTTCCAAGGCCGCTGGGCACGTTTCTGTAAAGCGAATCGAGCAGTTTTCCAAGGGACGGCCTAATGTCATTTTCAGTCATGTTAGTCCTGACGAGCCTGACACCGCAGTTTATGTCATAACCCACGCCTCCTGGGCTTATCACGCCACTGCCAAGGTCAAATGCAGCTACGCCACCTATAGGAAAGCCATAGCCCTCGTGGCCGTCAGGCATGACATATGAATAATTTAATATACCTGGGAGTTTTGAAACGTTTACCGCCTGCACAAGGGTCCTGTCGGTCTTGATTTTTTCAAGCAAGTTTTTGCTAGCATATACTCTTACCGGCACATTCATGCCGTCTTCCCTTGGGATTTCCCAAACATAATCGCTTACCATATTAACCTGCATGGACTATGCTTTTATCGCCGATGCTAATAAACGCTGGGCCTGTTATTTTAGCATCACCAGGAACTTTGTGAAGGCCTTGCCCGAACAGATGCCTGCTTTATTGATTACAAAACCATCGCTTTTAAATGCGGGTCACACTTATGCTAAGTTTCTGTTCTCAAAAATTATGCAATATAATTGACAAAAGGCCATCTGGCCCTGGGTAACCATTAATGCCCGTGGGTGATGGTCACAGTTCACGCTGGAATACCTGAAGAGTCTAAGGAAAGGAAAAATTGGGCGCGGGATAAGTGATAAATGGCATGAACTGAAGGAAAGATGGCTGCAAAGGCCTAAGGAATACTTATCACGTTAGATACTTGAAGAGTCTGGCCCATGCCTGGTCTGTCCCTCCCTTAAATGTGGCATTGACTGCCTGTAGGAGTGCGATACGAGGCCAGGCAACCCAGCCCGCTTTCCCGCCTGATCATGCCATAATGGA
>JBMFTE010000006.1:0-32891 GCA_049967195.1 Nitrososphaeria archaeon
AGAAGAGAAACTTAAAAGCGTAACTGTGATCCATCGCTTAAAAGCGATGGCTTTATAATTCAGTAAAATGCCGACTTGACCACAGATATTGGGGCCCTGCTTTTAACGCCGCTATAAGAAAATGACGCTAGTGAACTTTCATAACCAATGCCGTTAAGCATATTTACAATTTTTAACGGTGACGGAACCTGCTTTTTAAGAACTTTCGCCAAGCTGCTCAGCTCATAATAATATGGCAGGTCAATTTCCTGTAAAGCAGTTTCTAACAGCTTACGGCACGGTTTGCATATAACAGGATTCTTGAGTGCGGTTTGAACCAACATTTTTGAAAAAAGGTTACCGGTGTAAACCGGCCCGGATGCGCTTATCTGCCCACCGCAGTATGGACATGTGTTTGTATTTTCCAGCGATATATAGCCGCATTCTGAAGAGTAAATAAATCCAAACTGCTCCATAAGTTTAAGCGATAGGCTTGGTGATGCTTTGACCTGAAAATACACCCGCACATAATGCTCATAGACATGGGCAAAAACTGGTATTGCAGCTAAATTGATCGCAGATCCTTCAGAAATTACAAAAGAAGCGGCAATCCTTGCCTGCAGTTCCCTCAGAAAATATACCTTGTTTGACCTTATGTGATATCTCTTGACTAATGCGTCGTTGTGGACAGTGCCCAACACCGGGGTGTCAGTAAAGGTAAAAGCAACAAGTCCTCCATCCTTTACGCTTCTAAGTGACGGTTGAATATAAGGGGCAGCCGACCCAAACGGATCAACATCAAGCGCATCGACTCTGCCCATAGTTTTTAATTTATCCAAAAAAGTAAAAACATCGAGATTATAAACCTCAAATCCGCTCAAAGCATTTTCCTCTATGCCGTGCAGAATGGATTTCACTGCAAGGTTATCTATATCATTTAAGATAAAATTTGTAAAACCATGTCCCTCCTTAGCCAGCCTCATTCCCTTTACACCGGTTGCGCTGAACGGTTCTGCAAATTTCAGGTCATTTTTACCAATATATTCTGCGTATGCGGTAAATAGAATCACAAATAAATCCCTCACGAATTTCCCGCGTGGATTATAAAATATCGTTTTAGAATCAGGATAAATTCTGGCGTTGCCCTCAACTGTTCCCATGCCTGACATAGATAAGACCAAAGTTAAAAAACTGGCGCACCACAATGCCAGCCTTATAACGTCAAAAGTTCAGTGGAGGTGCATCATATCATCTGGCGTTCGCCATCAAACAATCAGACATCATCATTGCAGTGTACATCCAAATTTTTGTTTTTATGCTTTGCTATTCAACTACCGTATAATGTTCGTTGCGTTTTAAAAAGCCAGAATATATGCCCCACTCATTTAGCAGCACTTCTAGCTGGTGCAGGCCCTCACCTGAATTATAATCCATTATGCCTTTGTTTATCAGTTTTTTATTGAGTTCATCTATGGAAAATTGTTTTAATTCCCTAGCAGATTTAAACGGTTCAATTCTTATAAGCGAGGACCTTATTATTTCCTTCCTCTTTTTTAAAGTGGAACTTAAAAAATCTAGGCCTTTGTCAGATATTATTATGTCACCGGCGCCTATAACTACAAAACCCAGTTCATTTGCCGTGTAGACAATTGGCATAAAGTCGTCCAGTTCTACTTCCAGTTTATCGCCCAATTCGTACAGGTTGGTTTTCCCCTCAAATTCATTTTCTAAAATTATCAGAAGGCCTAGAAGGTCTGCAACTCTTGTTGACGGATGCATAAGGTTTGAACTCAATGTTTTACAGTAATTAATTGGCTTTATTTATTTTAAAAACTTTGCTTATGGTTGTTGTTGAACATGTTCAACAACATCACGGCGGCGGATGCTTTTGTGAGTACCTATAATTTCTGGGGCTCCCTATCCTTGTTAGGGTATTTTCCCTCACAAGGTCTGTAAGTGAATGCGATATTGCCGATTTGTCATAATGATATCCTCTTCTTTGAAGTTCTTCATCAACTTCAAATAATCCCCTTTCAGTGGAAAACCAGCCCTCTTTCCACATATCGGTAAGAATTTCCTTGCATGTTTTACCCCTCCTTTCCTGCCCGCGTTGCTCTTGTTGCATGACCTGAGAAGGCAAAGACGCCAGTATCTTTGGTATAACTTCATTGATTTTATCCTCAGGGCACTCTACCTCTATTTCCCAATCTCCCTTTTTCAGCTTTATCTTTATTGAATTGTTGTTGTTCAAGTTGCGCAACATTTATATTACCAACCAACCATACCTATTGTTGATCAAGTTGAGCAAACAAATAAATGTTACTGAAGGTGCGCTGAGATTAACTGATTATGTGGAAGGTGATAATTTATCAAACGATTTGGTTTTGAATGCAATAGGAATAAACAACGCAAGGGGCAAGCCGGTTATTTTTACTGATGATAATAATGGTGAAATAAGGCCAATCGATGGATGGGGAAAACACAGCATGCCGATAAACATCAAGAGCGTTGATCTGGAAGTTGGTGAAACAGTTAACATAATAGCCGTCGATTCAAGTTCAACCACTGTGGCTGAAACTGAAGATGGGGGGATATACGCGGTAAAGGGAGGGTCATGCACAATCAGGGAAGGCAAAACATATTTTCAGAAAATGGGGCCATTCATTGCATATGTGGGATTGAGCAACATTGATAGAATTTCCCGCGTCCTTTCAACCAAAATAGGATATGCGGCTGCTGTGGACAAGCAGGTAGCGCTCAGGTTCCTGAGAAACTTGACAGAAAACATGATAATTAATAATGGTATAAATGAAATAAAAAAGGTGCAGGTCCTTGTTGATGGTTCATTTAGGGAGCCTCCATTTGACTTGGGGAGATACTCTTTGTCAAACATAATGGAGAGGCAGAAGGATAGGGCTATGTTTCTCGGGATAAGCAAATCATCCAGCATCAGGGCGATAAGGGCACTTTACGGGGGGTTTGCTGGGTCCAAGATTCAGTTTGCAGACATTTCAACCCTGATCTATTCACTTAGCAAGGGGGAATTCGGTAGGAAGATGCTTATAAAAATGGGTGAAGATGGGTTTGTTTTTAGGGCGGACCTGGATGATTATTCTGACCCTGGATACGTCCTTGCTTCGCTTAAAAAGAGTGACCGCCTGATGCACGGTTATCCTGAGAGCCTTAAAATTGCCCATTTGCTTTCAATATTTACCAGCGCGGAAGTGGCAGGAGTAAAGGCAACCGTTGCAGGGGTTGCTTCTGAAGTGCTTCTTGGGGAAAACATGAGGAAAGTACTCTTGGGTTCGTTGAAGGTGATTTAGATGAAAGTGCTGTCAAAAAAAGGAGACGAAATCCAGATACTCGCACTTTCTGGGGATAGAGTTGAGAAGGGGGATTATCTAGTTATAGATGACGGTGCAAGCCCGAAGATAATTGTGCAGGTGTTTGACGAAACATATCTTGATTCCACGGGGATCGACGAAGAAATTCTGAGGGATGAACTGTTCGCAGCTGACAAAATGAAGATCATAGATCCGGACAGGCTTCAGACAATATCCTATATGATCAGGGATGCAAGAATTCTAAGGTCAAAAATCCGTGGCACAATTGTAAACGGAAAATTTAACCCGGAAATTGGATGGTTACCCAGCAGAGCGCAGAGCTCAATTCGCAGGATTTCGCAAAAAGAATTAAGCGGCTTGTTTGAAGCTAAGACCTTGCATCCGATTGTTCTTGGCAAAAATCCAGCGGGGGAGGAAGTGGTTATAGATGCAACTGACATAGATGGAAGCTTGACAATAATTACAGGCAGGAAAGAATCAGGGAAATCTCACTTTGCAAAACTTTTGCTCAGCGAACTCGTAAAACACGGCGCTTATGTATTTGTTCTAGACCTGAATAACGAATACTCGGGGCTCGCCAGCGACACATCTGGCAACCCCTCTGACATTTCTGGCAGATTAAAAATACTTGAACCCGGCTCTAACATGCTATTTACGCTTAAATACCTAGGCAAGAGAGTGCTTTCGGAAATACTTGCCCATGCGCTTGATACACCATCGATAACTGTGAGGGAATACATGAAAATATGGGATCAAATGAATGAAGAGGGGGATATTTCTATCCGTAACCTCTACAGCAAGGTGAACACGGCAAAGGTGAATGATATGGTCAGGGATGCGCTGATATCCAGATACTATTCAATGCTTTCTACAAGAATTTTTGCGAATTCCGATGCAATGGGCATAGATTTTAAGGGGCTCATAGACAAGCACCCAAATGGCGGTGGGTTCCTGTTTTCAATGGCTAAAATGAGCCCGATGGCCAGGCGCGTCCTTGTGCAAATCCTACTATCAAAGCTGATGGATCTGCTGGAAAACGAAGACATACCACCGGTTTTTATTTTTGCAGAGGAGGCCCACCTCTACTTTGAGCACACGTACTGGGAGGATGCAATAACCAGGATGAGGCATTTTGGCATATTTCTTACATTCATAACAAACCAGCCTGATTCGCTTAATGTAACGGTTTACCGCCAAGCTGACAACGTTTTCTTATTCAATTTTATAAACGAAAAGGACCTGGAAATGATAGCGCAATCATCCAGAATAGATGGGGAAACTGTCAGGGAACTTGTGAGAAGCCTGCCTTCAAGGAAATGCCTATCAATAGGGAAGGCCGTAAAGGACCTGCCGGTCATTGTAAAAGTCAGGGAATTGCCCTATGATATGAGAGGCAGGACGAAAAAATTCTTCTCGCCTAAAAGCACCCCGGATGCGTTGATAAAATCGGGCTAGCCTAGTGGCTTTGGCAATTCAATATATTCCTGTCCACCCATATATGGCCTGAGCACTGCGGGAATCTCCACCTTCCACTTATCAACCAAGTAATTCTCCATTATTGCAATCAACGCTCTCTCAGTGGCAACCAGCGTTGAGTTCAGGGTGTGCACGGGGATGCTTTCCTTTCCAACCTTGTACCTTATCTTTGCCCTTTCAGCCTGCCAGTCCAGGCAGTTGGAACACGAAACAGCTTCCCGGTATTTTCCCTGTCCGGGCAGCCATACTTCAAGGTCATATTTTTTGGCGGCGCTTGCCCCTAGCTCGCCAGCACTTACATTTACAACCCTGTATGGCAAACCAAGGCTTTTGAAGAAATCTTCTGCATTTTTTATCAATTCTTCATGGTACTTCCATGAGTCATCTGGCTTGGAATATATGAACTGTTCAACCTTTTCGAATTGATGTACCCTGAATATGCCCTTTGTATCTCTGCCATGTGCCCCTGCCTCTTTCCTGAAGCAACTGGATATACCCAGATATCTGAGCGGAAGCTGGGATTCAGTGAGAATATCATTGTAATGGTATCCCAAGATGGCATGCTCAGATGTAGTGATCAGGTAAAGATCTTCATTTTCTACCTTATATATCGCTTCCTCAAAAGCAGAAAGGTCTACCGCACTCTCCATTATTTCCTTTCTGAGCATGTATGGAGGCTGAAGGGGTTTAAAACCTCTGGACATTCCAAAATCCAGACCATACATTATTAAAGCATAATTCAACCTTACCAAATCCCCCTTCAGGTAATAGAACCTGCTTCCACTGGTTTTTGCGGCATTTTCTGTATCAAACAGGTCCAAGTTTTGGCTTATCTCAATGTGGTCGGGCCCCAGTTTCGTGTTGTCGCCCCATTTTCTTATTTCAACATCGTAACTTTCGTCTGGGCCCTCCGGTACAGAATCGTCAACAAGATTTGGCATCCTCAACTCAATTTTTTCAAGCTCGGTTTCCACCCCGTTCAATTCATTTTCAATTTCCTTTATTTTGTGGTTTAACGAATTAAGCTTTTCAGCATCCTGAAACTTTTCACCGCGCTTGGCCAGTTCGGCAGCCTTTAACTCAATGCTGTTTTTATCATGTCTAAGAGCATTTATTTGCCTGATCAGTTCCCTCCTTTTACCGTCAAGTTCCACAAAGCGGTCAATTGGAAAGTCAGACCCTCTTTTCTTTAACATCTGACGGTAAACGTCCAGATGCTCTTTAACAAAACCTATCATATTTTATCACCAACTGTTTCCAGCGAAGACTTCGCCAATGATATTATTTCATCAAGGGTATTTAATATTGACGGTACCCTGCCTGCGCCCCCCTCAGCTGATATCACCAACTGTTTTCTGCTCATTTTGATTTTGAGCGCCATGCCTTCTGGCAGATCGATATTATCGGGTTCTAGAGCTCTGATAAGGCTATCCAGCCTGGCGGGGTCGCCATTTAACCTGATTTCAACCTTTACTTTTACGCACATATATTTTAAATACGTGCAACTCCTCAAAAAATAACCTTTTTCTTTTTTCGGAGAAGTTCAGGCGAAGTTCAGTGAGGGTTTTCCTGAACAAGTTCAGATCAGAAAGCGATGAAAGCAGTGTGAATATCTGTCCGCCGTCTTTTATAACCATTAAGGACTGAGTTAAAAAAAGCAGCGCAATTTCCATTCCCCCCTTCCCCCCATCCACCGCAGCGTCCTGAATGTTTTCCGAAGGCAGGTAAGGCGGATTGAAAAATACCAGTTCAAAATATCCATGTCTAAATGGCAGCCTTCTGCCATCGCAGAGCACAAAATCTATGCCGTCGCCGACGTTAACTGGCTTTCTAATATCGCATCCAACTCTGTGCTTAGCATCCAAGTGCTTCAGTATAAAGCATGACCCGCATCCCACTTCCAATGCAGAACTCATTTTAGCGGGCAATGAATCTAAGAGCGCAAATGTGTCTTCAGCAGGAGTGTATTCCAACTTGTTCAATTACCTCCTCTGGTTTTAGTTGAAAAACCCGTTTGCCATCAATCCTGGATTTTGAAGTTTTGTTTGACATGAAATTTCTTATTGCTATTATTTCACTTTTAGAAAGGACGCATTTCCTAATCCTTTTAATGTTCAGGTAAACTGCAGAGACAGCTGGCGCTGGCGTGTAGGCTGAAGCTGGAACGTCAATGATTTTTTTTATGTCAAAAAGGAACTGAGCAATTACCGAAATTGCGCCATATTTCCTCGTCCCCGTTTCAGCCATTATTTTGCCGTAGAATTCCCTTTGAACTACAACATATATGTCATTTATGGG
The DNA here is from genome assembly GCA_049967195.1 of Nitrososphaeria archaeon. Classification (GTDB taxonomy): domain Archaea; phylum Thermoproteota; class Nitrososphaeria; order Conexivisphaerales; family UBA164; genus KM4347-05. Next base: position 7,098 of record JBMFTE010000006.1, read on the forward strand.
ATTTTCAGCAACCCAGTCAATAAAGCGCCTGGATTGGCTGAATGGCAGGTCGCTGAAAACCACCTCATTGCTAAATGGCACATTTGACAGGGCATCGTCATTATAAACCTGAACGTTTTGATATTTGTTCAGCCTTTTCACTGCTATTTTGTACAGTTTTTTATCAATCTCAAAGGTCCTTACATTCTGCGAAATTTTCGCAATTGATTCGGTGATGTTACCATCGCCCGTGCCTATTTCGAATATGTGAAGCCCAGCAGGGACATGGTTAGCAAGCATGGGGATCCATTCATAATTTAAAAACCGCTTGTCCCCGGGCCTCATTTTTATCATCAATCTATATAGATGTCATCCCTGAGCTTTGCATTTAGTATGCTTGGCTTTATAAGCAGGTAAGGCTCGGCAACGGGCCCAAACGTTTCTATGACCGTGCCAAGGGCCTTTTTTCCTTTTAGGTAAACAGCGGTGCCTTCCCTGACCATATGGTTTGCTGTGGTAACTAGGTTTCCATTCTTTGTATAGTGCAAAACTGTTCCAGCTTTCTTCACTTTATAAAATCATTTTATAACCAGAAATATAAATGCTCTGCAAAAAATGGCTGGTTTAGCGCATTTTGATTTAAAATCCAGTATGGATATTATTACATCGACCAAGCCAAAAGTTTAAGAGGTTTGTGCTAAATTTGATGGCATTGAATTATATACCACTGGCTGTCCTGGCGATAGTATATTTGCTCATATCAGTAAGGAGGATAGGCCGCAGGTCAATTGAAATATGGCAGGCTATGGGCATTGGGGCCTTTCTTGTGATAATTTCTGGGCAAATTTCTCCCATTGATGCATTGAAATCAATAAATCTGGACGTAATAGTTTACATAATAGGGATGCTGATTATAGGTGAAGCACTGTATGAAAGCGGGTATCTAAACTATCTTTTAAGCAGATTCTTCAACGGTTCACACACAGTCAGGTCATTTATACTTAAGCTGGTGATTTTTTCAGGGATGTCGTCAGTGATTTTGATGAATGATACTCTTGCAGTGTTGTTCACTCCCTTTCTGGTGGGCATTTCAAAGGATAAGGGATTAAACGAAAAAATGTTGCTTCTTGCTCTGGCTTTCTCAATAACAATCGGAAGCGTCATGAGCCCAATAGGCAATCCCCAGAATTTGCTGATAGCCCTAAGGATCCAAAACCCGTTTCCAGCATTTCTTCTCTATTTATCGCTGCCCACCTTGATTAATCTGCTGGTAATATACCTGGTCCTTTCGATGTCGTTTAAAAATGAGATAAATAAGGGGGTTAATTTTGAGAATGTCGCTATAAAATCAGAAAACGGCATGATCGTAACAGCTTCCAAGCTTTCGCTCGGATTGCTCTTTATCCTTTCGATTGCAAACTCACTTGCGTTTACAATTTTTGCAGTATCTTTTCCCATAAGCCTGATATCCCTGCTCGCTGCGGTCCCAATAATTTTATCAGGAAGGAGGGGGCTGGGAACTATCATAAGGATGGACTGGCGCACAGTAGCATTTTTTGCCTTCATGTTCATACTGATGCAGAGTGTTTACGATTCAGGCATAATCCAGCTCCTAGTCCATGGGCATATAGGTGGTGTAGCTAACATCATGCTGTTCAGCTTAACCCTGAGCCAGGTGCTTTCAAATGTGCCATTTGTTGCACTGTTTATCAAGTTTGTGACTCCCACGCTGGTAAATTACCTGGCCCTTGCAGCTGGCAGCACCATTGCAGGAAACTTCCTGATACTTGGAGCAGCCAGCAATATCATAATAATACAGAGCGCAGAGCGTTATGGTGGAAAGGGGCTCTCATTCATTGACTTCATAAAGTACGGTATGATAACTACGTTGATTAATTTCGTGGTTTACTGCATATTCCTTATTTTTATATGATCACGAAGCTTCGCTTTTAAGCGACGGATCAAGTCTCCAATATTATGCAATGCTGAGCTAGAAAGCAGGGAAAGTGCAAAAGGCTTGGCCTAGGGGGCTTTGAGGTGCTGGAAAACAATCTTTATGGGCCAAAGTTCATGAGGGAATATTTCAAAGGTATTCCGCGCGTGACTGCTAGCTTTATAGATGAAGCGACCAGCTTTAACTGGGCGCAGTTCAACTGACTGGAATGATTCCTATAGGAATATTATCTCTGGCATACAGGTTGGGCAAGGGATGCAAGCATTTGCTATAAAAGCATCCTATTTATGTAGCGCCAAAATGCATTCCAAATGGGGGTATTGTATGGTATTATGCTATCCGCGCATCTTTTTAAATAGCCGTATTTAATCCTGATTTAATGGACATAGCAGTGTGCGTGCCAGATTCAGTTTTAAGTGAAAGGCCTAGTTTGCTTTCAAAGACTGAAAAGGTGGGAGAAATTGTCAGGGCCATTTCAATATTTGAGGTTAAAACCCTTTACATATATCATGACAGGGAGGATGGCTCGCTCCATGACATGGAACTCTTTGAGACTCTGGTGAAGTACCTTTTAACCCCGCCCTATTTGAGGAAGTTTGCGTTTCCCATGAACAATGAATTAAAGTACGTCGGGCTTCTGCCCCCGATCAACATTCCGAGCCATATCGTTGAGAAGGAAGATAACCTGAGGTATGGAATGGTCATTAGAAGTGGAAATGAAATGTATGTGGAAACCGGAATAGGGAAAAGGGTCAGGCTTACAGGTTACAAAAACGCTAAAAATGGGGAGATCATTCCACTGAAGCTTGTCAGGGTAGGATCAGAAGTGGCTGCTGTAATGCACAATTTTAAGGGATACAGCGGCCCCAAGGTTAAAATGATTCCGGACTTTAATGTATTTATCGACTCAATGGACTACGATAATAGCACTGTCCTATACACGTCAAGAGAGGGAGAACCCATAGGCAGAATATGGGAGGATCTGGCTAGGAAAATGAAAACAACCGGCAACGCGGTGCTGCTCTTCGGTTCGCCAAAAAGAGGATTTGAAGATATGCTGGACCAAAGTTACAGGAAAAAGGGATTCTGGGTAAATGTCGCAGAAGGGCAGGCAGTCAGAACGATACGGACAGAAGAGGCTGTGTTAATTTCCTTGGGCCTGATAAACTATATTGCTCATATTATATGATTCTGACTGGTTTATCTTCTACATTAAGAACATCTATTCTGTTCAGAACCGCTTCATTTTCATAGAATAATGCTGGGCTTACCATCTTGGAGTCAGGCGCCTTTTTTGCGCCGATCCAGCTGTAAATGTTCACGCCGCTGTCTATTTCTATAGTAAGCTTAGCTCTGTTGCCTGTTACCTCTGCCTTCAAAATCCTGACGCTCTTTTTCCAGACTTTGCCTTCGACTCCGGCGACGGTCAGCGCACCACTGCCAATTCGCATCCTTATTTCATTTTCTGTAAGCGCAACATTGAGTGTCAACTCCATTTTTGCTGTTATTTTGAAATCCCGCACCATGTCGGCCGTGCTGTCAAGGTACTGTGAAAGAACTACCATTATTCCGGGGTTCGGATTTTCCGGTATCATCAGCGGAGCCCTCAGACGGTCGTATACAGACCTGAAATCAAGGTAAACTGGATATCCGTTTCCAGATACAGTGGACCCTTCCATGTCCTTGAGCGCCCAGGTTAAGCGCGGTGTAGTGGAGTTTAGCAGCTTTGGCAGTTCATAAATTAAGAAAGATTCAAACGACCCATCATTTGCCTTTCCGGTGTGCTTGCACTCGAGGCATCCACGCCCATCACACGAAGGGCACGCCTTGGCGTTTACCTTGGAATCTGGCAGGCGTTTGATGTAATTTAACCTGATCTGGTATGACCTTTCATATATTTTTACTTTAAAGGGACCGGAGAAATCAAACACGACATTTATTTCAGGCCTAACTTCTTCAAACTTCCCGTTGATTCGCTTTGACAGCCTTTCCTTAAAGTGATCCCTCAGCGCTTTCTTCAGTGTAGTATAATTGGTTATTTTATATTTTATAGCGATCTCCTCTTCTTCTTTTAGTGAAGATTCATCCATTCTAACAGAAACCAAATATGTCTTGAATGAATACGGTGAGCAGGCTGCAAGAGCATCGTCTATGAGCTCGTCGCGAAACGGTATAGAATGACAAAGGCTGCAGGTGCTTCTAAAGCTTCTGGCTTCATTTAGTGCTTCCTCGGAGGGTTCATTAATGATCCTTTTAAGACACCAATCGCATATTTTATATTCTCTAACCAGTTTTAGATCTTTTCTTAAGCGCACTCTACTGTGTAGGGGAAGTGCAGCTTAAAAATTTATAATGGTAGCTGTATTATACAGCTTATGCAATTATCTACGTCGCTGCTATTCATAGTTTCTGCGGGCATAATATTCATAGGATTCTTTGGCGAAGTATTCTTTAAAAGGACAGGTGTATCCGAGTCACTATTTCTGATATTTATAGGCATATTGTTTGGGCCGATCTTTAAGGTATTTCCATATTCTTTAACCTATGCAATAATACCGTACATAAGCCAGCTGACGCTTGCGATGATAATGTTTGAGCTAGGTGTGTTGCTCAACGCAAAAAGCATGGTATCCCAGGGCGTTCGCGCAACGGTTAGGACGGTAATTTATGTCTTTGTTAGCCTGTTAATGATTTACGTTATATTCCATTATGTGTTGGGATGGAACAGTTATTCCAGCGCATTTTTGGCTTCAATAGTGGGTGGAGAGACCACAACCACAATAGTGCCTTATGTCGCAAAGCATATTGGGGATGAAAGGCTGTTTGCAAACATAACAATCGAATCAGTTTTAAACAGCATATTTTTGATAATAGTGTTCTATTTTGTGCTTGACGCATTCATTTCATCCACACCATTAACCTTTGTGGGGATTGAAAAGATGGCCACAAGCATTGTATCACAGATATCTGTTGGATTCCTTATCGGGATAATAGCAGGGATAATCTGGGTTGAGTTCATGAAAGCGTTTGGCAAGATAAACTACCTTTACATAGCCACCATAGGTTACGTTCTACTGATATATGCTTTGGTTGACAAGCTGGGTGGCAGCGCGATCCTCTCGGTTTTAATGCTTGGCATAATACTTTCCAATTCAAAGCAGATATTTGAAGGGATCGGGTTAAAGCAGGAAGTGGAAAATTCGAATTTGATGTACATAAGGCAATTTCAGGGCGAAATTTCTTTCTTTCTCAGAACATTCTTTTTCTTTTTCCTCGGGCTGGTAATTTCAATTGAAATACTGAATTATATTTTCCTCTATTTATTTGTACTTCTGGTGATACTTGTGCTAATGGGTGTCCGTTACTTCGCAACAAATGTGACAGTGGGAAAAGAAATGACAAAGTACAAGAGGGCGATATTCATCATGATGGCCCAGGGTTTAACGCCGGCCGTGCTTTCAACAATTGCTCTGTACTATAATGTCCCTGACGCTCAACTCATAGTTACCATTGCGGCTTTTGTTATAATAATTACCAATATAATAACCGTAATAGGTGCAAGGGGCCTGGGCTCAAATGAAGGCCAGCAGCAATGAAAAACGGGAAGAGATACGGGAAAGGGAAGCAATAGCCGTCGGACTGGGAGCAATTATCGGTGCTGGAATATTTGTGCTGAGTGGCACAGCCATAGCACTTGCCGGGTCATATTCTATAATTTCATTTATAATAGTTGGAGCACTTTCGTTAATGTTATCGTTCATTCTTGCAGAACTTAGCACGCTGATGCCCAAGGACAAGGGGTCAGTTTATTCATTTGTTTACAGGGCATTTGGGCCTGAGCTTGGGATGATAACTGGGCTGATGTTCTACTTTAGCTTCGCAACAAGCATATCTGCTGTGTCAATAGGGTTTGGCTCGTACCTCGCGAGCCTATTTGGGCTGGGTGGGAACTATTATTTGCTAATAGCCATAATTCTGATAGCATCATTGACAGCCCTTTCTTTAAAGGGGCTTGGAACTGCAGCTAAAACAGATTTCTGGCTGGTCCTGGTAAAGTTGCTGATACTCCTTATTTTTATAATTTTTGCTGTAATGATAGCGTTTTTTCAATTTAAGCCAGGCAATTTTGTAAGCCTGCCAACGCAGAGGGGGGTATACCCGATTTTTGCATCAAGCATATCAATATTTTTTGCATATTCGGGCTTCCAGACAATTTCTTCAATGACTGACCGGGTAAAGGGTGGACCAATCGTAGCAGCAAGGTCAATAGTAAAGTCGGTCTTGATAAGCATGGTTTTTTATATAATGATCATTCTGGCGTTGCTTTTCCTGATGCCCGTGCGCTATTTTACAATTTCAGCAGATCCGCTTCTTTCCGCGCTAAACTATGCAAGGGCACCTTTATGGTTCAGGGCGCTGATTGACGTTGGAGCGCTTTTTTCAACAGCATCCGCGGCGCTTGCAATGATAATAACCACGCCAAGGATAATTTATCAGATATTCAATGATTTCAAAGCAGGCCCAATACTTACAAGATACACGCAGTCCAGGGATGTTGCGCCAATCGCTGTGCTGATAACAGTGGCAATTGCCCTGGCTGGACTTTTTGCAGGAAACATATATGAAATTGCGGCTGTAAGCAATTTTGGGGATATATTTTCATTCATAATGGCTTCCTTTTCGCTTTTGTACTTTGGAAATCATGGGATGAGGGGGGAATACAGGACGCCGGCATACCCGTACCTGCCCATCCTGTCAATAATAATGCTGTTAGCGCTGCTGCTTGGAATGCCACGCAAGGCACTCCTTATAAATACTGTTCTGATAATACTTTTCCTGATGTCTTCATATGCAATAAAAATAGGGCACAGCAGATGATGCATAACCTTTTTTAACAGCCATTTGCCGGATTATCGTTATGGGAGGCAATAAAAAGAAGACAATGGCTTCAATGGAAAAGGAGCAGGCTAGGGAGGAAATAAGAAAGCTTGGCGCTTCGGAAAAGAAAAAGGAGAGGCCAGAGGACAAAAACAAGTCAAAATCCGAGTTCATGATGACTTTGAATGATTCGGAAGTAATGAGGGTAATTAAAGGGATGCCCTTTATAACTCCTTATCAGCTGTCCAAGGCCACGGGTGTAAAAATGAGCGTGGCAAGGGTGCTTCTGGAGCAGCTCAGGAAGAAAAATCTTTTGGAAACAGCCGGTGGCTACAGCGGCAGATACATATATATTCAAAAAGCAGCATAAGCAGAATGCGCTAAAGGATTCCGGTACCAGAACTTCAGGATGATTTTTCTATAAAATTTTTGGTGCTAGATGCAGATTTAGAAAACCGCATTTTCTCTAAACGTTTGCTAATAAATGAACTATCAAAAAAAATCGGGTCAAACAAGCGAAATTTTATACAGATAAATTTAAAAGCACTAATTTTATTACCTAAACCAAATATAGAAAATTGGAAAGAAGTAGTCTACTATATTATGAACAGAAAACGGCGTTTACAATTAACGCTTACAATGAACAAGCTCTATATTATTTGGCTGAAAGGGTTGGTACGCCATACTATTTGATTGACGAACGCACTTTAAGGGCAAATTATGAAAAACTAAAAGGCGCTTACTCTGGGTTCAACGGGAAAACCGTAATAGCTTACTCAATAAAGGCAAACTTTAACCCATATATTTTGAATTTCTATTCAGGCATAGGGGTAAATTTTGACGTCACGTCGCCAGAAGAACTTTACTTTCTATTAAAGTCTGGGGGAAACCCTGAAAAGGTAATTTACACAAGTGTGACAGAAGGACTGAATGAGTACAAGGAGGTTTTGTCCAAGGGCGTCAAGAGGGTCATCGTAAGCTCTTTAAACGGTTTAAACAACCTGATAAGCGCAGCCCACGAACTTAACAAGGTTCCAGAAGTTGGGATCAGGATAAATCCAGAAGTGCAGGTTAAAGCAGAAGTAAAATCCGTATCTAAGATAAGCAAGTTTGGCGTGCCTCTTACCGGTTCAAGTTCTGAAACCGCTATAAAAATGCTAAAGATCGTTGAAGGGAACAGCAATGTAATCTTTGGAGGCTTTCACTTCCACCTTGGGTCACAGATAGAGGACCCATCGGCATATGTTCAGGCGTTTGACAAGCTCAGGGCTTTTCTAAGAAAGGCAAAAAAGGAGACAAATTATGAGCTAAAGTTTCTCGATATAGGCGGTGGCACGCCGGTTAACTACGGCATCAAGGTGCCTACACCAGAAGAGATCGGCATGCAAAATGTTGATAAAATGAATGAGCTGTTAAATGAAATTGGCAAACAATTTGAGCTGATTGTGGAAAGCGGGAGATTTTTATCCGCAGAATCAACAATGCTTGTGTCAAAAATAGTTAATTATAAGTTTTACAACAATCGGAAAATAATTTACCTAGATACCGGCTATCACCAGCTTCTAGATATAGCGCTGTTGCAGCAGGTATATCCAATGGAGGTTATTCCTTCAGATGATTCGGCAAACAGCCATGAGGAAAAACCGCTTGTCGCTGGAAGGCTGTGCGATTCGATGGACATGTTTCAGGTAGGGCCGGAATCAAAGTTAGCTGATGCCGATATAGGAAAGCTGGTCGTCATAAAAAACGTTGGGGCATATTCAATAGTATTTAACATGCCATTCCACAGCCAGGTAAAGCCAGCTGTAATTTACCGGACAGAAGATGGAGAATATTTCCTCGCACGCAAAAAGCAAACTGTAGAGGACCTGTACGAAGAAGAGGGCGGCTCTCTACTGAATAACGAAGTCAGACTAACATAGAAAGTTTATCAGATGTTTTTTTTATAATACTCAAGACATTTTTTATATCATTTTCCGCAGGGAAACCAAGTTTCATTTTCTGGTTCAGCGTTGCAAGCTTATCGTTTGGCAGTCGGGAAAGTTTGTGATACAGGTAAGCGCTTGCCTCCATTTGCCTGTTTTCAGCCATAAATAGGTCCATTTTTTCTGCAAATACAGCGGAATCTACAGGTCCAAGTTCATTTAACAACACGGTCGCCCTTAACTTCAGTAAAGAGCCAAGGTTTTCATCTAACCTTGCAGCCTCGATTGCGGAAGACGATTCCGGATTGTTAAGCTCAGAAACCTGCTTAAAAACGTGGGAAGGTGCAGGCTCAGTTTTACTGATCAAGAGCAGCGCATCAATCACGTTCATTATTGACGCTTTTAGAAACGAATTCCCCCCATTTTTAGAAAGTAGGTAATTTTCCATGGCCTTTTTCAGCGTAACAACGGCTTTCCTTCTGTAATATTTTATCGGGTTATATTCCACAGCATACTGGTAATCAAAGCTTGATGTATGTATAAGTACTGTATTTGCCTTAAGAAATTTCTTCTGAGAATTTACCGGGATTATTATCACCCTTTCTTTGGGGTTAAGGATCATTTTTGCGATTTCTGCTCCGGGATAGACTGCAACATCATAGTAGCAGGTCTCATTCCCCAGCCCCAGCGCCATGCAACCAACAAGAAATATCGTCCTGTCAGCATAAATATTGCGGATTTGTTTTAGGGTCTCTTCGCTGAGCATGACATCATATTGTCAAGTGCGATGTATTAAAAATAGTGCCTTAAGCTGTTATGCTGGGGTCTGGCTTAAAAGCTAATTAATGTTAATTTAGCTCTTTGTCAAATACTAATGGTATGCGAATATTGGAAATAAATGGCAAAAAACCATTCGTGCATCAAAGTTGCTTCATAGCACCTGATGCCTATCTGATAGGTGATATCAGGCTGAGGGAAAACGTCAGCGTTTGGTTTAACACATTGCTGAGGGCTGATTCAGACTCCATAGAAATAAACGAATACACAAGCATTCAGGACGGAGCCATTATAAAACCAGATGCATCTGCAACGGTTATAGGAAAAAGGGTAACAATAGGGAAGGGTACAATAGTGGAAGGCGCATTTATAGGTGATGATGTTATAGTGGGCATTGGGTCAATAGTTTTGGAAAATACAAAGATTGGCAACAACAGCTTTGTAGCTGCTGGTTCAATGCTGCCTCAAAACATGATTGTTCCAGATGGAAGCCTTGTTATCGGCAATCCAGCAAAGGTGGTTGGAAAAATAACCCCCAACCACCAGCGTCAAATTGAAGAGAGCTGGAGAAAATATTTTATAATGAGAAGTAAATACAAATCAATTATCAGGGAGTAAAATGAGGAGGGAAGACGATAAAGGCAATGTGGAATATAAGTTGCTACTTCAGGAACTGGATGATGAAAGAAGGGAACACCTTGTTACCCAGATGGTTTACAGGCTAAATGAAGGGCACGGTGAAGCTTTTTATATTTTAGGGTTATCAGACGATGGTGAACCGATTGGCTTATCAGATAATGACTTGAAAACATCACTTGAAAATTTAAAGGTTATAGCCCAGAGGGCAGGCGCTTCAATGCAGATAATAAGGACCGTCCTAGGGGAAAAGGGGGCCATCGCCGAAGTTTATATCAGGAAATCAAAGAACTGGATGCCACTTGAAGTGTCTGTAGCACTTATGGGCAATGTGGATGCTGGTAAAAGTACCCTCAAGGGCGTACTTACATCGGGAAGCCTTGACAACGGAAACGGCGCTGCCATGTCGCTTGTTGCAAGGTACATACATGAAATAAAAGACCGCAGGACTTCCTCTGTTACTGTTCACATATTGGGGTTCAACAATGAAGGAAAATCCGTTAATGATATGCTGCAGGCGTATAACGAATCAGAGATATATCTTAGAAGCAGCAAAATAATACATCTGATTGATTTGGCAGGTCATGAGCGTTACTTTAAAACAACGCTCAGGGGGATAATGGGTAACCTTCCTGACTATGTGATGCTTGTAGTTTCCCTCAGTGCTGGACCCATAGGAACGTTTAAGGAGCATCTCGGAATAGCGCTTGCGCTGAAAATACCGATAATAATTATATTCACAAAATCCGACCTAGCCCCTCCCCCAGTATCTGAAATGAATATTCAGGAAGTAATTAAACTGCTTAAAATGCCTGGGGTGGACAAGATACCGGTGTTTGTAAAGGACGCAGCGGACATATCGATAGTATCCAAAAACATATCGAATGGAAGGATAGTTCCGATGTTTATATTATCAAACAGGACAGGTAGCGGGTTAGATACGCTTAAAAATTTCATTAACTTTCTTCCAAAACGGGTTAACTGGGAAGAGAACATAAACGGCAAGTTCAAGATGTATATAGACGACATTTTTGAAGTGGTGGGAGTGGGAACCGTCGTCAGTGGCCTAATTGAGTCAGGGACAGTAGCAGAAAATACTGAGTTGATTGTGGGCCCATTCTATGATGGTGAATTCAGGAAGGTAAGGGTTCAGTCAATACAAAAAAACCGGGTTGCAGTTAACTCAGCTTTTGCGGGGCAATACGTAACGCTGGCAATTTCAAAGGGAAGGATGGATAAGCTAACTCGCGGAATGGTTTTGCTTGCAGCTCAAGAACAGGCGCATGTAGTGAAACAGTTTGATGCAGATGTAAGGATACTTCACCATCCAACCCTGATAAAGGCGGGTTATGAACCGGTAATACAATTTAAGACGGTAAAGGAGGTCGCAAAGATAATTAAAACCGAACCGCCGTATTTAAGGAGCGGGGACTTTGGACGGGTCACCTTCCAGTTCAAGTACAGGCCTGCCATGATAGAGCAGGGTGACATGTTCATTTTCAGGGAGGGCAAAGCCAGAGGAGTGGGGTATGTGGCTTCTCTCACGCGTTAGCTAAAACTTTAACAAGATTTTTCCAAGATGGGTCCTTTTTTCCATCTTTTCCTGTGCCCTTGCAACTTCTTCAAATGGGAAGAGGCTGTCTATTACCGGCCTGATTGCGCCAGAAGACACAGCCCTGATCAGTTCAAACAGGTTGCCCCGTGTCCCCAAGTATGCGCCTATTAAATCGATGTTGTTTGAATATATATCGCGCAGGCTAAAATTAAATTCAGAACCGGTAGTCATGGCTATGCTGACGAGCTTACCTCCCTTTTTTAAACTCCTTATGCCCAGCGGTACCGTAAGTGAGCCAAGTGTATCAAATACCACATCAATGCCGTTACTTGAATTTAGCACGTTTTCTGGCAGCTTTTCATTGATTTCAAAAACACCCTCTGCCCCCAGCTTGAAAAGTCTTTCTGATTTCCACCGTTGTGATGTAGTAGTGAAAACCCTGGCCCCGAACGCCTTGGCAATCTGCAGGGCGGCCACACCGGCGCCTCCTGACCCACCCAATATGAGCACGTTGAGGCCAGGCCTGAGCCCCGCCCTGTCAACTAAGCCGTGCCAAGCAGTAGTGTACGCCACCGGCAGCGCGGCAGCTGTTTCAAGTGAAACGTTTTCTGGCAGCTTTATAATGTTCTTCTCTGGCACATTGACCATTTGCGCGAAAAATCCAGGCACGTGATCCCCGTAAAGGGCCCTTGTCGAGCAACTATTTTCATTTGCGGATAGGCACCTTTCACAGCTTCCGCAGAATTTTATTGGATAAAGGAGTACCCTGTCGCCCCTCTTTAGGGCGTTAGATGTTCCAGGGTCATCTATTGTTCCGGAGAGGTCAGATCCGAACCTTCTCGGAAACCTGTGCCAAGGATAGTCCATCCTGCCCCAGATATCAACATGGTTCACTGAACCAAACTCCGCCTTTACAGTAACCTCTCCAGGGTTTAGCTTTAACATACCAGTTTCCTTTATCTTTATTACATCGGAATTACCAGGCCTCTCATATATTGCTTCCATCAATTTTTTATCACTGATATGATGTAGCAGGGCACAGCCTAAAAAGTTTTTAAATGAGCACCATAAAGCATAGTAAAAATGAAATTTAACCCTCCTGAAAGGTTGTTTGAACTTGAGGAATCAGCCACCCTGAAGGCTTCTGAGAAGGCAAATGCGATGATAGCCAACGGTATAAAGGTGTACAAGCTGGACGTCGGTGAACCAGATTTCAAAACACCAAAAAAGATAATCGAAGCAGCTTATGCAGCGATGAATAACGGAATGACGCATTATGCGCCATCCCTAGGAGTTATGCAGTTCAGGCAGGCAATCGCTGCAAAGTACAAAGTGAAGCCAGAAAATGTTATTGCCACACCAGGTTCAAAGCAGGGAATATACTATGCCCTTTTTTCAATTTTGAATCCAGGAGAGGAAGTGATAATAATCAATCCGGCATGGCCAAGCTACAAGCAGATAGTGAAGCTTGCAGGAGGAGTTCCGCGTGAGGTCAACACCAATGAGCAGTTTGTTCCGAATATGGGCGAGATAGAAAGCGCGGTGAGTGATAAGACAAGGGCGATACTGGTAAATTCACCCAACAACCCTACTGGCGCGGTATATTCAAAATCAACAATCAAGGGGATTGCCGAAATAGCGCATGATCACAACCTATGGGTCATAAGTGACGAAATATATGACAGGATGGTTTATGATACGGAATATGTTTCATTTCTTGATGTAATGGGAATAGAAGATGGGCTTATACTTTTGAACGGTTTCAGCAAAGCATATGCCATGACTGGCTGGAGATTAGGCTATACAATTGCGGTAAATGACGCCATAAAGCAGATGGCAAAGATACAGGGCCATACAGCAACCTCACCTGTTACATTTGCGCAGATAGCGGCAGTTACAGCAGTAAATGAATGTGAGGATGATGTAAAATCAATGGTGAGCGAATTTGGAAGAAGAAGGACCAAAGTCATTTCAATGCTCAACCAGAAAGGGATCAGTTTCACAGTTCCCTCCGGCGCATTCTACTTTTTCATAGACCTTGGCAGATATATTGGCGGGGGGATTGACCCAGCATCCTACCTACTTGAAAATGCTCACGTTAGTACAACTTCAGGGGCCGCGTTTGGGGACAAATATTCAACGTTTGTCAGGATATCATATGCGACTTCCAATGAAACTATAGAGAACGGTTTTGGCAAGATATTTGAGACGTTGAAGGTTTGAATGACAGCCCCTTAAATTTTGTAGCAACAACGTACAGGAATCTTGAGGATGAACTTGTGCGTGAACTGGAAGCCCTTTTGCCGGAGTATTTGCCGATAATCTACTTGGATAAGAAGGTTGCTGGCATTGTGGCCGGAAGGCTTTTTGGAGACCCGGTCAAGGCTTCAAAAACCTTGTGGAACACAGCATTCCATGAACCATGGAAGGTTAAGCGGGTGCTCAGATTTATTCCAATAAAATACAGCTGCGCATCATCAATTGAGGAGATAGCCGCCACTGCCGGCATGCTTGCGCCAGAAATCCCATCAGGCTCAACTTATAAAATTGAAGCGGAGCTCAGGGGCACCAATCTCACTTGGGGGGAGGTGATAAATGCAGTGGCCCAGAAGATGGTTGGGTTAAAGGCAAAAATGAAGAATCCAGATTATTTTGTTCATGTGCAGGTAATTGCTGGGGTTTGCGGAATTTCAGCGCTGAAGGAAGGGGATGTTTTCAGGGCGCTGCAAGCAAAGCTGGCCGGCAGTGAATTCCCCTGAATCAATGTGGCATAAAGGTTAATTACAATGCCGTTGGATAATTAGCAGAAATATGTCGGTATCTGAACTATCTATGTTTTTGGATGAAACTGTAAAAGATGTTAACAGGTTAGAAAATGGATTTTTACTGGGCGCGGGCTACAATGGTGAGAAAAGGATAGCTTACTTAAAGCTCCTGGACCCCTCAGGTCAGAAGGTTTACTACTATTATGATAAAACAGGTCATAAGCCGTATTGCTACAGCAGGAAAACGCCTGAGGAGCTTTCAGACCTATTAAAGCGGAGTGATGTAATAAAGATAGAACAGGTTGACAAATGGGACCCTTTGACTGACAAGATAATTACGGTTTCCAGGATAATTGCCGCAGATCCACTAGCAATTGGTGGCCATCCAGGCGAAAAGAGCATAAGGAATGTTGAGGAATGTTATGAAGCAGACATAAAATACTATGAAAATTACATATATGATAACGGGCTGATACCGGGGACGTACATGAAAGTAGATGGCAGCAGTATGTCAAGTGTTAGCAACTATCTTTCAGGAGAGATGCAGAGCGCGCTTCAGGAAGCACTGGCAAATTCAGATGATTTCCTTAAAAAATACATATATGAATTTGCTGGGCTTCTGTCCCAGCCCATCCCCTTCATTAAAAGGGCGGCAATAGACATAGAGGTCCTAACAGAAATGGAAAACAGGCTGCCCGATGCGGAGACCGCATCTCAGCCAATTATCAGCATCTCTCTAGTCGGAAATGACGGTCAGGCTGAAGTCTTTGTGCTTAACAGGGCAGATGTTCAGAGGGGGGATGGGAGTAAATTCCCGCAGGATGTTAAATTTAGGGTGTATGATGATGAAAAACAGCTGCTTATAGAATTCTTTAAGGATATCCTACAGTACCCTGTAATACTTACCTTTAATGGTGATTCATTTGACTTGCCATACATTTATCACAGGGCTAGCTCCTTAAACGTGCCAAAGGAGGCAATACCAATAATTTTGCAAAGGGAAATGGCTACCTTTGTTCACGGAATACATATAGACCTCTATAAAACGTTTAACAACAGGTCAATACAGGGATACGCATTCAGCAACAAGTACTCTGAACATACGCTAAATGCGGTGAGTGAAGCCTTACTGGGAGAGGAAAAGGTGGCCCTAGATGTTGCAATTAACGACCTTTCGATGACTAACCTTGGATATTACAATTATGTTGATTCCAAGCTTACGCTTAACCTTACAACCTTTGACAGCGACCTGCTGATCAGGCTCATTGTTGTTCTGTCAAGGGTAGCACGGATGAACATTGAGGATACATCAAGATTGAGTGTATCTAACTGGATAAGAAGTATGCTCATCTACGAACACAGGAGAAGGAACGCACTTGTTCCAAGAAAAGAGGAAATCGAATTAAAGGGGAGCGAGGCCGTATCGAGGGCAATAATAAAGGGCAAAAAGTACCTTGGGGGTTTTGTAATTGAGCCCACGCCTGGAGTTCACTTTAAGGTGATAGTACTGGACTTTGCCTCCCTGTATCCAAGTATCATAAAGGTTTACAACCTAAGCTACGAAACCGTCAAGTGCCCGCATGAAGAATGCAGGACAAATGTGCTGCCAAACACTACATACTGGGTTTGTAAGAAAAACAGGGGAATGACTTCACTGCTGATAGGCGCTCTGAGAGACATCAGGGTCAATTATTTTAAACGCCTTTCAAAGAGGTCGAAGACAAAGGATGAAAAGGAATTCTACAACGTCATATCCCAGGCACTGAAAGTTGTTCTAAACGCGTCATACGGTGTAATGGGGTTTGAAAATTTCCCGTTTTACTGCCTCCCCGTGGCAGAGTCCACAACAGCATTAGGGCGTTATTCAATCCAACAGACCATTGATAAGACAAAGAGCCTTGGAATACCGGTAGTGTACGGTGATACCGACAGCCTTTTCCTTAAGAGCCCAACTGAAGAGCAGGTAACGGAAATAGTTAACTGGGCAAAAGATTCCCTAGGGATTGACCTCGAGGTAGACAAGCGGTACAGGTATGTGGCATTCAGCCAGAGAAAGAAGAACTATATCGGAGTGTATGAAGATGGGTCTGTTGAAATAAAGGGGCTTTCAGGCAAAAAGAGTCACACGCCAGGTTTTATTAAAAAAGTGTTTTATGATGTAATTCAAATACTGAGCCAGGTAAAGACTCAGTCAGATTTTGAAGTGGCTAAGGAAGAGATCAGAAAGAAGATCAGGCAGGCTTACTTAGATCTGAAAAGCAGGAGTGTGCCACTGGAGGATCTGGCATTTAGGGTAATGATGAACAAATCATTGGATGATTACAATGATACCACCCCTCAGCATGTAAAGGCAGCCCAGCTTCTTTCCAAAAAGAGGGAAATAAAGGCCGGTGACATAATTGAATATGTAAAGACCGTTGGTAAGGACGGTGTAAAGCCAGTAGAAATGGCTAAAAAGGAAGAAATTGACGTAAATAAATACGTGGAATTCATGAACAGCACCTTTGAACAACTACTTGATGCGCTGGGCTTTAGCTTTGAAGAGATCATCGGCGCTTCAAGGATAGAGGATTTCTTTGGATTTTGACTTACATATATTTTGACGGGCTCACAGAGCCTGTAAATCCAAGGGGCATTTCGACGTATGGATATGTAATCTATAAAAACAATTCAGCTATAATCAAGGAAGGTTACGGGCTGGCAGCTGAGCCCTGGAGCTCAAGTGCAACAAATAACGTTTCAGAGTACACCGGATTGATATGCGCTCTTGCGTCTGCGATTGGGCTTGGGGTTAAATCGGCCAAGGTAAGGGGCGATTCAAAGCTGGTGATAAGCCAGATGAACGGGACGTACAAGGTAAAATCAGCAAGGCTGATGCCACTTTATAAAAGGGCATATGAACTTTCGCTTAAAATGGAGTCTATAGAGTTTGAATGGGTTCCCAGAGAACTCAATAAAAGGGCGGATGAACTTTCAAGGATTGCCTACCGGATGTTTATGGCCGGGAAGCTAAAGTATACAAATAAGAAATGTTGAAATTTTATTTCATTTCAAAACCATCGCTTTTAAGCGGATCACCGTTACGCTTTTAAGTTTCTCTTCTCAATAATTATGCAATGCAGTCAGCAAAAAACCAGGTGATTTCAAAAAGGGCAAATTTCATGGGTCAGGTCGACAGAGAATTTCACTAAAAGTTTTTATAATAAAAGCTTCAAAAATAATATAGATTGATAATCGAAATAATGGATCCCATATATGGGCTTTTAAAGATAAACGATATTGAAAGGGACATAGTAGATACTCCTGAATTTCAAAGGCTTAGGAGGATCAAGCAACTTTCCTCCGCATTCCTTGTCTATCCTGCAGCCAACCACACCAGATTCGAGCACTCACTTGGGGCAATGCACATGGCCGCAGTAATTGGTGCCGAGTTGAAGGATAAAGGTTACATAGGAGACGACGATGTTCAATTGCTCAGGATAGGCGGATTGCTTCATGATGCGGGCCATGGTCCATTTTCTCACCTTTTTGAAGACATAATATCAAAAAAGTACGGGTCCAACCATGAAGATATAACACAGAGAGTGATTGCCGAGACCAGCATTGGAGAATCGCTTAAAAAGCATGGATATGACCCGCGGGAAATCTCGGAACTGGCAAGGGGGATGGGAAAGTACAAACCATTTATGAGAGCTGTAATAGCGGGTCCGCTCAGCGCTGATCTTATGGACTATATACAGAGGGACTCGTACTACACAGGAGCCCTGTTCGGAAGAGTAAACGTCAACAAAATAATTGATTCCATGCATGTTTACGAGGATCAGCTTTCTATAGAAAAGGATGCGGTTTCAGCCTTTGAGGGAATGACCATTGCCAGGTATGAAATGTTCAAAGAAGTTTACTTTCACAAAACGGCTCGCGGCGCAGATTCAATGCTCATGAGAGCCATTGATATTGCAGATTCTGTGCTGGGGTTTGCAGATCCAAAGGATCTGAGTGCATATTTGCAGCTAACCGATGATTTTTTGATACAGAAAATCCTAATGTCTGAGCAGAATGAGATTGAACCAGCAAAGGAACTGGTAAGGGATTACCTATCAAGGAGGCTGGTTAAACTTGTATATGAAGCATCATTTATAGGGCGCGATGCGTTCTTTGAGAAACTTCTTAACCACCAGAATTTAAGAAACCAGCTAGCATCTGAGATTGAAGAGCGTGCTGGCGCCAAGCAAGGTTCGGTCTTTATCGACCTTCCTACGGTTCCATCAGTTCCCAAAACTTTCCAGAGAGAAGAGCTGAGGGATATTTATTTAATATCAAAGGGGGAGACAGTTACTGCAAAGGGGCTATCGATAAATGACCTTCCTGTGCTGGAAAACATAATGGGCTACTACAACATCCTCAGAATTTATTCGCGTAAGGATGTAAAACAGGATGTTGAAAAGGTTGTAAATGAAATGTTCGGCGAGGGCGCATACGGAAAAATTTCAGTTTAAAAAATATAATATTTAATAGACAGGTCTGCTGTCTTTATAGTATGACAGTTACCATTGCTCAGATGAAGGAAATAGAGAGGAACGCCGCTGATTTGGGCTTTTCAACAACACTCATGATGGAAAATGCAGGCAGGTCGGTGGCCCAATCCATATGGGAAAGATTCGAACCACGGGTTACCGGCAAAATATGCGTCATATGTGGGTCTGGGAACAACGCAGGAGACGCGCTGGTGGCTGCAAGGCACTTGGTGCTGACTGGCTATAACGTCGAGATTTACCTTGCGTCAGGGACGGTAAAAGGAGATAACCCGCAGTTAATGCTAAGGCTTGTGGAGGCGCTTTTGCCGGTAATAAAAAGGCCGCCAACCGGCCAGGAGTTATCAGAATGTGAAATAATTGTTGACGGAATCTTTGGGACCGGGATAAAAGGGGATGTAGCGGAGCCATTTAGCACAGTTATAGATAAAATAAACCTATCAAATGCGTTTGTAGTTGCTGTAGATGTTCCATCTGGGCTTGATCCAGATTCGGGGAAACCTGCATCCCATATAGTTACCGCAGATCTTACCGTTACTTTTCATGATGTGAAGCCAGGTCTGCTGTTAGCCAAGAAATATGTGGGCGAACTAAAGATCATGGAGATAGGGATCCCCATTTTAATTGGCAGCAGAAAACCATAAAACATTGATTATTGCAAATTCGGAGAAATACGCGCAGGAATACCATAAAGCTTAAATTACAACCTTAGGATATCGTAACAGAAATGGGTTTATTGGATTTTTTCAAATCCGTGAGAAACTTGCTTAGGTACAGCCACAAGTCGGGGTGGGATGAGCTTTCCGGCTATCTTAAATTATTTCTTCTGGCTCTGGTTTTGATAGGTGGCATTGGGCTGTTGATCCACCTGGCAGCATTCTGGTTGAGTGTCAGGTAATGAGTGGTAAATTTTACGTTGTGAAGGTAGTTGGGGGCCAAGAAAAGGCGGTAGCCTCTTCGCTCATGAAAAAAGCAGAGCTGCAAAAATTACCCATATATTCTATCATAGTTAACGATAGGATGAAGGGTTACCTTATTATTGAAGCTGAAACCCCGGGGGCAGTTGGCAGGCTAATAAACGATGTAAAAAATGTCAGATCGCAGTTACCGGGTCTACTAAGTAATCCCGAAATTCAGTCTATGTTAAAGGTCAGCAAAGTTGAGATTTCGTTTAATCAGAGCGATGTTGTAGAAGTAATAAACGGGCCGTTTAAGGGTATGAAGGCTAAAATAGTGAGGTTTGACAAGGACAAAAGGGAGGCTGCAATAATGCTTCTGGACACACCAGTTCAGATTCAGGTAACCATCGATGCATCATACCTTAAAGCATCACAATAGTAGAATTGTAATTTACCGCAATCATATTTGTAGCGTTTAGTTGTGAACTACACCCGGTTAAAACTGTTCGCCGCATTATTTGTAATGTCATGTATGGATACATCATAGAATGAACTGCGACCCCATCAAGGTTGTTCTTCCGCGTCCTAGAACTCTACGGTCATGCCTTTCCTTCGTGCTTTGCTTTCTAGCTCAACATTATATAATTCTGGAAACTTGATCCGTCGCTTAAAAGCGAAGCTTTGTGATCAGTAAATGGTTACTAAAACTGCATTGATGCGCACATTTTAAATGATTGAAAAAAGTTGAAAAAAGTTTATTTTTAGCTTAACATAGAGTACTTTATGAAACTCGACAATAGTATTGTTGCACTTATAAATGACAAAAGCTTCGCCTACATTTCACTTCTTGACGTGGATGGCTTTCCTCACATAACACCTGTCTGGGTAGATACGGACGGTGAAAGGATCATTATAAACACTGCAGAAGGAAGGAAAAAGCAGAAGCTCGCTAAAAAAGGGTCGCCAGTTACAGTAGTTGTAACTAATCCCTCAAATCCCTACAAATATGTAATGATAAAGGGTAGGATAAAGGAGCAGACCCGGGATAGGGCCGAAGAACACATCGATAAAATGGCTTCAAAGTACATGGGCGTTATAAAGTATCCCAAGAGTTCACCTGATGAAACACGAGTTCTGATTTATATCGATCCTGTAAAGGTAATAAAAAACCTGTAAAAAAATGAAGACAAATTCAATTTTAGGAATGCTGAGAGCTTGGAGCCTTCCGATGAGCGTGTCTTCAGTGCTGCTTGGTGGCGCAGCGGCCCTTTTTGTTAGATTCAACATATACACTCTCTTGCTTGCGGTAATAGCCACGCTTCTGCTGCATGTGGGAACAAATGTGCTAAATGATGCTAATGATGTATCTCAGGGGGTAGACAGACCAGGTTGCGCAACTGCGCTTTACAGGGAACATCCTGTGCTTAAAGGTGAATTCGCTGTGAGCAAGGCGTATATGGTATCTGGTATAATAATATCAGCTGGACTTCTCCTTGGCGTGTACATTTCATACATTACAGGTCCTGTTGTATTACTTTTTGAATTGATTGGTGCAGTGATGCTTTTATCATACAACGGCCCCATTGCAAACCTTAAGGCTCACGGGCTTGGTGAGCTGGATGTCTCGCTGGTATTTGGACCGCCCCTTGTTATGGGCGGGTTTGCAGCTGCAGCTGGCGGGTAGGTTTCCTTAAATGTGCTGTTAATATCGCTGTTGCCCGCAATGATAATGATGTCTATAATCTATTCAAATAATTATCGCGACAGGGTAAGCGATTCCGAAGCGGGAGTTAGGTCATTTGCAATGATGACGCAGAAACATGGCTATAAAATATACGCATCGTTTTTGCTGGGAGTTTATATCATTCAAGCAATTTACATAGTTTTGGGTGTGCTGCCAGTTTACTCGCTGGTGACTTTACTGACCATTCCCTATTGCATAAAACTGCTCAAAACCTTCAGGCTAGGCGCTCTTGATATTGATTTGAGGACTGGCCTACTTTTTGTAATTTACAATGTGCTGCTCATGGCTGGGCTAGTTATATCAATGATTTTTTTAAAAATACCTGTGTGATTCTTGCAATTATTAGAATGTTTTGAGGTAATTAATAGATATCCTTTTAAAATCCCTCTGGGGAGCATTATAAGATCAATATTGCACACTAGTTTTGAATTAAGGTGGCATGGAAGGGGCGGTCAGGGTGCGGTAACCGCTGCAATAATTGTTGCCGAAGCAGCAATATTTGACGAAAAGTACGCGCAGGCGTTCCCTGAATTTGGTGCCGAAAGGCGGGGGGCTCCAGTCAAGGCATACACCCGCGTTTCCGAACACCAGATACTCACGCGATCCCCAATTATGGCCCCAGACATGGTTGTTGTGCTTGATACATCTATTGACGAAAAAGTGTATCTTGACGGCCTGAAGGTTGGGGGCACAGTTCTGATAAACTCTTCAAAAAGCATAAGCGAGCTTAGGGAAAAAATAGAAAGGGAAGATTTAATGATCGCAAGGGTAGATGCAACGCATATTGCCATGGATGAACTCGGAGCAGCAATAGTCAATACGGCCATGGTTGGTGCGCTAATCAAGGTAGCTCCGCTTGCAAAGCTAGATTCTGTAAGTGAGGCCATCAGGGAAAACTTCAAGCCAAAGATTGCTGAATCAAATGTAAAAGCGGCCAGCCGCGCTTACAATGAAGTTGAGGTGCTGAATTGATATGACAGATTTAGTGGGGTGGAAATCAATGCCCGCGGGTGCCGTGATCCTAGAACCCGGAAACAGCTCTGGCAGGTTTACCGGTGACTGGAGGACTTTCAAACCCGTGATCAATCAGGACAAGTGCACAAGATGTTTGAGGTGCTGGGTGTTTTGCCCAGAACCTGCAATATCAATAGCCGACAGAAGGTATACAAATTCTTCAGGCAGGGAATGGAAGAATACGATAGAGATCAACTACGATTACTGCAAGGGGTGCGGGATATGCGTTGAAGAGTGTGAGCCCAAGGCAATTGACTTTATAGAAGAGGTGAAGTGACATGGAAACCATAGCAAAATCCATATGGAAGAGGCTGCCTCTGAGTTCTAATTATGCCGTGGCCTATGCGGCGAGGGACTCCGATGTGGATGAGATTGCAGCATATCCCATAACTCCGCAGACCACCGTTGTGGAGAAGTTGTCTGAATTTATTGCAAATGGTGAACTACTCGCGGAAATGGTGCACGTTGAAAGTGAACACTCTGCAATGAGCGCGTCAATTGGCGCTAGTGCAGCTGGTGCAAGGGCGTTTACCGCAACTTCAAGCCAGGGGCTTGAGCTCATGCATGAACTGCTTCACATAGCTTCTGGCATGAGGCTGCCAATTGTGATGTCTGTAGCAGCAAGAGCGCTATCAGCTCCACTGAGCATATGGGGAGATTACAGTGATGTAATGAACACAAGGGACACTTCGTGGATTACCATAATTGCTTCATCTGCTCAGGAAGTGTATGACAGTATCTTGCAGGCATACAGAATAGCAGAAAGTGTGATGCTGCCAGTTATGGTAGCATACGACGGCTTTATGATGAGCCACACATATGAACCGGTATTTGTAAGCGAAAAAAGCGGATTGTTCAGGGATTACATACCTAGAAAGGACAGGGTGATCCTTGACACCAAAAAGCCGGTTACAATGGGCGCTGTCGCGAACCCAGATTGGTACTATGAAACCAAGTACCAACAGGTAAAGGCCATGGAGGAAGCTTATGGCGCGTCAGTTGAAGCTGATCAGGTTTATAGCAAACTGTATGGCAGAGGCTACGGCTTGGTTGAGCAATACAACGTTGAAAACTCCGAGGCAGTAATTTTAACATATGGCGGGATTTTTGGAACGGTGAAGCAGGCCGTTGACGAAATGAGGGAACAGGGAATTTCCGTCGGCGCAGCAAGGGTGAGGCTCTTTAGGCCATTCCCGCTCAATGAGCTGAGGTCCCTGTTGCTAAAATCAAAGGTTGTGGCAGTTCTGGACAGGTCATTTTCCAATGGATTACCCACATCTGGACCCCTTGCTGTAGAATTAAAATCAATTATGAACTCATACAACATAAACATCCCGGTTTACAGCTACATTGTGGGGCTTGGCCAGAGGACGGTGACAGAGGCTGATATATCAAAAATTACAAACGAGGTATTGGCTGGCAAAGGGTCAACTGAAAGCATATACTGGGGTGTACGGGAATGAGTATAAAGCCATTTTTCAGGACAATATTTGACGTTCCACACGAGGAATATTTTTCGCCAGGGCACGGGCTGTGCGCTGGCTGCACTGCTGGCACGATTGTCAAGCTATTGCTGAAGGTGGCAGGCCCTAACACAATAGTGGTAAACGCAACAGGCTGCGTGGAAGTTTCAACAACAACTTACCCGTACACTTCCTGGAATGTCCCATGGCTTCATGTAGCATTTGAAAACGCTGCTGCCGCCGCAAGCGGTGTGGAATCTGCAATTATAGCTTTAAAGAAAAAGGGCATAATAAACTCGTCAGAGAAAGTCAACGTTATAGCCCTTGCGGGTGACGGCGGAACATATGACATAGGTTTGCAGGCGCTTAGCGGAATGCTCGAAAGGGGTCACCATGTAATGTACGTGCTTTATGATAACGAAGCTTACATGAACACTGGCATCCAGAGAAGCGGAAGTACGCCAGAGTTTGCCTGGACAACCACTACCCCCGTAGGAAGCCAGTGGAAAGGCAAGCCACAGCAAAAGAAGCCAATTGCAGAAATAGTATCAGCCCATGGAACACCATATGTTGCAACATCAAACCCAAATAACTTTACAGATATGATGAATAAGTTCAAGAGGGGCTTGGAAACTGAGGGGCCGTCGTTCGTGCATGTGCTTCAGCCCTGCACCACAGGCTGGAAGTTTGACCCTAGGTACGGGATTGAAATATCAAGGCTTGCAACGGAAACAGCAATGTGGATAAACTGGGAAAAGGACCATGGCGAGTTCAGGGTTACTGTAACTGTGCCTAGGAGAAAGCATGTGAGAAACTACCTTAGGATGCAGGGGCGTTTCAGCCATTTAACTGAGCAGGAGATCAATGAGATACAGGAGTCAATAGATAAAAAAGTTGAAAGCATAAACAGCATTGTGGGCAAAACTGTAATTGGCCCACTAGTAGAATAATAAGCTTTTTTTGAAAACTGAAAAAATTTTATGATAGGTTTATCGGTAATATTTAAATCCCAGCAAAAATAAGCTTAAAAATGGAGAAGCGGCTTGTGCCTTGGAATGAATTTGGCCGCCTTACGCTTGAGCTTGTTAAAAAGATTAAGGCATCTGGTTCATCATTTGACGCAGTTATTGGAATTGCTCGAGGCGGTTTGCCAATTTCAATGGTTGTAGCCGACAGAATTTCAGCTCCTCTTGATTTCATAAATATAAAATCATATAAAGGGCCGGGTTTAAAAATACCTGCAAAGATTTTTGATGTGCTTTATGTTGATGTGCGTGGAAGAAATGTTTTAGTTGTGGATGACACCGTAGATACTGGCGATACGCTGCTGCTTGCATCGGAGCACCTGATCAGGAACAAGGGTGCCGCGGGGGTTCAGATAGCATCATTATTTGTGAAACCATGGGCTAAGGTCAAGCCGAATTTTTATGTAAAGGAAGTGGATTACTGGATCGTTTTCCCGTGGGAGCTCAGAGAATCTGGTATGGAAGACTATGAAAGCGAGTCATGCTGATATCCATATTGGCGTTATTAAATTAGGAACTGGCAAATCTTATAAGCCATTAAAAACAACGTAATGCCAAGCCGGGGTAGCTCAGCTGGTTAGAGCGCCAGACTCATAATCTGGAGATGAGATTATCCAGAAGTCGAGGGTTCAAAGCCCTCCCCCGGCA